>DASZJQ010000227.1:0-4200 GCA_035947875.1 Acidimicrobiales bacterium
TTCACTCGGGATGACCGCCATCGTCGAGTGGGTGGAGACCGAGGCCCAGGTGGAGATCGTCCGCTCGTTCAATGCCGACGCCGCCCAAGGGTTCTTCTTCTCCCGACCGTTGTCGAGTGGAGACGCCGCCGCCATGGCCGCGGGCCCCGAAGTCCCGCAATTCTCCCGCACCCAGAGCCGGACCCTGGTGCGGCCCGGTGACGAGTCAGGCGACTCGACGGCCGACGCAGCGGCCGAGCCGCCGGCCGAGGCCACCGAGGTGGTCGACGTCGACATCGACGAGCCGGCCCAGAGCGAGGTGCCGTCAGATGACCCCGCGGACGAGCCGCCGCCTCGACGGAAACGCCGGCACTGACGCCTCGGCCGGCTGGGTCTGGAGGCACCGACCGGGCAGGCGCAATCGGGTCCGCCATGAGGTGCCGGGACGCCTCGGCAAGGCCGAGTCCCGCCTCGGTGGGCCTGCACTCGGACGCGGCACACACTGGCTGGAGGGGCTGATCTCCACCCTGCGATAACCCCCTGCCCATCGGTTATTGGGCTCGAGGGGCCGATGGGCGGCGGCCGGGAGTGGTCGAGGCCACCGAATTGCCTGTATACCTCAGGCCGTGAAACTCGCGGTCATCAAAGAGTCGCGCCCCGGGGAGACCCGTGTGGCGATCGTCCCGGAAGTAGCTTCCAAGCTGGTCAGGGCGGGTATCGAGATCGTCGTTGAGTCCGGGGCGGGGTCCGCGGCTCGATTCTCCGACGAGCAGTACCGGGAGGCCGGCGCCACGGTGGTGCCCGACGCCGGATCTGCCCTCGAGGGCGCATCGATCGTCGCGCTGGTCCAACCCCCGGCGGTCGACGAGGTGGCCGACCTTCCCGACGGCGTGTCCCTGATCAGCTTCTTGCAGCCGGTGGCGGCGGCCGAAACGGTGAGGGCGCTGGCCGCCAAGGGAGCGACCGTCTACAGCCTCGATCTCCTGCCGCGCATCAGTCGGGCCCAGTCGATGGATGCCCTGTCGTCGCAGGCCACCGTGGCCGGATATCGGGCGGGGTTGTCGGCGGCGGAGCACCTGGCGAAGTTCTTCCCCATGTTCATGACCGCGGCGGGCACGGTGCCGCCGGCCAAGGTGCTGGTGATGGGGGCAGGCGTTGCCGGCCTGCAGGCCATCGCCACGGCTCGGCGGTTGGGGGCGGTCGTGCGCGCCTACGACGTGCGGGCCGCGGCCAAAGAAGAGGTGCAGAGCCTCGGGGCCAAATTCGTCGAGCTCGACCTCGAGACCCAGGACGGCGCCGGCGGCTACGCCAAGGAGCAGTCTCCGGAGTACCTGGCCAGGCAGCAGGAGCTGCTGGCGACAGAAGTGGCCGCATCGGACGTGGTCATCACCACGGCCCAGATTCCCGGTCGCCGGGCGCCGGTGCTGGTGACGACGGGAATGGTGGAGGGGATGTCCGAGGGTGCGGTGATAATCGACATGGCCGCCGATTCGGGCGGCAACTGCGAGCTTTCGGTGCCGGGCGAGGACGTCCTCTTCAACGGGGTCACCGTTGTCGGGCTCACCAACCCACCGGCGTCGATGCCGACCCATGCCAGCTTCCTGTACGCCCGCAACATCGCCAACCTGCTGGGCCTGCTGGTCAAGGACGGCGAGCTGGCGCCGGACTTCGACGATGAGATCGTGGCCGGAACCTGCGTGGTGCGAAACGGCGAGGTGATGCACGGCCCGACGGCCGAGGCCTTGGGCCTGGCCCCTCCGGAGTCCCCCGGACCACCGGCCGCTCCCCCCGCGGAGGCGACGGCCGCTGGCCCCGCCGGGGATGCGCAGAGCCCATCGAAGGAGACCCCGTCATGAGCACCGGAATTCTCGAATTCCTCACCATCTTCGTGCTGGCTGCATTCGTCGGCAACGAGGTCATCGGCCGGGTCCCGAGCATCCTGCACACGCCGCTCATGTCCGGGAGCAATGCGATCCACGGCATCGTCCTGGTCGGGGCCATCTTGGTCATGGGAAGCGCCAACGGGGCCATGCAGGTCACCCTGGCCTTTCTCGCCGTCCTCCTGGCCACGCTCAACATCGTGGGCGGGTTCGTGGTGACCGATCGCATGCTGGAGATGTTCAAGCCCAAGCCCGCCGATCGGCCCACGAAGGCAACTGACACGAGCGGCGATGACGCCACCGGTGGTCCCAAGTGACTCTCAACACCTGGATCGACCTGGTCTACCTGCTCGCCGCCGTCGGGTTCATCCTGGCGCTCAAGGGCCTCAGCTCGCCCAAGCACGCCCGGAACGGGAATCTCCTCGGAGCGGCGGCGGCTGCGCTGGCCATCGGCTTCACCTTCGCCTATCCGGAGGTGCGGGCCCACACGCTGAACCTGGTGCTCACCCTGGTGGCCATGGTCATCGGCGCGGCCATTGCGGTGCCGGCGGCCCGCATGGTGAAGATGACCGCCATGCCCCAAATGGTGGCCATCTTCAACGGGGTCGGTGGCGGCGCGGCCGCGTTGATCTCGATCGTGGTGTTCCTGCTCGAAGCGCCGGGCAAGCCGGCGGTCTACCGCATCGCCGAAGTGCTGTTCGGGGTGCTGGTCGGCTCTGTCTCGTTCTCCGGGAGTGCCATTGCCTTCGCCAAGCTCCAGGAGCTGATGACGGGCCGGCCCATCACCTACCCGGCCCAGCAGGCCATCAACGCCGTCGTGGGCGTGGCCATCGTGGCCTTGGCCGTCGGGACACTGGTCACGGGGAATGTGCCGTTGCTGGTGGCGACGGCGGTGCTGTCGCTGGTCCTCGGGGTCATCTTCGTACTTCCCATCGGGGGCGCCGACGTTCCGGTGCTGATCTCTCTGCTCAACTCCTTCACCGGCCTGGCCGTGGCGGCATCGGGGTTCACCCTCAACAACAACCTGCTCATCATCGCCGGAACCCTGGTTGGCGCCTCGGGGATCCTGTTGACCCGGATGATGAGCAAGGCCATGGGCCGCTCGTTGGCCAATGTGCTGTTCAGCGCGTTCGGCTCGGTGGTGACCGCGGCCGGTGGCGCCGACGGTTCGGCGGAGTCGCGACCGGTCAAGGCCGGCACCCCTGAGGACATCGGCGTCCTACTGGCCTATGCCCGCAAGGTGGTCATCATCCCCGGCTACGGATTGGCAGTGGCCCAGGCCCAACACACTGCACGCGAGCTCGCCGACCTGTTGATGGAACGGGGGGTCGAGGTCTTCTACGCCATCCACCCGGTGGCTGGACGCATGCCCGGCCACATGAACGTGCTGCTGGCCGAAGCGAACGTCCCCTATGACGAACTGAAGGAGATGGACGAGGCCAATCCCGAGATGTCCACCGCCGATGTGGCGCTCGTGATCGGGGCCAATGACACGGTCAACCCGGCCGCCAAGAACACGCCCGGAAGCCCCATCTACGGCATGCCGATCATCAACGCCGACGAAGCGGAGAACATCGTCTTCCTCAAGCGATCGATGCGGCCGGGATTCGCCGGCATCGACAACGACCTGCTGTTCGACGAGAAGACGACCCTTCTGTTCGGGGATGCCAAGGACACGCTGGCCAAGCTGGTCGCCGCCGTCAAGGATGCGTAGGCGGCCCCGACCGGCCGGAAGCGGTCGCGCCGCGCCGACCCGGCTACCCGGCGAGCGGTTGCTCCGCTGACGAGAGGCCACCGCGCTCTTCGTCCGACTCCCCGTTTTGGGGGGTCAGCTTGGCGAAGACCATGACCCCCTGGCTGGTCGGGCGGGTCGAGAGCACGGTGACGCCCACCGTCCCCCGATCGACCAGGTGGGTTGCATCGTTGACCACGACCATGTCGCCGTCGGGCAGGTAGCCGACGGCCTGACGGGGCTGGCGTCCCTCTCTGATCAGCTCGACCGAGAGTCGCTCACCGGGCAGACGGTCACGGGTCAGGGCGTTGGCCACTTCGCGCAGGTCGACAACTGCCAGTTCCCATCGCACCGCTTCATCCACGACATTGCTCGAGCAGGTGCCGATCCTCAGTCCAACCCGACGGGCCACCGTCAGGAGCTTGATGGTCGGATCATCGACTTCAGGCACCTCGTCGCGCGCCACATGCACAGGTACACCCAACTCCCGCAGCGCCTCGAGCGACTCCAGCCCCCGCAAGGCGCGACGGGAGCTCACCGGGTCGGGTGACTCGGCCACGGCGCGCACATGGTCGATGACGAACTGGGGGATGACCAGGCCACCGGGAA
>DASZJQ010000228.1:0-15745 GCA_035947875.1 Acidimicrobiales bacterium
GTCAGCCGGCTCGCCCGAGCGACAGGCGCGCCGAAACCCCGACTGGTTCGTGGTGTGTCCGACCGGCACCACCTTCTGCATTCAGCTGAATTGCACGCCGCAGCATGTTGCAGAAAGGCCGATCAGTCTTTGCGGAGACCAATGTAGCAGGACGGTGTCGATAGCCCGGTTCGCCCCGTCCCATAGGACGTTGACCTGGACTTATAAGGACAGACATTGTGATGTTGTTCACAAAACCGTCTCGGATGGAGCCTATTTACCTCTATTGATCCCGTCGAATGGCCCTGTTTATTCTGGAAATGAAGAGCTATTATGGGGTCTCTTTTGACGGCGTGAGACCGGATGGTCGGGCCGTCATGCACCGGGCACGCCGCCGCCCGTAGGGTCCAGGTCCGAGAACGGGGCCACTCCGGCTTCCCCGACGCGAGAAAGTGGCTCATGACCTCGACCCCAGCTGACGTGGTTCCACCGGACGGATTCACGGTTGCCGGCCTGATGCGGCGGCTGGCCCGGTCCCGGTCGGACCACGAGATGTTGGTGGCGGGCGAGGTCCGGCGCACGTGGTCGGAGGAGTACCGGTGGGCCTGCCGGGTAGCCCAGGCGTGCCGGCGCGACGGGCTGGTGGCGGGTGACCGGGTGGCCCTGCTCGACCGGAACGGCCTGCCCTATTTCGACGTGCTCTTCGGCGGGGCGTTGCTCGGTGCCGTCAACGTGGCGGTGAACTGGCGCCTGGCGCCCGGCGAAATGGCGGCCATCATCGATGACGCGGCCGCGTCCATCCTGGTGGTCCACGCCGATTACCTGCCGGCGTTGGCGCAGATGGCGAGTGCCCTGCCTGCCGTGCTCCGCATCGTCGTGCTGGACGGGCCCGGCGCGACCGGACCGTGTCCCGACCCCCGGGCCATCTCCTATGACCAGTGGCTCGACGGGTGCCCCGAGACGGATCCCGGCCATGTGGGAGGACCGCGGGAGGTCAGCATGCAGCTCTACACCTCGGGGACCACGGGACTCCCCAAGGGGGTCATGCTGACCAACGCCAACCTCGCGACGGCGGTGTCCGAAGCCGGGCGCACCTTCGGCATCACCGCCGACACCGTCAGCCTGGTTGCCATGCCGCTCTTCCACATCGGCGGTTCCGGATGGGCGCTGTGCGGCATGTCACGGGGTGGTCGGTCGGTGATCCTGCGTGACGTGGATCCGGCGCGGTTGCTCGAGCTCATTGCCACCGAGCGCATCACCGAGATGTTCGTCGTGCCGGCCGTGTTGATGGCGCTCCTGGCCACCCCGACCCTGACGTCAACCGACCTGACCAGTCTGCGCCACATCTTCTACGGGGCGTCGCCGATCTCCGAGGACGTGCTGATCCGCTGCATGGCCGCCTTCGGCTGCGGATTCAACCAGGTCTACGGCATGACCGAGACCACCGGCGCCATCACGGCCCTGCGGGCCGAGGACCACGATCCGGGGGGACCGCGCCAGCACCTGCTGCGTTCGGCCGGGCGGCCCCATCCGGGGGTGGAGATCCGCATCGTCGATCCCGATTCCCTGGGTGACGCCGACCTGGGCCAGGTCGGCGAGGTCTGGACCCGTGGGCCGTACAACATGGCCGGGTACTGGGGGAAGAACGAGGAGACGGCCGCCACCGTGGTCGCCGGCGGCTGGCTCCGTACCGGTGACGCCGGGTACCTCGACGCCGAGGGCTACGTCTACCTCCACGACCGCATGAAGGACATGATCGTCAGCGGCGGCGAGAACATCTACCCGGCCGAGGTGGAGAACGTGCTCCTCTCGCACCCCTCCGTGGCCGACGCGGCGGTGATCGGGGTACCCGACGAGCACTGGGGCGAGACGGTCAAGGCCATCGTGGTGCCGGTCGCGGGCACGGGCGGCGTCATCGATGCCGCCGCCGTGATGGCGCACTGTCGCCAGCACCTGGCGCACTACAAGGCGCCGACCTCGGTGGACACCATCGATGTCCTCCCCCGCAACCCGTCGGGCAAGATCCTCAAGCGCCAATTACGGGACCCCTACTGGGTCGGGCGCCAGCGCCAGATCAACTAGGACGCCGGACGGCGGCCGGGTCAGCCGAAGGTGAAATCGTAGGCCTGCACGCCGGGGGTGACCTGCAAGCCCAACTGCCCGGTTTGCAGCGCCTGGCCGGAGAACAGCGTGTAGAGCGTGGGGATGCCGCTCACCTTGACGGTGGAGAGGTGACGGCCGTTAAAGGAGACGTCGACCGACCCGCTCCCACCCAGGACGAGATAGACGTCGTCGGCGGTGAAGTGCAGGGACAGCGCGGCATTGGCGCCGGCGGTCGCTTGTTGCGAACGGTCGGTCCACGTCCCGCTGAAGGCGAGGTCGTTGAGCGGAATGGACGAGGGAGCGTGGTAGTCGACGGGCTTGTTGTAGTCGAACGCCGTCCCCACGAAGTACTGCGGACTCGACTCGGAGTAGCCGAGGTAGGTCTCCTGGGTGATCTGGTTGGTCGGGGTCCTGTCGGCCACATCGGTCGGGGCGGGCAGATGGGTCGCTCCGTTGGCGGTCAGCAACTGGCGGATATTCGACTCCATGGTGCCGTAGCCGCCCTCCCCGAAGTCGTAGGCGCGTACCTCCCCGCTGGGGTCGATGAGGTATTCGGCCGGCCAGTACTGGTTGGAGTAGGCGTCCCAGGTGCCGTAGTTGTTGTCCACCGCGATCGGGTAGTCGACCCCGAGCGTGCCCGCCTCGCTGCGCACGTTGGACACGACGTGCTCGAAGGCGAACTCCGGGGTGTGGACGCCGACGACGACCAGGCCGTCCTTCTTGTACTCGTTGTACCAGCTCTCGACGTGGGGCAGCGAGCGCTGGCAGTTGATGCACGAGTAGGTCCAGAAGTCGATCAACACCACCTTGCCCTTGAGTTGGGCCAGCGACAGCGGCTGGTCGCCAGGTGTGTTGAGCCAGGTGACGATGCCCGTGAAATTCGGCGCCTTGGCCAGGCGGGGCAACGAGCTCGTTCCCTCCTTGGCCGCGGCCGCCTGCTTCTGGGCCAACGTGTTGGCCTTCTCGCCGCTGAGGGCGTGAAGCTGATTTGCGATGGCGGTGTTGCTCTCGATGCGGTTTTCCAGCGCGGCGGTGTAGCCCGGCACGGCTCGTTGGAGCGGATCGAGCACCCCGAAGGCGATGGCGAGGGTGGTGACCGCCAGCACGGCCCCGGCCACCCGCCGGATGACCGGGAGGTGCTCACGCACTTTCTTCCATCCGGTGGCGGCGCGCTGGGCCAGCACGGCGAAGACGAGCAGGGGCAGGGTGGCACCGGCGGCGTAGAAGATCGTGACAAGGAAGGTCGAGGCATCCACCCGGTGGTTGCCGGCGGCGGCCGATATGGCGGCCAGGACCGGACCGGCGCAGGGTACGAAGACCAGGCCCAGGCTGAGTCCGAGGACGAACCCACCGCCCGAGTCGGCGTAGCGCGTCGACCCGAGTCGGTTGAAGGGGCGCTCGAGCAACTCACCGACCTTCGGGATCATGAGGCCAACGGCCAAGGCGAGCAGCAGCCCGATCCCGAGCCACATCAGGAAATTCTGGGGCAGGCCGAGCGCGCTGAGCACGGTGCTGCCGACGAGCACGGCCAGACTGAAGCTGACCACCAACCCGGCGATGATCAGGTAGGGGCGGGCCCGGCTGGTTCCGGCCGATCCGCCCGCGACCACCACCGGCAGGACGGGCACGATGCAGGGAGAGAGGCCGGTGATGAGGCCTCCGAGGAAGGCGATGACGAGCAGCTCACCCACGCCGGGAGATCCTCATCTGATGGGGCCTGTGCGCTGTGGCTGCTCCGCGTCGCATGTTCCACGTCTTCCGTGCTGCGTGATGGGGTCAGGTTCCCAGCCCACCGCCGTGCGATGCCCCGTGGAGGGGAAGTTAGCGGGCGCCTCGGCGGAAGGGGCGTCACCCCGGGTACGACGGGGCGGGCGCCGGGGCAGCAGACTGTCCCACCGTGATCAACGAGCAGTTCGTCTACGTGGGGGCGGCCATCGGCGTCCTCGGCGCCGCCGCGTACCTGCGCGACACCCTCCGGGGCACCACCCAGCCGAACCGGGTGACCTGGCTGCTGTGGGCGGTGGCCCCGCTGCTGGCCGCCGCGGTGGAGTTCAAATCTGGCGTCGGACTGCGCACGCTGACCACCTTCACCATCGGCTTCATGCCCTTGCTGATCTTCATCGCCTCCTTCCACAATCCGGCCGCGGTGTGGAAGATCGGTCGCCTCGACTATGTCTGCGGTGCGCTGTCGGTGGGCGGGACGGTGGGGTGGCTGGTGACCCGGAGTGGCGTGGTGGCCATCGTGGCCGCCATCGTGGCCGACTTGCTGGCCGGAATTCCGACCCTGGTCAAGAGTTGGACGGATCCCGAGACCGAATCCGTCTCCGCGTATCTCGGTGCATTCCTGAACGCGGCCATCCTCCTGCTGACCGTCACGGACTGGACCACCGCGGTAGTGGCGTTCCCCCTCTACATCGTGTGCCTGGCCGGGTTCGAGACCTTCCTGGTCGGGGCCAAGCCCGGACCCCGCCACCGGCGCGCCGTGGCCCGGCGCCAGGCGGTGCCCCGGGCCGCGCCGTCGACCACGAGCTGAGGGGGAGCGGGCGCACCGACTCCGGGCCTGCTAGGAAATCGCCTGAGAGAACATCGCCTAAGAGACATCGCCTAAGAGAACATCGCCGACGCATCGGCATCGCCCGAAGGGAGCCGCACGTGCCCACCGCACACGTCAATGGGATCGACATCGAGTTCGAGAGCAGCGGAGATCCCGCCGATCCCCCACTCCTGATGGTGATGGGCCTGGGTGGCCAGCTGATCGCCTGGCCCCAGGCGTTCGTCGAGGCCCTGGCGGCCCGCGGCTTCTTCGTCATCCGCTACGACAACCGCGACGTCGGGCTCTCGACCAAGTTCGACGGGACGCCCGACCTCGCCGCCCTCTTCACCGGTGACGGCTCGTCGGCCTCGTACCGGATCGAGGACATGGCCGACGACGCGTCGGCCCTGCTGGCCCACCTGGGCATCGACGCAGCCCACGTGATGGGCGTCTCGATGGGGGGCATGATCACCCAGGCGCTCGTCATCAACCATCCCGAACGCGTCCTCACGGCCTGTTCGATCATGTCGACCACGGGCGACCGTGCCGTGGGCGCGCCCACGGCCGAGGCGGCGACGGCGCTCCTGCGACCGCCGGCCACCAGCCGCGACGAAGCCGTGGCGGCCAGCGTCGAAGGGAGCAAGGTGATCAGCTCTCCGGGCTTCCCCTTCGACGCCGAGATGATGACGCGGCGGGCCGAGGCGGCCTACGACCGCAACTTCTGCCCCGAGGGCACGGTCCGCCAGTTAGCGGCCATCCTGGCCTCACCCGATCGCACCGAAGGATTGCGCCGAGTGGAGGTGCCCTTCCTGGTCATTCACGGGGAGGCCGACCCGCTGGTCACGGTGAGCGGCGGCCAGGCCACGGCCGCGGCCGTGCCGGGCTCCAAGCTGATCCTGATCCCGGGCATGGGGCACGACCTGCCCGAGGGTCTGTGGGAGCAGATCATCGACGCCGTGGTGGCCAACACGGAGCCGGCCGCCGTCTGAGCCGGTCCTAGGCGTCGAGGGCGTTGGCCGCCGCCACCGACGAGAACCACGCCGCGCTCGGTTTCGGCGTGCGGGCGAACGAGGCCCGATCCACCGACACCAGACCGAAGCGGGGGCGGTACCCCAGCGCCCACTCGAAGTTGTCGAGCAGAGACCAGTAGGTGTAGCCCCGCACGTCGATCCCCTCGGCGATGACATCGAGCACCCCGTCGAGCGCCTGGCGCACGTAGTCGATGCGCTGGACGTCGTCGGTGGTGCCGATTCCGTTCTCGGTGACCAGCAGCGGCAGGCTCCCGCCGGTGTAGTCCCAGGCCCGGCGCAGGCAGTTGGCCAGCGACGCCGGGTAGAACTCGTAGCCCATGTCGAGCACGGGCACACCCGGCTCGGCCCCGGCCCACCCGTTGGGGCCGATGCGATTGCGGGTGTACACCTGCACGCCCAGGAAATCGTCGCCTCCCGTGCCGTCGAGGAAGACGTCCTCGGAGTGGTGTCGCCTGCTCTCCAGCTTGGCCTCCCCGCCCTCGAGGAGCTGGTAGTCGGTCATCGACAGGGTCAGGCCGACCGGCACACCCGGCGCGGCGCCCCTGACGGCCTCGACCGCGACCCGGTGCCCGGCGATCAGGTTCTGCGCCACCGCCCGTGACTGGTCCTTGTCCGTCTTGCCGGGTGGGAACATGCCGGCCATCCAACCCATGACCGCCACCACGTTGGGCTCGTTGATGGTGCAGGCCCGGGACATCACGTCGCCCAGTGCGCCGGCCACCACCTCGCTGAAGCGACCGAAGCGCTCGACGGCTGCCCCGCTCTCCCACCCACCCTGGTCGGTCAGCCACCGCGGGGTGGTGAAGTGGTGGAGGGTGACCACCGGATCGATCCCCCGGTCACGCAGGGCGGCGCACAGCTCCCGGTAGTGCGCCAGCGCGGCCCGGGAGAACTCCCCCTCGGCCGGCTCGATGCGGCTCCATTCGACCGAGAAGCGGTAGTTGTCCAGGCCGAGGGACGCCACCAGTTCGACGTCCTCGCGCCACCGGTCCCACGAGTCGCACGCGTCCCCGGAGGGCTCGGCGCACACCGTGTCGGGCGCATGCTCGAACTCCCACCAGTCGTTGTTGGCGTTGCCGCCCTCTATCTGGTGGGCGGCCGTGGCCGTGCCCCAGGTGAACCCCTCGGGGAACCTTCGAACTGCGTGCGCTGCCATGTCGACGCTGCCTCCTCTGTCGTTCCTCTGTCGATCCTCTGCCGTTCCCGGCTTACCCGGCGAATTTGGGCTCTCGGGGTGCACGGTATCGTTGCCTGACAATGACGTCATACTCATCGCCGACGACTGACGTGCCGCCGCCCGATGGGGGCCGGGACAGCGAGTCTGCCGCGCCCGGGCGCCCAGACGCCGGGGACCCGGCCGTGGCGCCCATGGTCGAGGCTCACCAGTTGGAGAAACGCTTCGGCGACTTCGTGGCCGTCGACAAGGTGGACTTCACCATCGCCCGGGGCGAGTCGTTCGGCTTCCTGGGGCCCAACGGGGCCGGCAAGACGTCGACCATGCGCATGATCTCGTGCATCTCGCCCATCAGCGGGGGCACCCTCCGGGTGTTGGGCCAGGACCCGGTGACCGACGGCCCCGCCATCCGGGCCCGCATGGGGCTGGTGCCCCAGGAAGACTCCCTCGACCTGGACCTCACCGTCCTCGACAACCTCATGATCTACGGCCGCTACTTCGATATGCCCCGCAAGCTCATCCGCCAACGGGCCGATCAGCTGCTCGAGTTCGCCCAGCTGACCGACCGGGCCCACGACCGGGTCGACCCGCTCTCGGGGGGCATGAAGCGGCGCCTGACCATCGCCCGGGCGCTCATCTCGGACCCCGACCTGCTCATCCTCGACGAGCCCACGACCGGGCTGGACCCCCAGGCCCGCCACCTGCTCTGGGACCGCCTCTACCGGCTGAAGCTGCAGGGGGTGACCCTGGTGATCACCACCCACTACATGGATGAGGCCGAGCAATTGTGCGACCGCCTGGTCGTGATGGACAAGGGCCGGTTCGCCGCCGAGGGCAGCCCCCGCCAGCTGATCGCGGAGCACGCCACCAGAGAGGTGGTCGAACTGCGCTTCCAGCCGGGCCAACACGAGGCCCTGGCCGAGAAGCTGGCCGACCTGGCCGACCGTCACGAAGTGCTGCCCGACCGGATCCTGCTCTACACCGATGACGGGGACGCGGCCCTGGCCGAGGTGCACGGTCGCGGCCTGAGCCCGCAGAGCACTCTGGTGCGTCGCTCGACCTTGGAGGACGTCTTCCTCCGGTTGACCGGCCGTACCCTCGTCGACTGAGTGGGGTCGGCACCCCCACCATGAGCACCACCGACGTGACCGCCACGCTCTTCGAGCACGGAGAAGTGGTCCCGGCGCGCCGCATGGCCACGCCCATGTGGCTGCGCGCCGCCGGCTACTGGGGCTACCAGTACAAGCGGACGTGGAAGAGCTCCGTCGCCACCAGCTTTCTGATCCCGATCCTCTACCTGGCCGCCATGGGCATCGCCCTGGGCTCGCTCATCGACAAGCACTCCCACGGCGTCGGTGGCGTCAGCTATCTCGCCTATCTCGCCCCGGGGCTGCTGGCCGGTACGTCCATGCAGATCGGGACCAACGACATGATGTACCCCGTCCTCGGGGCCATCAAGTGGATGCGGACCTACCTGGCCATGTTGGCCGGGCCGCTCAGTGTCTACGACGTGCTGATCGGCCATCTGGCCTGGGTGGCCACCCGCATCGCCATCGTGGTGTCCATCTACCTGGCCGTGATGGCCGCCTTCGGGACCATCTTCTCGTTCTGGGCCGTCCTGGCCCTGCCGGTCGCGGTGCTGACCGGCATGGCCTTCGGCGCCCCGATGGCCGCCTTCGCCGCCACGCTCGACAAGGACAGCGGGTTCTCCACGCTCTACCGCTTCGTGATCATCCCGCTCTTCCTGTTCTCGGGGATCTTCTTCCCCATCTCGCAGCTGCCGCTGGTGCTGCAGGTGGTGGCCTACATCTCGCCGCTCTTCCACGGCGTGTCCCTGTGCCGTGACCTGACCCTCGGGACCGTCCACCCGTGGCCCGACCTGGGCCATGCCGCCTACCTGTGCCTCTGGGTCGGCGTGGGCTACGCCGTGGGGCGGCACACCTTCGCCAAGCGGTTGGTGGTGTGAGCACCACGTGAGCACCACATGAGCACCACCCTCGAGACCCCGAAGCGGGGCGGTTTCCCGCTGCGGGTCACCCCGTTCGCCGCCCTCGGGGGCCGCTACGCGGCCCGCGTGCTCGAGCGGAACGTGCTGGTTTACCGCCGCTCCTGGATCTTCCTGGTCTCGGGCTTCTTCGAGCCGTTCTTCTACCTCCTCTCCATCGGCGTGGGCCTCAGCCACCTGGTCGGCCCCATCCCGGTGGACGGCCGGTACATCGCCTACACGGCCTTCGTGGCCCCCGGGCTGCTGGCGTCGTCGGCCATGAACGGGGCGATGATCGATTCGACCTTCCTGGTCTTCATGAAGCTGAAGATCTCCAAGACCTACGACGCCATGCTGTCCACCCCGCTCGGGGTGGGTGACGTCGCTCTGGGCGAACTCGGCTGGTGCGTCCTGCGCGGCGCCCTGTACTCGGGCGCCTTCCTGCTCATCATGACCGGGCTGGGGTACGTGGTCTCCCCGTGGGCCATCTTGTGCTGGCCGGCGGCCATCCTCATCAGCCTCGCCTTCGCGTCGGCCGGCATGGCCGGCACCACGTACATGCGGACCTGGCAGGACTTCGACATGGTCTCGCTGACGTTCATCCCGCTCTTCTTGTTCTCGGCCACCTTCTACCCGATCACGGTGTACCCGGGGTGGCTGCAAGCGGTGGTCCGTTGCACGCCGCTCTACCAGGGCGTGGTGTTGGTTCGATCATGTGACCTGGGCATCTTCTACTGGGCCCTGCTCCTCCACGTGCTCTATCTGGCGGCCATGGCCGTGGTCGGCGTCGCCATCACCCGCCGGCGCCTGGGTCGCCTGCTGCTGCCGTGAGCCGAGGCCGACCGCGGCCGATACCCTACGGGCGGAGGTCCCGACGCAATGAACATTGTGGTGAGCAACGTCAAAGGTGGAGCCGGCAAGACGACCACCGCCGTGTACCTGGCCGGCGTCGCGGCCGGCCGGGGGCGCTCCCCGGTGCGTCTGGTCGATGCCGATCGCCAGGGGTCGACGGCCGAGTGGTTCGAGACCAGGCCGATCGAAGGGGTCGACCTGTTCGAGGCCCCCTCGGAGCGGACGGTCATCCGGGCCATGGACGGGAGCGAAGGCGTGGTGGTGGTCGACACCCCGCCGGGGGAAGAGCGCATCGTGCGGGCGGCGCTGACGCGGGCCGACGTCGTGGTCATCCCCACCCGTTCGGGTGGGGTCGAGCCGAACCGGGTGGTCGCCACCCTGGAGATGACGCCGTCCAACATTCCGGCCGGCGTGGTCATCTGCTCGGCCCGGCTCGGAACCAATGACCTGGACGCCACCATCGCCTGGTGGGAGGAGCTGAAGGTACCGGTGTGGGGCATCATCCCCGAGCGGGTCTCCATCGCCAGCGGCCCGGCGGCCCGCCTCTCCCCCGAGGGGCTGGAGTTCTACGCCAAGGTCTTCAAGAAGGCGGCCCGGGAGGCCCGCTGACGGCCCGGGATCACGTGGCCCGCTGCATGAGGTCGGCGTGATGGCGGCTGCGGACCCACGGTGTGGGGGCCTGGCCACGGAGCTGGCTGACCAGCTCGGTGAGGAACCAGCGGCGGACGGCGATGCTGGTATCGGAGGCGGGCAGGGTCAGCAGTTGGGCTGACCGGCTGAACTCGTCGGCCTCGTCGAGCATGGTGCTGTAGTACTCGCAGGCGGTGGCCGCCGCCTGGGGCAGGGAAAGATGCCAGTCATAGGTGGCCACCTTGCGGTCCACCACGTCCTGCCAGTTCTCGTCCATCCCGGGCCCGAAGCCGTTGAAACGGCTGCCGACATCCGAGACCAGCACCGAGAGGCGGTCGGACAGCTGGGCGGCCGAAGGGATGCCGGAGTCGGCCCGCTCCTTCATGAGGCGCAGCTCCCGGAACAACCCCTCGTATTCCTCGCTGGCTTTTTGCAGGAGATCGACCGGGATGCCGAGCAGGTCGACCGTCATCTGGGGCGACGTCCCGTCCGGCTCGCGTCGGTCGGCCTGGGCCATGCCGATCAGATCGAAATGGAACGTGCCGTCGGACACTTCGCCCACCCCGACCGGCACATCGACCGGCAACTCGAACCAGACGATCTTCCCGCCGGGGACCGGATGCACGCCCCAGCTCGACGCCAGCGTGTTGAACAGGGTGAGCCCCCGGCCCGTGGCCGCGTGCGGGCCGTATTCCTTCAGCGCGGGGATGACCGGGCTGCCGTCGGCCACGTCGACCCGGATCCGGCCGGAGAGCACGTGCAGGGTCACCGACAGGGGGGTGGCGGCGTGCAGCACGGCGTTGGTGACCAGCTCCGACGTCAAGAGGGCCGCGCATTCGGCCACCTCGAGCGGGAGATCACCCAGTCGAGCCGAGACCCAATGGCGGGCTTGGGTGGTGCTCTCCACCACTGGCTCCAGGTACAAGGTCGACATCCCACCCTGTCCAGTACCCAATTCGGTCCGGTTCGTACCCTCGGCCGCGACGCCGAGGTAGCGCAGGAACAGCACGACGACGTCATCGGTGCTCTCGGCGTGGCTGAGCAGCGTGGCCAGGGTGCCGGCCGGCCGGGTGGGCCAGCCACCTCTCGCTACCTCCGTTGCCACCTCGGACAGCCGCTCCATGCCGACCGTGATCGCTTCTCCCCGCCGTTCCACCAGGCCGTCGGAGAACATCACCAGGGAATCGCCCGGGGCCAACTCGAGCTCGTGAGCCGGGCGGGCGGATTGGCCCAGTCCGGCGGCGATCAGCAGTGAGCTGTGCGGTGCACAGAACGACGTGGTGCCGTCGGCCCGCACGACCAGCGGGGGTGGGTGGCCGGCGTTGGTCAGTCGTACCGCTCCGGTCTTGGGGTTGAGCAGGCCCACCACGACCGTGACCACCCGGTCCTCGCCCAGCGTGTCGAAGAGGTGGTCGAGGGAGGAGAGCACCTCGGACGGGGACTGACCGGTCACGGCGTAGGCCCGCAGGGCGCTGCGCACCTGTCCCATGAGGGCGGCGGCGGGGGCGCCCTTGCCCATGACGTCACCGACACTGAAGAAGACGCGCTCGTCGTCGAGCCGGAAGAGGTCATACCAGTCGCCGCCGGCGTAGGTCCCGGCGGCTCCGGCCCGGTATTCGGCGTCGAAGTGCATGCCGTCGACCCCGGGGAGCGACTCAGGCAGCACGGCGTGTTGGAGAACCTCGGCCACCACCCGCTCGCGCTGGTACTGGGTGGCGTTGGAGAGCGCCACTCCGGTGCGGCTGGCCACCTCGATCGCCAACGGGACGTCATCGGGTTGAAAGTGCCGATCGGTGCCGTCGATGAAGGTCATGACGCCGATCACCTCGCCGTTGGCCGTCATCGGCACGGCCAGCGCGGTGCAGGCGCCCAAGCCGAGCTCGGTCACCAGTGGCGAGGTCAGGGGGGCCAGTTGGGGCGAGCCGGTCCGGTAGGCCACGGCGGCCGGCGCATCGCTGTCATAGGGCGTGTCGTCGGCCCCGATGAGGAGGGAGGTCTCGGCATCGAGGACGAGCTCACCCCCGACGTCGAGCCGCTGGAGCCCGGCGTCACCCGGCACCTCTACGACACAGGCGTCGGCCAGACGCCCCACCACCAGGTTGATGGTGCGGTGGATGACCGTGGTCGGGTCGAGGCTGGAGCTCAACAGCTTGGTCACGTCGGAGAGAAGGGAGAGCCGCTCTCGCCCTGATTCGGCGTCGCGCAACGCCTGGCGCTCCAATTCGAAGAGTTGCGCCCGCTCCAGCGCCTGGGCGGTCAAGCCGGCCAGCGTGGACAGGAAACGAAGCTCGGGATCGCTCGGCTCGTGTTGGGCCACGAAGGCGAACACGAGCACGCCGAGCGGCCCGACGTTCCCGGTGAGCGGTTCCGCCACGATGGTGAGGGGTTGGTTGAGCTCCGTGGTGGCTGCGGGGTCCACCTCGTTCGACACGTCGGGATCGAGGTGCTCGCGTGCGCCGACGGTCACGGTCACGGTGCGACCCGAGAGGAACGCCGCGCCCGAGACCGTCTCGTGTGCGCCCACGTCGCGGTGGGCCAGCACCACGGGATGCCCGCTGCTGGCCACGCAGGTGAGGGACCGGTGGCCGCGGTCCAGCGGGACTCGGCACACCGCCGAGTGCGCCCCCAGGGCCCGCAACCCCGCCCCCAGGGCGGCGCCGGCCACGTCACCCGGTGTCGTCGCCGCGGCCAGGGCCGAGGTGAGGTGTTGGAGCTGCTGGGCCCGTTCCAGGTTGGCGAACTCGGTCACGGTCAAGCGGGCTCGCTCGACCGCCTGGGCCGCGGCGCCCGTCATGGTGAACAGGAAGCTCCGATCGGCCTTTGAGATGGTGCGGGGTTGCAGCCAATGGACCACCACCACCCCCACGGCCCGGTCGGAGACCACGAGGGGCACCACGGCCAGGGAACTGAACCGGGTCGTCCGCATGGACGCCTCGATGATCGGCCACTCACGAGCGAGGTCGGAGACCGACTCGGCGATGAGGGCCACGCGTCGTCGCATGACGTCGCCGATGGCCCCGTCCGGGTCGAGCGCGACCAGCAGGTCGTCGCCGTGCCGCATGGAGTCGTAGCCGAACTGCCGGTGCGAGCGGAGCACCCCTCGTTCGTTGGTGGTGGCGAAGATGGCGGCGTCCACCCGCAGTTCGTCGCGCAGGGCGGCGAAGACGGCGTCCGCCACCTGAGCCGGGTCGGCCGCCGTCGTCAACGCCCGGGCCATGGCCTGCATGCGTTGGGCCGTCTCGGCGGCCACCCGCCGCCGCCGCTCGGTGCGCGTGGCTCTGCGGGCCGACCAGAGTTGCCGGTCCCCGCGCGTGCGGAGGCTGGAGATCCACACCGCGACTCCCGAACTCGCCACCAACAAAAGGACGCGGAGGAGATGGTTCAGTTGCCCGTACTGGCGGGGTGGCGTGCTGAGCACCAACGAGAAGACGGTGGCATACAGGCCGACGAGCGCGGTGCGCCTCGGGGTGGCGAAGGAGGCGGCAATGAACGGCCCGATCGCCAGGAAACCGATCAGCCCGAATGCCCCTCCGTAGACCTCGTCGACGATGGCCACACCCGAGACCCACACCAGGGCCACCCAGGTGACCACCGACTCCATGCGGTCCTGCGTCGGATGGGGCTCGTCACCGGGTGCGGCTTCGCTGTCTGGTTCGGCCACGTGGTTCTCCCCCTGACCCAGTGGTCGTGGGTATCGTCGTCGTCACACGCTATTGCGTGCGGGCCGTCGTGCCCAATGCCACTTGCAGTCGCGCCCACCGTGGCCCCCGTGGGAGGATGGTGCTCCGTTCGGCGCGGGGTTTAGGTTGACCAGTTTCGGCAATAGGTCTTGCAAGCAATGTCCCCGGGGCGTGACCCAGCGGCGCGCACCCCAAAACGGGGAATGACCAGGAATGGGGATCGATGGAGCAGCAATTTCAGATTGAAGAGAGATCGGAGGGGGGCGCCACCATCGTGACGGTCTCGGGCGAGATCGACGTGGCGACCGCACCGCAGCTACAGGAATCCCTCCACGCGCTGATCGCCCAGGGCCGGTCCTCTCTGGTGATCGACCTCCTGGCGGTGACCTTCCTCGATTCGACCGCACTCGGGGTGCTCGTCGGGGCGCTCAAGCGCTGCCGGGAACAGGGGGGCGACCTGCAGTTGGTGATGGCGGACGCCCGGATCATGAAGATCTTCGAGATCACCGGCCTCATCACGGTGTTCCCCATCGTCGACTCGCTGGCCGCCGTGGGTCATTCATGAGCGACGCATCCGAGGGGGTGGGCCTCGACACGCTGGGCGTGGGCGACCGGGTCGAGCTCACGTTCCCCGCCCGCGGCGACCTGGTGGTGTTGGCCCGGTTGGTGTCGTCGGCCATCTCGGCTCGCGCCGGCTTCGACATCGAGGAGCTGGAGGATCTCCGCCTGGCCGTGGGGGAGCTCTGCCTCCTGGCCCTGCAGGGGAGCGATGCGCACCACGGTGAGTTGCGGCTGGAGTTCACCTGTACCGATGAGGCATTGGACATCTCCTGCACGCTCGTCAGCGACGGTCCGGCCCTCGACGCCTGGAGTGGAGGAGCCGAGGCGCTGCAGCTGAGCGAGCAGATTCTCGCCGCCCTGGTGGACGAGCACGGTCGCGACGACCAGGACGGCATGGTGCGGGCGTGGCTGCGCAAGCGGCGGCGAGGTCCCCTGGCGTGACCGATTGCGGGGAGGACACACCCGCACGCGAGACGGCACAGGGGGATGACGGCGTGACGCAGCCCCCGGTGCTCTCTGAGGCGGCGCGGGCGGACATGATCACCGAGAACCTCGGCTTGGCCCACCAGTTGGCCCGCCGGTTCCTGCACCGGGGCGAGGAACTCGACGACCTGGTGCAGGTGGCCTCGGTGGCTCTCGTGAAGTCCGTCGATCGCTTCGACCCCGCCCGCGGCGTGGATTTCGCGGCCTTCGCCACGCGCACGATCATCGGCGAGCTCAAGCGCCACTTTCGCGACAAGGGCTGGGCCGTCCGGGCCAGCCGCCGGGTCCAGGAGCTCTATCTCGAGCTTGGGCATGCCACGTCGACCATGGTGCAGGAACTCGGTCGAAGCCCCACGGTGGCCGAACTGGCCGCAGCCATCGGCACCTCCGAAGAAGCGATCCTCGAGGCCATGGAGGCGGGCCAGGGCTACCGGGCGTCATCCATCGATGCGCCGGACGAGCAGGACATCCCGCTGTCGGCCCGGATGGGCGAGCACGACACCAACTTCGACGCGGTGGAGGAACGCGCCCTGTTGGGTCCGGCCATGTCCCGGTTGCCCCAGCGCGAGCAGTCGATCTTGCGCATGCGCTTCGTCGACGGTCTCACCCAGTCGGAGATCGCCACCTCCATCGGGGTCAGCCAGATGCACGTCTCCCGCCTCCTCGCCACCAGCCTGACCGAGCTGCGGCGGGGCATGAGCAAATCGGATCAGCCCGACCCGACCAGCTAGATCC
>DASZJQ010000229.1:0-3774 GCA_035947875.1 Acidimicrobiales bacterium
GAGAAGCCGTTCCGCCGCTCCCCGGCTCCGCCCTTCATGACCTCGACCCTGCAACAAGAAGCCGGGCGCAAACTGCGCTTCAGCGCGCAGCGGGCCATGCAGGTGGCCCAACGGCTGTACGAGCAGGGGTTCATCACCTACATGCGGACCGACTCGACGACGCTCTCGGACCAGGCCCTCACGGCGGCCCGCACGCAGGCCCGCCAGATGTACGGCGACGCCTACGTGCCCGACACGCCGCGGCGTTACGAGCGCAAGGTCAAGAACGCCCAGGAGGCCCACGAGGCCATCCGCCCGTCCGGCGAGTCGTTCCGCACCCCCGAGCAGGCCGGGCGCCAGCTCAACGGGGACGAGCTCCGCCTGTACGAGCTGATCTGGATGCGCACGGTGGCCTCCCAGATGAACGACGCCACCGGCACCAGCGCACAGGTCCGCCTCGTGAGTCCCGTCCCGAGCGGCGCGGCGGCCGGCCAGGAGGCGGAGTTCTCGGCCAGTGGCCGGGTCATCGCCTTCCCCGGGTTCCTGCGGGCCTACGTCGAAGGGGAGGACGATCCCGACGCCGAACTGGCCGACCGCGAAGTGGTGCTGCCGGCGCTGACCGTCGGGGACGTGGTCGACGGGACGTCCTTCGAGCCCGGGGCCCACACCACGCAGCCGCCCGCTCGCTACACCGAAGCGTCATTGGTCAAGGCCATGGAGGAGCTCGGTGTCGGCCGCCCGTCGACCTACGCCAGCGTCATCGCCACCATCCTCGACCGCGGCTACGTCTGGAAGAAGGGCACGGCGCTGGTGCCGAGCTTCACCGCCTTCGCCGTGGTCGGCCTGCTCGAGCGCTACTTCGGCAACCTGGTCGACTACGGCTTCACGGCCGGGATGGAGGACGACCTCGATGAGATCGCTTCGGGCCGCGAGGAAGCGCTGCCCTGGCTGACGCGCTTCTACTTCGGCACCTCGGGGCCGACACCCGAGCCGGCCAACGGTGCGGCGGCGGCCGGGTCGAACGGGGCGGACGGGGCGACCGCGGCCAACGGGGCGACCGCGGCCAACGGCAAGGCCATGGGGCTCAAGGCCAGCGTGGCGGCTCACCTGGGGGAGATCGACGCCCGTGAGATCAACTCCATCCCGATCGGCGAGGGGGCCGACGGTGTGCCGATCGTGGCCCGGGTCGGGCGCTACGGGCCCTATCTCCAGCGGGGGGACGACCGCGCCTCGTTGCCCGACGACATGGCTCCCGACGAGCTGACGGTGCCCCGGGCCGAAGAGCTCCTGGCGGCGCCGTCCCATGATCGAGTGCTCGGGACCGATCCCGAGTCGGGACTCGACGTCCAGGTCAAGGCCGGCCGCTTCGGTCCCTACGTGCAGGTCGGTGAGGCCGGTGACGGTGCGCCCAAGCCGCGCACGGCGTCACTCTTTTCGACCATGGACCCGGCCACCCTCACCTTCGAGCAGGCCCTCGAGCTGTTGCGGATCCCGCGCAACGTGGGGAAGGACCCCGAGAGCGGCGAGGAGGTGGTGGCCCACAACGGCAAGTTCGGCCCCTACCTGAAGAAGGGGAGCGACACCCGGAGTCTGACCAGTGAGGATCAGCTGCTGACGGTGACGCTCGAAGAGGCCCAGGCGCTCTTCGCCCAACCCAAGCAGCGCCGGGGACGCACGGCCGCCGCCCCCCTGCGCGAGATGGGCGTCGACCCGGCCACCCAGCTTCCGGTCGTGCTCAGGGAAGGTCGCTTCGGGCCGTACGTGACCGACGGGACGACCAACGCCTCGCTGCGCAAGGGTGACGTGGTCGATTCGATCACCATGGACCGGGCGTCGGAGCTCCTGGCCGAGCGCCGGGCCGCCGGGCCGTCGACCCGCAAGAAGAAGTCCGGCGGGGTCAAGAAGGCGGCCAAGAAGACAACCAAGAAGGCGGCCAAGAGCACGGCCAAGAGCACGGCGAAGAAGGCCACGGCGGCGAAGAAGTCAGCCAAGAAGGCCACCGGTGTCACCCAGGCCGCCACCAAGGCGGCCGCGGCGGAGCAGACCGAAGCACTCGAACCGTTCTGACGTGACGGCACCGGGCCGCCTGCTCGCGCTCGAGGGGATCGACGGTTCCGGCAAGTCGACCCAAGCCCGTGCCGTCGCCGACGTGTTGGGGGCCCGCTTGTCTCATGAACCCGGGGCGACGGCCCTCGGGGTCGCCCTGCGCCGACTCCTGCTGGCGCCGGACGCGCCACCCGTCACGCTGCGGGCCGAGGCGCTCTTGATGGCGGCCGATCGGGCCGAGCACATCGCCCTGATCGTGGGGCCGGCGTTGGCCGCGGGCGAGTGGGTGGTGAGCGATCGATTCACGGGGTCGACGTTGGCGTATCAAGGCTACGGGCGTGGTCTTGAGGTCGAGGAGTTGCAGGGCATGGTGGCGTGGGCCACCGCCGGTCTGGTTCCCGACCTCTCGGTGTTGGTCGACGTGCCGGTCGAAGTGGCGCAGGCCCGCCTGGCCCAGACCGCGCCCGATCGCCTGGAGCGGCTCGGGCCCGAGTTCGCCCAGCGGGTACGGGACGGGTTCTTGGCCCTGGCCGACGGTGACCGCCACCACTGGGTGGTGGTGGACGGGAACGCGCCGGTGGATGAGCTCACGGCCCGTATCGTCGAGGTGGTGCGCCAACGGTTGGGTGACCCATCGGGGATGGTCGTTTGAGCGGGCGCGACGGTGGGCCCGCCCCCTCATTGTTCGACGAGGTGGTGGGCCAAGAAGATGCGGTCGAGGTGTTGCGGGCCAGTGCCGCGAATCCAGTCCATGCCTATCTCTTCCGGGGCCCGGCCGGGAACGGTGGCCTGGCGGCGGCGCACGGCTTCGCGGCGGCGCTGCTCTGTGCCGAGGGCGGATGCGGCGTCTGTGCAACCTGTCGCAGAACGCTGGCCGGCACCGACCCCGATTTCCACGTCGTGCATCGCAGCGGGGCGTCACTGACCGTCGATGACATGCGCCGGCTGGTTGGGCTGGCGGCGCGCCACCCGCTCGAGGCCTCCCGTCAGGTCATCGTGGCCACCGACGTCCATCTGGGCGGACACTCCGCTCCGGCTCTGCTCAAGACCCTGGAGGAGCCGCCGGGCCCCACGGTCTTCGTGCTCCTGGTCGACGACATCACCCCGGAGCTGGCCACGGTGGCCAGCCGGTGCGTGGTCATCCCGTTCCCTCCGGTGCCCCGGGAGGTGCTGGTTCGCTGGCTGCTGGACCGGGGAGTGGCCGACGATATCGCCGCGGTGGTGGCCGACTCCAGCGGCGGGGACCCGGGACGGGCCCGGGTCATGTTGGACGACCCCGACGTGGCGACCCGGGCCGCGCTGTGGTCGTCGGTGCCGGATCGGCTGAACGGTTCGGGCGCCGTGGCCGCGACCCTGGCGGCCCAATTGCTCGAGTCGGCCGACCGAGCCACCGAACCGTTGCGGACGGCGCACGCCAAGGAAATTGAGCGCCTGACCGAAGAGGCCAAGGAAATGGGACAGCGGGGCCTGCCGGGCCGCAAGGAGATCACCGATCGTCATGCGCGGGAGGAGCGGCGGTGGCGCACCGACGCGCTGCGGGCGGGACTGGGCGTGCTGGCCCGGTCGTATCGAGATCGGGCGGTCGCGGTGAACCGGGAGAAGAGCACGGCCGACGACGAGCACGCTCGGGCGGCCGTCCAGGCGGTGTCCCTCATCACCGAGGCGACGCAGGCTCTGCCCAGGAACCCGCAGGAATCGCTGCTGCTGCAGTCCCTCCTGGTGCGCTTGGGTGCCTTGACCGTGTAACGG
>DASZJQ010000230.1:0-2920 GCA_035947875.1 Acidimicrobiales bacterium
CCAAGCGGGTCAGCGCCGTCCTGGTGGAGCGGGAGGAAGCGATCACGGCGTCGGGGGCCGCAGAGCTACCAGGGTGATCATCGGCGCCGTGACCCGCTCACCGTCACGGTGCTGCGCTCCGCCGGGATCGCCGACCCGGCATCAGGAACGCAGTTCGATGGGGTACGCCCTGAGCGCGGCGAGAACGGCGTCACGGTGCAATTGGAACAACAGGGCGCGATCGTCGGCACTCTTCAAGTTGATGCGGACTCCGGTGGGAAGTCTCTCCACAGATGAGATATCGGCCCACCGCATTTCAACTCGGGGGACCAGCCACCGCAACCAGCGCGAGGTGGGCCCCACCATGAGGCCCGACGGCCGAATGTCCAGACGCACGAGGGGCCAGCTGGCGCGACTGACTTCTCCCATGCCAAGGCACCAGGTCCCGCTGCCGATGAAGTGCTCCCCGCCCGCTCCCGTCCCGTCGGCGCGCCCGCTCCGCAGGCGCAAGACGAAGAGGGCCAGACTGGCTGCGGCCACGATGCTGACGAGAACGAAGAGGGCAGGCATGGGTCGGTCGGCTCCAATCGCAGTCACTTGGGTGAGGGGATGAGCCGCCTCACCCCCACCTCAAGTATCGGCCTCTTCGTAGGATACGCCATGGGCTGGACGGCCCATATTCGTCCGCCCGCGGCGGGCTCCTCAGCCCAGTCGCTCGATCACGGTGGCGTTGGCCTGGCCGCCGCCCTCGCACATGGTCTGGAAGCCGAAACGGCCATTGGTCGCTTCTAGATGATTGAGGAGGGTCCCCATCAGTCGCACGCCGCTGGCCCCCAGTGGGTGGCCGAGGGCGATCGCGCCGCCACGGGGGTTGAGGCGGACCGGGTCGTAGTCAAAGGCGGTCCGCCACATGAGCGGGATGGCGGCGAAGGCCTCGTTGCACTCGACGGCGTCGAACTCCCCCACCTTCATGCCCGAGCGGTCCAGGAGCTTCTGGGTGGCCGGCACGGGGGCCGAGAGCACGATGGCGGCATCGTCGGCCGCCACGGCGAAGTGGGCGAAGCGGGCCCGGATGGGCAGGCCCAACTTCTCGGCCACCGCGCGCTCGGCGATGAGCATGGCCGCCGCCCCGTCGGTGGTCTGGGACGAGTTCCCCGCCGTGATGTCGGGCGCCGTGTCCGGCTCCCACTGTTGGGCCGGCGGCAGTGACGCCAGCTTCTCGAGGCTGGAGGACCGGCGGATCCCTTCGTCGCTGGTCAGAAACTCACCGGTCAAGTTCCCGTCCTCGGCCTTGATCGGGACGGCGATGGCCTCGTTCTCGAAGTGGCCGTTGTCCCAGTTCTCGGCGGCGCGCCGGTGCGACTCGAGGGCGTAGGCGTCCATGTCCTCCCGGCTGACGCCGTAGCGATCGGCCAGCACCTGGGCCACCCGGAATTGCATCCAGAGCCGGCCCTGGATGTGTTCGAGGAAGGCCGGGGAGAAGGGACCGGTGCCGCCTCGGGCATTCGACCCCAGGCCGACCCGGCTCATGACCTCGGCGCCACAGGCGATCACCAGGTCGTAGTGGCCCGCGACCACGCCGGCCGCGCCGAAGTGCACGGCCTGTTGCGACGAACCGCACTGGCGGTCGACCGTCGTGGCCGGCACCGACTGGGGCAGCCCGGCCGCCACCCAGGCGTTGCGGGTCAGGTTCGTCCCCTGTTCACCCACCTGGCTGACACAGCCACCGATGACATCGTCGATGCGCTCGGGGTCCACACCGGTGCGCTCGAGGAGAGACGACAGCGTGAAGCCCAACAGGTCCGTCGGGTGCCAGTGGGACAGCGCCCCACCACTCTTGCCGAATGTGGTCCGGACCACGTCCACAATGACGGGCTCTCGCATGCTGATCGCTCCTTCGTCTTGGTATGGCGCCGGGCCGGGTTACGACGGGGCCGCGCTGGTTGGGCCGGGATCTCCCGCCGCCGCAGCCTCGCGTCGAGCCATGAGGGCTTCGACCGCCTCGCTGGCCCCGGCCGGCTCACCCGCATAAGCCACCGATCCCCGATCGAGCACGACGGCCCGGCTGGCCAGGCTGAGCACCCGGCCCACCTGTTGTTCCACCACCACCAGCGCGGTGCCGTTCCGGTTGATCTCCACCAACCCGTCGTACACGGCGTCGACCACGACGGGCGCCAAGCCCAGGGAGAGCTCGTCGGCCACCAGGATCTGGGGCGGGACGACCAGCACCTTGGCCAGGGACAGCAGCCGCTGCTGGCCGCCCGAGAGGGTGCCGGCCATCTGTTTGCGCCGTTCGCCCAGAATGGCAAACGCGGCGTAGGCCCGCTCCAGGTTGCCGGCCAGCAGCTTGCGGCCGGCCCGCTGCCGGAAGGCCAGGGTGAGGTTCTCCTCCACGGTGAGGCTGGAGAACACGCCCCGCCCTTCCACCACGTGCGCCATGCCCAGGCGGGCGATGCGGTACGCCGGCAGCTTCGTGATGTCCTGCCCGGCCAAGGTGATGGTCCCCGACGTCGCCGTCACCAGTCCGGTCACCGTGCGGGCGACCGTGGACTTGCCCGACCCGTTCGAGCCGACCAGCGCCACGATCCCACCCGCCGGCACGGTGAAGGAGACGTTGAAGAGGGCGCGGTAGGGGCCGTAGCCGGCGCACACGTCGTCGACGACCAGGATGTCGTTCTCCGACGTGTCGGGTGCCGTGGGACGAGCCGGGGCGGAGGCGATCGAACTCACGCTGCGCCCATCTGCCCGAGGTAGGCCTCCCGTACCGACGGGTTGGCCATGACCTGGTCGAAGGTGCCGTCCGCCAACATGGTCCCCAGGTCCATGACCACGGTACGGTCGACCACTTCGCCCACCATGGCCAGGTCGTGTTCGACCAGGAAGACCGCCGTGCCGCGCACGCGCTGGACGGTGCGGAGCACGGAGGCCACCTCGGCCGTTT
>DASZJQ010000231.1:0-3513 GCA_035947875.1 Acidimicrobiales bacterium
GCCCCCGACCGGCGTGGTGAGCGGGCCCTTGATACCGATCAGGTGGCTCCGGAACGTCTCCACCGTCTCGTCGGGCAGCCAGCTGCCCGTCTCGTCGAACGCCTTCTGCCCCGCCAGCACCTCCTTCCAGGCCACCTTGTGCCCGTGCTTGGCCGCGGCGGCGTCGAGGACCAGTTTGGCGGCCGGCCAGATGTCGACGCCGGTGCCGTCGCCCTCGATGAAGGGGATGATGGGCTCGTCGGGCACGACCAGGTTGCCGTCGTCGCCCATGCGGATGAGGTCTGCCATGGGTGGCGATGCTACGGGCCGGTGCAGCGGCTTCCCTAATTGACCGGGTGGGCGGCATCGGGGTCGACCTGAGCCTGGGAAGCGGCTGCCCCAGGGGCCAACAATCCGACGAGGCGGGTGTGTTGCTCTGCCTGCGGACCGAGCATCTCGCTCACCCAGTGCAGCGTCCGTGACGCGTCCACCTCGGTGCCCCAAAGCAACATCTCCTCGATATCGAGCCAGTCCTTGGGGCGGTCGAAGATGGCCTTGCAGACGATGAGGTGTTCGGGGGCGAGGATCGGTATGTCCACCGGGCCGAAGCGGACGATGCGGACGAGCTGGGCCATTTCGAAATGGAGGTCCGTGGTGGCGAAGAACACATCGAGATACGACCCGCCCCAGTCGAGGCGAGCCTGGCCGTCGCGGGCGATCGTGGCACGGTCCTCCCGGGTCACGGTCACCCCGAGCCGGGAGATCAGGCCCAGGACGGGTTCGGCGGCCGCCGGGGGCAGCGTCACGTTGACGTCGATGTCGGTGGTCGCCCTCGGGTTGCGGTACCAGGCCAGGGCGATGGCGCCCCCGAACTGGTGCGGCACCCCGACGGAGTCGAGCATCTCGTGGAGCGAGACGATCTTCGGGACGAGGCTGCCCGGCTGCCCCCTACTGCTCACCCTGGAGCGGGTTACCGATTCGCCCGGGTCCGCTCCGCTCGGAGACGGACGAGCGACGGGAAGCGAAGCGGCTCGGGTGGCCGCGGCGGCTGGAAGGCCGAGACCTGGGCGACGAGGCCGAGGAGGTCGATGAGGGCGTCGCCGGGGTCCCGGCGAGCGGCCTGCCCCGGGACTTGCGCCACAGAATGGGCCATGCGGCGGGAGGCCTCGACGAAGCGCCGCGTCTCCGGACGTCGGTGGCGGACGGTGGCGTTCGCGGCGACCCGGGCGGCAGCGACCCGTACCGCCGCAGTGTCGAAGGGACGGCTCGCTCGCTGACGGGCCCGGTCCAGCACCTCGTCGTCGAGATGGGCGAAGTTGGCCAGGGAACGGGCGCGGGGGCCCTTGGGGGTGTGGACCGACTCCCGGATCTCGAAACGCCCTTTGGGACGGGCGACCACATAGGCCATACCCACTAGGTTACCCACTAGGGCTCACACTTTGTGCAGTACCCTCATCATCCCCAACGAAGTGCGCCGACGCGCCTCCATCCGGCGCGACACACCCCCTCAGCGAGGATGCCCGATGCCCGAGAGCTCCTAGCTCTCGTCCCCGCCGTCACCGCCATGGCGATCGTCGTGTTGTGGAACGAAGAGGAGGCCCTTCGGGCTCCCGAGTCCGGTGCCGAGGTGAGTCACCACCCCGGTGGTGGGATCAACCAACCCGAGATCCGGCGTGTTGAGCAGGTCACCGGCCGCGGGCGCCGGCTGCGAAACGAAGAGGGTGCCGGGAGTGATCCCGCTGGTGTCGATGCTCGAGATGGTGCCCTTCGCCTGATCGACCACGTAGAGAGTCCCGGGTCCGGTCACCTCGACGATGTCATCGAGCTGCGGGGTCACGGTCGGGTCACCCGCAGCATTCTTCAGGTTGAGGACACCGAGGCTCTGCTTGGTGGTCCCCGGCTTGTTGACGAACACAAGCTGACTGTCGGCCTGGCTGTCCTGAATGAGCGTGTTGGGCAACACCGGTGCGCTCTTCGGAATGAACCGGTTCGAGTCCGGGTCGGTCAGGTTGAGCGCAGCCGTGGCGCCGGTGACCACGTCCGTTGCCTGGTCCTGGACGCCGAAGACAGGTGTCAAGGTGGCCGTGGTCCCGCTGAGGGAGATCGTGTAGAGGGCGGCGGTGTTTCCCACCCCGGGATCCGGATTCGAGTGAGCGACGTACACCGTCCCGTCGTGACCGATCGTGATGCTGTCGGTGCCTCCATTGCTCGAGGTCTCGCCCGCAGCGATCTCGGAGGGGTTCGGGCTGTACGTGTAATGGGCGGGCGTGGGGTCAGCCGGGTTGATCACGAACAGGCTGGAGTTGTTGTCCTCGTTCACGCTCGCATAAATGGTGTGAGTAAACCGGTCTGCGGTCAGTCCATCGGCTCGGCCAAGGACGCTCCAAGTCGCGACCTCCTTACCGAGCCGGTTGAAGGCCACGATGGTGCTCATGCTCCCAGCAGGCGTGCCGTCCTTGCCGGCATTGTTCTGGAACGACACGTAGATCCGGCCGTCGAGCTTCGTGATGTCGTCCGGCTTGGTCTGGCCGGCAGCGCCCGCGGCAAAAGGACTGAGGTGGACGGTCGGTGCCGATCCGCCCGCCGAAGCAGGCAATACCGCCAGCGTCAGGGCCGACATGGATCCGAGCCCTACGAGGCCGGTGACAAGAGAGATGGCGCGAAAGTTCGGCATGTGGTTCCCCTTGGTCTGAGATTTGTCTGAGAGCAGGGTGAACTTCGCATGCGCTCGCTATCGGATCAAGTCGCGGCGCAAGAGTTCTGACAGGCGTTTCGTAACGGTAACCAGAAGATCACGCGTGGTTCCTTCTTGACGCGGAGCGCGCCGTTGGCCGCCCGGCCCCGTGGACCTTGCAACGCCGATGGGAACGCGATCTCGTGGCCAACAACATGGATTCGAGGTTTTTGCAGGTCCCCTCACCCCAATAACCACCGTGTGGCGTCCCAGCACCGTCAGTTTTGAGAGCCGGCGGGCAGTACACCTAAGGCTCGGTACTCGGCCCCAGACCCAGCGCGGCGTAGATCTCGCGTGTCGCGTTCGACGTGTTGAACGTGTAGAAGTGCAGTCCGGGCACGCCGGCCTCGAGCAATTGCGAGCACAGTTCAGTCGCCAGCACGATGCCCTCTTTGCGCACGGCGTCGGACCCGCCCCTCTCGTCGGCGGCGCGGAGCCGCTCCTCCATCCACGGCGGCGCGGCCGCACCCATGGGGCCCAGCCGCCCCATCGTCGAGAGCGACGTGACGGGCAGGATCCCGGGCAATACCGGCGCGTCGATGCCCCGCTCACGCAGGTCGGCCATCAACCCCTGGTACTCGGCCGCCTCGAAGAAGAACTGCGTCACCCCGAAGTCGGCTAGCGCCAGCTTCGCGGCCAGGTAGTCGCGGTCTGTCGCAAGGTCGTCCGAGCGCGGGTGCCCGGCGGGGTGCGCCGCCACGCCGATGGAGAAGCCGCCGATCGCCCGCGCCAGCTGCACCAGCTCGGTGGCGAAGGCCAGCTCGCCGGGGCCGGCGTCGGGGTCCGCCGGCGGGTCGCCA
>DASZJQ010000232.1:0-11660 GCA_035947875.1 Acidimicrobiales bacterium
TCGGCTGCTGGTGCGCTCGGTGATCGAGGACATCTCTGATCCCAAACGCACCGGATTGGGCACGGGTCGCTTCTTCACGTCCCGCCTCGATTTCACCGCGGTACCCGACGCCGACGTCCCCGAGGACCCCAGCCCCGAGGAGATCGTGGCCTTGGCCGAACGTGGTGAGCCGGTCGCCACCATGCACTTTCGCATCCTCAAATACCTCCCCCCGGCCCGTCGGTCGGCGGCTGGTGCGGAATCGACGGCAGCACCGGAGCGACCGCCCCGCCCCCGTCCGGCGCTGACCCAGGACAACGCCTTCTGGTTCGAGGGCGCCCGGGCTCACCACCTCCTCATTCAGCACTGCACCTCATGCGGGACGTTGCGGCATCCACCCCTGCCGGCGTGCGGCACCTGTCGATCATTCGAGTGGGATACCGTGACGGCGAGCGGTCGCGGCACCCTGTATTCCTTTGTCGTGGTGCACTACCCCCAGGTACCGTCCTTCGAGTACCCCCTGGCCATCGGGCTGGTCGAGCTGGAGGAAGGGACGCGGGTCGTGGCCAACGTTGAAGGCGTCGAACGCCGTGACTTGCATATCGGTATGGCGCTCGAGGCCACGTTCGTCGATTACGACGATGAGCTCTCGCTCCCCGTCTTCCGGCCCGCCTCCGCACCACCTGCCTCCGCACCACCTGCCACCGCACGACCTGCCACCGCACCATCTGGAGGGACGACCTGATGGACTTCGCCTTCACCGAGGAGCAGCACGCGGTGTCCGAGGCGGCCATGGGCCTGCTCGGCGGCCTGGTCGATGCAGAACGCATCCTCGCCGTCGAGCAGACCGACGATGTGGTCGACCGCGAGCTGTGGGCCGCGCTCTCGGCCGCCGACCTGCTCGGCCTGGCCGTACCCGAGGCGCATGGGGGTGCCGGGTACGGATTGACCGAACTGTGTCTGCTGCTCCAGGCGCAGGGCAACGTGGTGGCCCCCGTCCCTCTGTGGGCCACCTTGGTGCTGGGCGCGTTGCCCCTGGCCCAATTCGGCTCGCCCGAACTGCAGGCGCGCTGGCTGCCGGGCGTGGTGGCCGGCGACGTCATGCTCACCGCCGCCTTGAACGGGGTGGCCATGGGCGTACACGGCGTTCCGCCTGTCACCGCCACCGCGGTGGGCGACGGTTGGGTGCTCAACGGCACCGAGCTGGCTGTGCCCCAGGCGCATCTGGCGCAGCGCATCGTGGTGCCGGCCCACACCGCCGATGAGGAGATCGTCCTCCTGTTGGTCGACCCGCAGGCCCCGGGCGTGTCGCTGGAACGCACGGTGACCACCAACCGGGAGATCCATCCCCACCTCCACCTCACCGACGTCGCGGTGCCGGCCGGCGAGGTCCTGGTTGACCCGACCTCGGCCCGAGCGGCCCTCGAGACGCTCGTCATGGCCGCCACCGCGGGCCTGTGCGCGCTCCAGGTCGGGGTCTGCGAGTCGGCCCTGCGCCAGACCGCCCTCTACCTCAACCAACGCAACCAGTTCGGGCGGCCCCTCAGCAGCTTTCAGGGCACCATGTTGCGGGCGGCCGACGCTGCCATCGACATCGAGGCCATGCGGGTCACCCTGTGGAACGCCACCTGGCTCTTCGATACCGGTCGTGACGCCACCGACGCCGTCCAGGTGGCCAAGTGGCAGGCCTCCGAGCGCGGCCAGCGCACGGTGCACGCCACCCAGCACCTGCACGGTGGCATGGGGGCCGACATCACCTACCCGATCCACCGCTACTTCCTCTGGGGCAAGCAGCTGGAGCTCCTGCTCGGAGGTCCCAGCCTGCAGTTGGCCCGTATCGGGGCCGGCATCGCGGCGCGGGCGTTGGCCGAGGCCAAGCCATGACGGGCACGGCCACGGGTACGGGCACGGGCCGGCCCGAGGCGCTCGCCTTCGCCGACGTCAACGTGGGGGACGAGTTGCCGATTCTCGTCCTGCCGATCACCCGCACCCTCATCGTGTCGGGCGCCCTGGCCAGTCGCGACTACCAGGACGTGCACCACGACTCCGAACTGGCCAAGTCACGGGGCTCGAAGGACATCTTCATGAACATCTTGACGACCAACGGTCTGGTCGGCCGCTACGTCACCGACTGGTCGGGACCCTCCAGCCTGATCACTGAAGTGAAGATCCGCCTCGGTGCGCCCAACTACCCCGACGACACCATGACCTTCACCGGATCGGTCGCCGACAAGGCACCGCTGGCCGAGGATGGCCAGCGCGGTGTGGTCACGGTGGCCGTCCGCGGCGCCAACCAACTGGGTGACCATGTCACCGGCACCGTCGTCGTCTCGCTGCCGATGAGCACTGAGTCGGCGTGAGTCCGCACCGCTTCGCCGGAGAGGTGGCGATCGCCGGCATCGGTGCCACGGAGTTCTCCAAGGACTCGGGTCGCTCCGAGTTGCGCCTGGCCGCCGAAGCGGTCGACCTGGCGCTGAGGGATGCGGGGATCCTGCCGGGGGAGGTCGACGGCATGGTCAGCTTCAGTTCCGACACCAATCCGGACATCGACATCGCCCGCAGCCTCGGTATGGGTGACCTCACCTTCTTCAGCCGCATCCACTATGGCGGCGGTGCCGCCGCCGGCACCGTGCAGCAAGCCGCTCTGGCCGTGCAGGCGGGCGTGGCCGACGTGGTCGTGTGCTACCGCGCCTTCAACGAGCGCTCCGGGGCGCGGTTCGGTGCCGGGGTGCAGGGGCGTCCCCCCATGGCCACTGCCGAGAGCGCGCACCTGGCCTCCTACCTTCCCGTGGGCCTGTTGACGCCGGCCTCCTGGGTGGCCATGGCGGCGCAGCGCTACCTCCACGTCAACGGGGCCACCAGTGAGGACCTGGGACGGGTGGCCGTGGCCGACCGCAAGCACGCGGCGACCAACCCCAAGGCCTGGTTCTTCGAGCAGCCGATCACCCTGGAGCAGCATCAGGAAAGCCGCTACATCGTCGATCCGCTCCACCTGCTCGACTGCTGCCAGGAGACCGATGGGGGACAGGCCCTCGTCGTCACGTCCCTGGAGCGGGCGCGCGACCTCCCGAGCACGCCGGCCGTGATCCAGGCGGCCGTCCAGGGTTCAGGTGCCGGCCAGGACATGATGACCAGCTACTACCGCGACGATCTGCTGGGGTTGCCGGAGATGGCCGTGGTGGCCCGCCAACTGTGGGAGACCTCGGGCCTCGGGCCCGACGACATGCAGGCCGCCATCCTCTACGACCACTTCACGCCCTATGTCCTCTACCAACTGGAGGAGCTCGGCTTCTGTGCCAAGGGGGAGGCCAAGGACTTCATCCGGGGCGGGCGTATCGAGATCGGCGGAGGCCTGCCCATCAATACCCACGGGGGGCAGCTCGGAGAGGCCTACCTCCACGGCATGAACGGCATCGCCGAGGGCGTCCGGCTCGTCCGCGGCACGTCGATCAACCAGGTCCCCGCTCTCGAACACGTGGTGGTCACCGCCGGGACCGGTGTCCCGACCAGTGGCCTCGTGCTCGGGGTCGATCGTTAAGGGTCGATCGCGAGGGCGCATCGACAAGGGCGCAAGCGTCGACACCGGGGGCGCCACTCACGCGGGGCCGGCCCCGACCCATGGCCGAAGCGCCGCCAGCCCGACGGCCCTCAACCCGACGGACTCACCCTCCGCTGGCTCTGATCGGTGGCGTCGTAGAAGGCGAGGGAGATCGACGTGGGGGTCACCTCGTCACCGGAGGGTTTCGGGCCGGCTTCCATACCGGAGAGATGAGCGTCGAGGTCACTCTGGCTCTCCCAGCGTTCGAAGAGGAGCACCCGATGCGGCTCAATCGGGTCGGCACTGAAGGTGTACTCGAGGCATCCCGCCTCGGCCCGGGACGCTCGCATCAAGTCATGGCGACTGGCGATGAACTCCTCACGCTGGTCCGGTTCGACCTCGAATGTTCCACCGACGATGATCACGTTGCCTCCTGCGTTCTGACTGGACTGACCGCATGATGCCTACCATGGGAGGAGGCGACCGAGCACCGAAGACGGCGCCCAACGCTGTTTGATTCGACCCCGAGGAGGAACGGGTGAGCGACTACCCGCAGGCCATCGTCCCCGAGAATCACGTAGAGCCGGTCCCGCGGCGCATCCGAGCCATGGTGGGCGATCGCGTGATCGTCGACACGACGAGGGCCCTTTACGTATGGGAGTGGCCCAACTACCCGCAGTACTACATCCCTTTGACCGACATCGACGCCAGCGTGCTAGTCGATGAACAACACGAGGAACACTTGCGGCGGGGGACCGCGAAGCGCCTGGGGATCCGTGTTGCTGACGATCATCGTCCCGGCGTGGCGCACCGCTATACCGACTCGGACATCGATGGCATCACCGGCACAGTTCGCTTCGACTGGGCCGCGCTCGACAGCTGGTTCGAGGAGGACGAGCAAGTGTTCGTGCACCCTCGGAACCCGTACGCGCGGGTCGACGCGCTGCGCTCCACCCGTACGGTGACCGTCAGCCTCGATGCGGTCGAGTTGGCCCGCTCGTCCTCGCCGGTGATGGTGTTCGAGACCGGACTGCCGACCCGCTACTACTTCAATCGCACCGAGGTGCACTTCGAGCACCTGGTGGGATCCGACACCGTCACCTCGTGCCCGTACAAGGGTCAGACCAGCGGCTATTGGTCGGTCCGCCTGGGGGATCGTACGATCCCCGACCTCGCCTGGGCCTACGACTTCCCCACGCGTCAACTGCTGCCCATCGCGGGACTGGTCTCCTTCTACAACGAGAAGACCGACATCGAGATCGACGGCCAACGGCTGGATCGCCCGAACACGCACTTCTCGTAGCCGCGACGGTTCACGCCCCGGTACGGACGGGTACACCACGCCCCGCTACGGGCCGGAGCACTAGGGTCACGCCATGAAATTCTGGGTGACGTACCCGTTGGTCGCACATCCGCACAATCCCGAATTCCTGACGAAGTCTGCCCTCACCCGTTTCTGCGTCGCCGCCGAAGACGCCGGATTCGAAGGAATCGGATTCACCGACCATCCGGCCCCGACCGAGCGCTGGTTGCAGGCCGGAGGGCACGATGCCGTCGACCCGTTCACCGCCCTCTCCTTCTGCGCGGCGGTAACCGATCGGCTGCGCTTGATCCCCAACATTCTGGTGCTGCCGTATCGCAACCCGTTCCTCGTGGCCAAGGCCGCCGCCACGCTCGACGCCTTCTCCGGCGGGCGGTTCACCCTGGCCGTGGCTACCGGCTACATGCGCGGCGAGTACCACGCCCTCGGGGTCGACTTCGACCGGCGCAACGCGCTCTTCGATGAGGCCATCGAGGTGATCCTGGGCGTCTGGAGCGAGGATGACTTCACCTTTGACGGACTGACCTTCACCGCCAAGGGCCAAACGGCCAACCCCAAACCGCATCCGCATCCGCCCATCTGGATCGGTGGCAACAGCCGCCTCTCCCGTCGACGGGTGGCCCGCTACGGGAACGGCTGGAGCCCCTTCCCGGCGCCGCGGGTCCTAGCCCAGACCACGAAGTCACCGGCTCTCGAGACGGTGGACGACCTCCGCCCCATGCTGGATGAGCTCTGGCAGTTGGTGGAGGAAGGCGGACGAGACCGGGGCGAGATCGACGTGGCGTTCGGATCGAGTGCCGGTGGCGACCCGGGCAGCGAGCACTTCAATCCCGACGCCCAGCTGGTGGCCTCGGCCGAACTCGGCGCACTCGGGGTCACCTGGTCAGGTATCAGCGTGCCGGGTGACTCCCTCGACCATGCGCTCGAGACGCTGCAACGGTTCGGCGACTCGGTAATCCGCCGGCATTGACTCGAGTCACTCAGCCGAAGATCAGGAGCCGCGGAGAGCACGGGCGGGAGATCAGGAGCCCGGAGGTCACGACTCGGAGATCACGAGCCGGAGGCCGGCGTCAATCGACTCTCTCTGGAGTAGGTCGGAATGGCGTCGCTGCCACGCGCCACTGTCCAGGTCGCGGGCCAGCTGGGCCATGCCGGGTTCCACGTCGGTGGGGTCGAGGCGAGCGAGGACGGAGATGTTGGCCCGAAGCGACGGTGAAAGGTACTGCTCCGGCCGGCGCCAGTAGGCCGAGGCGAACCCGTCGGTGCAGTCGGCGGGCGTCAGGACGACCTCGACCCGGCATGGTCCCAACCCGTCGATCACCTCTTCCAGCGGCGCCGTGTCGGCGAATCCGACCGAAGCCGGAACGTACTCGGTGAAGACCCACAACGCGTCGTGCATCGAAGGATCGAAGGTGAAGATCACCTGACGATCGGCCACGCGGCACATCTCCGCCAAGCCAGCGCGCAGGTCCAGCCAATGGTGCACCGTCATCGAGGCCATGGCCACGTCGAAGGAGCGATCCGGGAACGGGAGGTGCTCGGCGGCACCACGAACCACCGGCGCGCCGCCGGGCCCACGCTGACCCACCATGACGGCCGATGGCTCGACGGCGACGACGCTCCGGGTGGCGTCCTCGTACGAGCCGGTCCCCGCACCGACGTTGACGATGCGTGCGGCGTCACCGATGGCCGACCAGATCTGGGCGGCGATACGAGGATCGGGCCGGCGGAAGCGTGTGTAGCCGCGGCCGATGGTGTCGTAGCGCTGCGCCGTCATGGTCGCAGAGCTGACATGGTCAGAGCACCCGATCGCCGACGGCGCTTTCCAACGCCGCGGCGTCGGCCGCGCCCAACGGTTCATAGGCCGATCCCCTGGTGGGCTGCCACAGCACGGGTTCGGCGCAATTCCAACGTTCGGCCCGGAGCTCGCGCTTGAGCACCTTGTTGGTGGCGGTGATGGGCAGGGCCGATGTCATGCGCACGAAACGGGGAGCCCACTTGGTCCCGAGGTCGGCCTGGGAGGCCAGGAAGTCGGCCAACGCGCCGGGGTCGAGTGGCCCCGTACCCGGTCGGAGCTGGACGGCCGCCATGACCTGGTCACCCACCACCGGATCGGGGACGGCGTAGACGACGGCCAGGGCCACATCGGGATGGCGCTGCAGGATGCGCTCGATGGGTGCGGAGGCGAAATTCTCGCCGTCCACCCGTAGCCAGTCGTGGTCGCGTCCGGCGAAGTAGAAGAAGCCGTCATCGTCGCGATAGGCCAGATCGCCGGTCCAGTACCAACCTTCTTTGAGGCGGGCGCGCTCGGCCTCGTCGTTGCGCCAGTAGCCCTCGAAACCGGCGCCCCCCGATTTGGACACCAGCTCGCCAATGGCCTCCTCGGCGTTGAGCAGCCGACCCTGCGGATCGAACCGCGCCCGCGGGCACTCGTCTCCCGTGGCGGCATCGAGCACCACGGTGCCTTCGGGGGCCCGGCCCAGCGCGCCGGGCGGCGAGTCGGGGGTGCGGGCCACCGTGGCGCCCCCTTCGGTCGAGCCGTAGGCGTCGGTCACCGGGACATCGAAGCGCTCGGCGAAGCGGGTCACATCGTCGGCCGAACCTTCATTGCCAAAGACATAGAGCAGCGGGTTGTCGGCATCGTCGGGCTGTTCGGGGGTGGCCAGGATGTAGGCCAGGGGTTTGCCGACGTAATTGAAGTAGGTGGCGCCGGCCGCCCGTACATCGGGCAGGAAAGCCGAGGCGGAGAACCGACCCGGCGAGGGCAGCGCGAAGGCCGAGGCGGCCACGAGGGCCGGGGCCCAGCCCGCCATGAGGGCATTGGAGTGGAAGAGCGGCATGGCCAGGTAGCAGACGTCTGCGGGTCCGAGGCCGTACCGCGCCGCCAGGCTCTCACCGATGCGGGCCATCCGGCCCTGGGTGCACAAGCAGGCCTTGGGCGCCCCCGAGGTTCCCGAGGTGAACAGCAGATAGCCGAGGGTCGCGGGGGTGACCGAGGGATCGAGCACGTCGGCTGCCGTGGCACCGGCGAAGCGGTCGAGCGTGTGGTGGGCGTCCGGCGTATCGAGGACCAACGTCCGGGCACTGTCCGACGTCACCGTACCGAGGCGTTCCCCGATGCGCAGGCCCTCGACAAGGGGAAGCGAACTCGAGTCGGTGACGAGCAGCTGGCACTCGGTGTGGGTGAGATCCCGTTGCAGTTCGTCGCCCCGGTGGGTGGAATTCGCCCCGACCACCACCGCTCCGGCCAGCGCCGCCGCCTCGAGCCAGTAGATGAACTCGGGCACGTTGTCGAGCAGGACCGCCACGTGGAACGGCCCGGGACTCCGATTGGCCCGCAGCCAGGCCGCCCGCTGTGCGGCTCGGCTGACCACCTCGGCGTGGGTGAGCCTGAGGTCTCCCGCGATGAGCCCCGTTGCGGTGTCACCGGCCCGGTCGCGCACGGCCTGGGCAATTGTCTCCGGTTGCGACATCACATCTCCGAATGGCTCTGACCTGGGAGGGAGTCCCCATTAATGGAACACGTTGCATTTTAGACCATCCCGTGTTACCTTCGCTGGATCACGCCCGGGACCGGTCCGCGGCGCCGCACGGGAGGACGAGTCCACTCCATGGAATTCGGGATTTTCAACGCCGCCTGCCTACTACCGAAATACCGTGCCCTGCACGGCGATGCCGCGGAGCACGATCGCATCATGGACGAGGTGGCCTTCATCGTGGCGGCCGACAAAGCCGGATTCAAATACACCTGGGCGTCCGAGCATCACTTCCTGACCGACTACTCGCACCTCTCGGCCTCCGAATCGTTCCTGGCCTTCGTGGCGGCCAAGACCTCGAACATCCATATGGGCTCGGGCATCTTCAACATCACGCCTCCGGTCAACCACCCGGCCCGAATCGCCGAGCGGGTGGCGATGCTGGACCACCTCTCCGAGGGCCGCTTCGAGTTCGGTGTCGGTCGGGGCTCATCGACCACCGAGCAGCGTGGCTTCGGGATCGAGAACCCGGACATCACCCGGGAAATGGTGGCCGAAGTATTGCCCCAGATCGTGCGCATGTGGAAGGACGAGGACTACAGCTTCGACGGCGAGTTCTTCTCCATGCCCACGCGCAATGTGCTGCCCAAGCCATTTGTGTCACCGCACCCGGCCATCTGGATGGCCGCCGGGAGCCCCTCCACCTTCGACCTGGCCGCAGAGTTGGGCGTGGGCGTCCTCTGCTTCGGCTTCTCCACCCCGGACCAGCTGACGCCGTTGGTGGCGCGCTACAAAGAGAAGGTCGCCGATTGCAAGAACCCAGTCGGTGGCTTCGTCAACAACAACGTCATGATCACCACGCAGATGATCTGCATGGAGGACGGGGCCAAGGCCCGCAAGGCCTTCTTGGAGTCGGAGTCCAACTACCACCTGAGTCTGGTGTTCCGGTACCTCGACACCTTCCCCAAGCCCAAGGGCCTGCCGGAGTGGCCCGAGATCGTGCCGGGGATGGACGCCGAGACCCTCGACGCCGTCATCGCCTCGGGCGACATCGCCGTCGGGTCGCCGGACGAGGTCAGCAAGGCGATCGAGAACTACAGCCGGACCGGGGCCGACCAACTCTCGTTCGGGATGCTCTCGACGTCGATCTCACGGGAGACCTGCGAGGAGGCCGTCGAGACGTTCGGCAAGCACGTGCTCGGAAGCTTCGACAAGAACCCGATCCACAGCACGACCACACAGCGCCTGGCCCAGGGCGGCTCGTAGGCGAGTTCTTTGTGGCCGATGGCCCGAGTGCTGCGTGGTGGAGTGGCCGAGTGGCTGCTGCGGACTAGCCGGTCACCGGGCGGATTTGGGCCGGCGGCCTCGTCAATGGGGCGACGAGAAGGCCACCGCGGAGAAATTGACATCCAGATCGCGGTTGGCGATGAGGGTGAACGGCTGGGCGGCCAGCGTGCCGGCGTTGACCAGATAGTGGTTGTCGAGGAACGCGGTTGAGGAGAAGTTGGTGTCGGCCAGCGCGCCGCCAATGATCGTGCGGTCGCCCGGAAGCCACTGGGCCCAGCCCACCGATTCGCCAATGTTGCTGCGGGCCCCCTCGACCAGGTGGAGCGCTCCGGTGCGGGTCGTGACGACGGCCATTTGCATCGTCGGATTCACGGCTCCTGAATTCGTCCTGACGAAGACAACGAGCTTCCTGCCGTCGGCCGAGAAGGCGCCCCCCACGTCGAACCCGTAGGGAAGGGGGGCATGGACGCTGACCGCGGCCAAGGTCGTCGAGGTGATGATCTTGATGGGGCAGGCTCGATCGAACCCGCAATGGGCCGGGACCAGGGCCAGCTGGCTGGCGTGGCCGCCCGGAGGGGTGAACGAGTCGATGATTCCCCACTCGTTCCCGATGACCCGAATATGGCCACTGCCGGGGTCCCAGATCCCGAAGGTGAAGACGCCGGGCTGGCCGCTCGGGCGCTCGACCACGAAGCCGTTGGCCACGGCCGCGGGCAGGGCGAAGCCGGCACCACCGCTCAGAGCCCATCCGAAGGGGATGGTGAACTGGCGCGTCGGTCCGGACCTCCCGATCGGCACCTCACTGAGATCACTGGCGGTGCGGTAGATCATGAGGTTCCGCTTGTCGGCCGAGAGAAACACGAGTTGGCCCGTTCCGTCGTTGCGGATCTGGCCGTTGGTCAGATTGAAGTCGTGCACCGTCGGCAGCGAGTAGCCCGACTGGGGTGAGAAGTTCCTCCTCGTATCGACCCAATAGACGCGACCGTTCGCCTCGACCAGGGGAGTGACGGGCGAGGCCCCGGTGTTCGTCGCCACGACGCGCTGCGTCCCCGTGATCGGATTGCCGACGTGCATTTGCGCGTCGTAGTCGATCCAGGCCACGCCCGGTGTCGTGGCTGCCCTCACGGGAGTGACCGGTGACCGTTGGCCGTGACCGACGGTCGTCGCCGAGCGTCCCGAGTGGTGCGCGCGGAGCAGGGCGAGCGTCGTCGCTGCCGTCACCACGAGGACGAGCGACAGCACCAGCCCGATCATCCAGCGCCGCTGGCGGCGGCGATGTGCCTCCTCGAAGAGGACGTCGATCGGGGGTGCCTCGAGGTGGGTGGGGTTCTCCTTGAGGAGCGTCACGGGAGGCCGGCGATCATCTCGATGACGTCTTCTCGTCGGTAGCCCTGATGACGGGCAAACTCCACCAGTTCCCGCACGTGCCGAAGCACGAGGCTCTGCTCCGGTGTCCCGGTCACCGTGATCCCTCGCCCTCTGGTGAACTCCAGGAGACCCTCATCCCGCAGGATGTGCATGGCGCGCAATACGGTGTTCTTGTTCACCCCGAGCACGGCGGCGATGTCCTTGACCAAGGGGAGGCGTTCTCCCGGCCCGGCCTCTCCCTCGGCGATGGCCCGGCGGATCTCGGCCGCCACCTGGTCGTGGAGGAGCACGGGGTCGGAACGGTCGACGGTCACGCGCAGCATGGTCCTAGTCATAGTAGTCCTAGGGCAGGCCGAATGCCAGCGGGGACGTGACGGTCACGGCTGCCAGGGCGCCACGCCGCCACGCCGCCACGCCGCCACGGCGCCGCAGCGCCACTGAGGCGGGGCGTGGGTGATCGCCAGCAAGAACTTACGATGGGCGCCGTGCTGGCCACGATCACGGTGTGGTTCGATCGAGTGGTCGGGCGCCATTCGTACCGGGTCCACTGCTTCTTGTATCGATGGACGGACGGGGTGATTGGGCATCGCACCATGGCCGGACCGATACTGCTGCTGACCACGGTGGGTCGCAGAACCGGTCAGCAACGAACGCACCCCCTCTTGTACATGCCTGATGGCTCGAACTTTGT
>DASZJQ010000233.1:0-3761 GCA_035947875.1 Acidimicrobiales bacterium
AGGTGGACGGCCAGCGCCTTCTCCGACTCCCATGCAGTGCCGTAGATGCGCTGCAGCTGCTGGCGCTTCTCATCGCCCCGCCAGTAGGCCCCCGCCACGCGCATCAGCGCGAAGTGGCCCAGGCGGCTGGTGGACGGGACGTGCGGGCCCCGGCACAGGTCGGTGAAGGTCGGCGAATTCCAGTAGGTGGACACCTGGGCGGCGCCGGCCCCCTCGGCTGCGGCGTCCACCTCCTCGTGTCCGGCGTCGACGGCCTCGATGATCTCACGCTTGAAGGGTTGGTCGCCGAAGATCGAGAGTCCCTCTTCGATGGTGTGCTCGTGCCGGATGAAGGGTTGGTCCTCCGCCATGATCTCGCGCATAGCGGCGTCGATGCGCTCGAGGTCGTCGTCACTGAAATGGGCCCCGCCCGGCAGCTCGAAGTGGTAATAGAAGCCGTCCTCGATGACCGGCCCGATGGCGAAGTGCGCTCCGGGCCACAGCCGGAGCACGGCCTGGGCCAGCACGTGGGCGGTCGAGTGGCGCAGCACGGCGCGGCCGGCCTCGGAGTCGGCGGTGATGACGCTGACCTGGGCCCCATCGGGCAGCGGGGCGTCCAGATCGACCTCGGCGCCGTCGAACGTGGCCGCCACCGCCGCCTTGGCCAGCCGGGGACCGATGGACTCGGCGAACTGGGACGCGGTGGTGCCCTCCTCGAACTCCTTGGTCGCGCCATCGGGAAGTCGCACGGTGACGGCTGCCATCAAATCGCCTTTCTGCCTCTGTCCCGGCCTGGCCACGGGTCCGGCGCGGCCCGCCGGGGTACCCGTGGCGGACGGGCTGGTGACCGAGCTACAGGGTAATGCCCAAGAGGGCCGCCCCCAGGACGACCGGGCGGCCGGCGGCCGCTTCGGCGTCGAGGGCCCGGAGGGCTCCCGGCGTGTCGAGGTCGTTGTCGAGGAAGGATCGCACCGATCGGAGACCGGCGTCGGCCGACTGGTCGGCAGTGCCGGGAGACCGCCCCGGACGGGTAGAGGCGCGCCACGCCTCCAACCGCGTGGCCGCCGTGAGCAGGTCCTCAGGCGACCACTCCCAGTCCCCCCGGTAGTGGTGGTCGAGCAGGGCGAGCCGGATCACGGCCGGCTCCCACTCCTTCAACAGGTCGCCCACGAAGACCAGGTTGCCGAGGGACTTGGACATCTTGGTGCCGTCGAGGCCGACCAGGCCGACGTGGAGCCAGTGGCGCACGAACGGCCTCCCGGTGGCCGACACCGACTGCGCGTTCTCCGATTCGTGGTGCGGGAAGGCCAGGTCGCGTCCTCCGCCGTGGACGTCGATGGTGTCGCCCAGCTCGCGAAGGGCCAGGGCCGAGCATTCGACGTGCCACCCCGGGCGGCCGGGTCCCCACCGTGACTCCCACGAGGGCTCATCGGGGAGCGAGGGCTGCCACAGCACGAAGTCGAGGGGATGGCGCTTGTTCGGATCGTCCGGTCTCCCGCCCTGCTCGGCGGCCACGGCCAGCATGGTCGGCTCGTCGAGGTGGCTGACGGTCCCGAAGGCCGGGAAGGTGGTGACGTCGAAGTACACCGCACCCCCGGCCTGGTACGCACGCCCCGAGTCCAGCACGACGCCGATCAGGGTCAGGATCTCAGCGATGGCCGAAGTGGCCCGGGGCTCAGACCATGCGGGGATCAGTCCCAGCGCCGCCATGTCCGAGTCGAACCGGGCGATCTCCTCCGCGGCCAGGTCGAGATAGTGGACCCCGAGCTCGCGGGCCTTGCGGAGGATGTCGTCGTCCACGTCGGTGACGTTCCGAACGCACCGAGTCTCGTGTCCGAGGTCGCGGAGGCGTCGCTGCAGGATGTCGAAGGTCAGATAGACCTGGGCGTGCCCGAGGTGGGCGGAGTCATATGGAGTGATCCCGCACGAGTACAGGGTGACCAGCGGCCCGGCCTCGAGCGGCGCCACCTCCTGGCGTGCGGTGTCGTAGAGCCGTAGTACTCGTTCCACGTCCCGGCTGCCCCCTCTGTCCTGCACGCGCTATCGGGGGTCGCCGTAACCGGCCAGTTGCAAGGCGGTGTGCACCTTGTGGCGGATGTTGACGGTGACGAGCACGGCAGTGAACGCCTCGATGGGTGCGGCCTGGGCCAGGCTGCCGGCATCCACGCCCCGCAGCCCCTCGATGGAGTCGACCAGGGCCACCGTGGCCTTGGAGGCCTCGGAATGGTCGGAGCACACCAGTACGTCAGCCGTGATCGGGGCGTCCAGGTTCTCCATGTCGGAGGCCGGCAGATGGTGCAGCGACGCCGACACCAGGGACCGGGGCAGGGCCGCCTGGATGGAGGCTGCAACCGAACCCCGGGGTGGCAGCAGGGCGAGGAACTCGCGACCCTCTTTGACCAGGGCGTTGGCCATCGAGACCACCACCTTGCCCACCATGGCGGCGGCCAGTGGCTTGAGGGTGGCGACGGCGCTGTCCCACGGGGTGGCCACGACGATCAGGTCGCACTCAGCCGCCGTCTCGTTCGATGCGCCGGACACGGGCAGATGGCGCCCCGGCCACGCCTCGACCAGCCCGGAGGCGATGGCGTCGGCCCGCTCCGCGTCCCGCGACCCGATCAGAATCTCCTCTCCGGCCCGGGCCAGCCGAACCGCCAGCCCCCGCCCCGCAGGGCCGGTCCCGCCCAAGATTCCGATGCTCATGTATCTACCTTTGCACACGCACGGATTCCGGCCCAACGAATCCCTGACGGTAACCTGACCCGGTCATGGGACTCCTCGATGGAAAGAAGATTCTGGTCACAGGGGTACTGACCGACGCATCGCTCGCCTTTGCCGTGGCCCGTATGGCCCAACGAGAGGGCGCGGAAGTGGTGCTCAGCGGGGCGGGCCGGGGCCTCTCACTCACCCGCCGGACGGCGCGGAAACTTCCCGTCGAGGCCGACGTGCTCGAGATCGACGTCACCGAGCCCGGGCAACTGGCAGCGGCAGCAGTCACCCTGGCCGCCGGGTGGGACCGGATGGACGGGATGCTCCACTCCATCGGCTACGCGCCCCCCGAGTGCCTGGGGGGAGACATCTTCCAGGCCAACTGGGACCAGGTCCAGATCGCCCTGCACGTGTCGGCTTACTCGCTCAAGGCCTTGGTCGAGGCCTTTCGCCCCCTGTTGGCGGCGGCCGGCACTGACGGCGGAGCGGGGGCGTCGGTGGTCGGTCTGGACTTCGACGCCTCAGTGGCGTGGCCCGCCTACGACTGGATGGGGGTGTCCAAGGCCGCCCTGGAGTCCCTGTCGCGCTACCTGGCCCGGGATCTCGGGGCCGAGCGCATCAGGGTCAACCTGGTGGCGGCCGGCCCGGTCAAGACCATGGCGGCAAAATCCATCCCGGGCTTCACCGCCTTCGAGGACACCTGGTCCGAGCGGGCGCCCCTCGGCTGGGACGTGCTCGACACCGACGTGGTGGCCCGTGCCTGCACGGCCCTCCTCTCCGACCTCCTGCCCATGACCACCGGCGAGATCCTGCACGTCGACGGAGGCCTGCACGCTGTCGGCGCGTGAACGCAGGCACGTACCGCGAAATCGGCCGCTCAGTTGTGACGGCGCGGCGGTGCCGTAACGCTGGCGCCGCATCGAACCCCGGACCGACGAAGGGAGCGCCATGTTGACCCCGAACGAGCTGCGAAGCCTCATCGCTGACTATGTAGACGCCGTCAACGCCCGCGAGGCCCATGCCATCGCCGCCCTCTTCACCGAGGACGCCGTGCACGCCGATCCGGTTTCCAA
>DASZJQ010000234.1:0-35379 GCA_035947875.1 Acidimicrobiales bacterium
TCACCTGATTACGTCGTCGGAAGCGTGCACGCCCTGACCGAGGGAGGATCGTTACTCATTGCGTCCGCGAGTGGAAGCCAGTTGGGTCCCATCGTGTCGGGAGCCGAACACGTCATCTTCGTTATCGGAAGTCAGAAGATCGTTGCCGACCTCGATGCCGGGATCCGACGAATCTTCGAATACTCGCTCCCACTTGAGGATTGGCGGGCACGAGAGGCGTACGGCCTTCCGAGCGGAGTGAACAACATTCCGATTATCAACCACGCGGTCGTGGCTGAGCGAATTACCGCCATCCTCGTCCACGAGGCGCTTGGGTTTTGATGGCGCTGACTCGGTGGATCGGCGAGCGGCTTTCTTTCTCACTCGAGCCAGCGGATTTCTGGAAGTAGGGAGAAAAGCCTCAGGTCAACTAGTTGATGTGGATCCCGGAGATCGCCCGCGAGATCACCAACCGCTGGATCTCCGATGTCCCCTCGAAGATGGTGTAGATCTTCGAGTCACGGTGCCAGCGCTCGACCGGGTAGTCGCGGACGTAGCCGTAGCCACCGAGAATCTGAATGGCTTGCTCGGTGACCCACACCGCGGTCTCTCCGGCAAAGACCTTGGACATGGAGCCTTCGCCATTCTCGAACTTCTTACCGGTGCTGGCCATCCACGCCGCCCGCTGCACCAGGAGGCGAGCGGCATCGGTACGCATCTTCATGTCGGCCAACTTGAAGGCGATGGACTGATTCTCGATGATGGCGCGGCCGAACTGCTTGCGCTCCTTGGCGTAGTCGAGGGAGTACTCGTAGGCGGCGCGAGCGATGCCCACGGCTTGGGCGCCGACGATGGGACGGGAGGCCTCGAAGGTGGCCATGGCGGCCTGGGTGGAGGTCCTCTTGCCCTCCTTGGCCCGGGCCAGGCGCTCGTCGAGCTTCTCCTTGCCGCCCAGCAGGCAGCGGCCCGGCACGCGGCAGTCCTCGAGGACGACCTCGGCGGTGTGCGAGGCCCGGATGCCCATCTTCTTGAACTTCTGGCCCTGGGAGATCCCCGGCGTCCCTTCCGGGACGACGAAGCTGGCCTGCCCCCGGCTCCCGAGCGTGTGATCGACCGAGAGGACGAGGACGTGGGTGTTGGCGATGCCCCCGTTGGTGATCCAGGTCTTGGTGCCGTTCAGCACCCACTCGTCCTTGGCCTCGTCGTACACGGCCCGTGACTTGAGCGAGGACACGTCAGATCCGGCGTCGGCCTCGGACACGCCGAAGGCCGCGAGCTTCACGTCATCGGCCGTGCCGTAACACTGGGGAATCCATTCGGCCGACTGCTCCGGCGTCCCGTTGGCGTAGATGCCGGCCACGGCCAGGGTGGAGCCGAAGATGGACAGGCTGATGCCGGCATCCCCCCAACTCAACTCCTCGTTGACCAGGCACATCAACTGGCCGGTGGGATCGGCGAAACACTGGGCGATGAAGTCGAAGGAGTACAGGCCGTTGCGCGCCGCCTCTTGGATGATCGGCCACGGCGTCTCTTCGCGCTCGTCCCATTCGGCTCCGGCCGGTCGGGCCACCGTCTCGGCGAATTCGTGGACCCACTTCTGGATCTGGAGTTGATCCTCGTTCAGCTCGAGGGAGAATTCGGACATGGTGCGCCCTCCTTGGGCCGGAGCCCGCCCAGCAGCGGGTCTCGGGAACGTCTCGTAGTTACTACATGGTAACTAAGAAGCGGGCCGGGGTCTAGTCATACTGCTATAGCGCTTTGACCAGCAGGTTCAACTGAAAATCGGCGGGTGAGGTCCGCTCCGCGCCATGGGGGTGAGGTCGGTTCAGCGCCGTACGGCGGTGCCGGCCGGAGTGTCCTCGACGGTCCAGCCCAGAGCGACCAGTTCGTCCCGCAACGCGTCGGCGCGTGCGAACTCCCTCGCTCCGCGGGCCGCGTCGCGCTCGGCCACCAAACGGGCGGTCTCGGGGTCGAGCGTCGATGCCTCGCCCTTCAACGACAGTCCGAGGGCGGCGGCCAACACCGCGGCCGTCCGGGCCAACTCGTGGGCCCGAGCGTCCTCGCCCGCGTCGGCGCTCGTGTGGGCGGCACTGACGAGGTCGAAGATGTCGGCCAGCGCTCCGGGCGTGTCGAGGTCGTCGTCCATGCGGGTCCGGAAGGCGGCCAACGCGTCGGCATCGATCGCCGTGGCCGGCGCGGTACCCTCGACGACGTAGCCGGACGCGGTCTGCTCGAGCATCTCGCCCACGGAAAACCGCCGGGCCACCGTGTCGAGCCGGTCGAGCGCCTTTTCCGCGTCGACCACGGTCTCGGGGGTCACCTCCAAGGGCGAGCGGTAACGGGCCCGGAGGACGAGGAGTCGATAGGCCCGGGCATCGTGCAGCTCCAGGAACTCCGTGAGCGTGGTGAAGTTGCCCAGGGACTTCGACATCTTGGTGCCGTCGACGGTCACCCAGCCGTTGTGCACCCAGTAGCGGGAGAATTGGCGGCCCTCGGCCACCGCCTGGGCCCGCTCGTTCTCATGATGGGGGAAGATCAGGTCGATCCCGCCACCGTGGAGGTCGAATCCCTCGCCCAGCAGGTCCAGGGACATGACGACGCACTCGGTGTGCCATCCGGGACGCCCCGGGCCCCACGGGGAATCCCAGGTGGGCTCGCCCGGCTTGGCCTTCTTCCAGAGCGCGAAGTCCAGGGGGGAGTGCTTCTCCTCGGTGCTCTCCACCCGGGCGCCTGACCGGAGTGAGTCGAGGCTCTGCCGGGCCAGCAACCCGTAACCCTCCACCTGCTCCACGCTCAGGTAGACCCCATCGGACGTCTCGTAGGCCGTGCCCCGATCGACGAGGTCACTCACCAGGCGGACCATGTCCCCGACGTAGGCGGTGGCGTGCGGGATGTCGGTGGGCCGCAGGACGCCCAGCCCGTCCATGGCGTCGAACCAGGCCGCCTCGTACTGGTCGACCACGCTCTGGGTGCTCCGCCCCTCCTCGTTGGCCCGCCGGATGATCTTGTCCTCTATGTCGGTGACGTTCGAGACGTAGTGGACGTCGAGCCCGTTGAAGAGCAGGTAGCGCCGGAGCACGTCGTACACCAGGTTGAACCGCCCGTGGCCGATATGGGGGAGGTTGTCCACCGTGGGGCCGCACACATACATCGACACTTCTCCCGGCGTGCGCGGCTCGAAGGGGCGAACGGTGCCCGTGGCGGTGTCGTGGAGGTGCAGCATCCGGGTACGGTAACCCGATCATGCCGACCGACGCGACCGACGCGACCAGCGCGCCCCGCATTCCCGCCAAACCCACCATCGACGGCGTCGAAGCCACGTGGGTGGACGCCTGGGAGGACGAGCGGACGTATCGATTCGACGATTCGGCGCCCCGGGAACGGGTCTTCTCCATCGATACCCCGCCGCCGACCGTCTCGGGCTCCCTGCACATGGGCTCGGTCTTCGGGTACGTGCAGACGGACGCGCTGGCCCGCTACCGGCGGATGACCGGGTGGGAGCTCTTCTACCCGATGGGCTGGGATGACAACGGGCTGCCCACCGAGCGCCGGGTGCAGACCTACTTCGGGGTGCGGTGCGACCCTTCGCTGCCCTACGACCCGGACTTCCAGCCGCCGGACGAGCCGGGGAAAGATGACATCCCGATCAGCCGGCCCAATTTCATCGCCCTGTGCCATCAGTTGACGGCCGAGGACGAGCTGACCTTCGAGGCGCTGTGGCGCCGGCTTGGTCTGTCGGTCGACTGGACCAGGGGCTACGCCACCATCGACGATCGCAGCCGCCGGGCCAGTCAGCGCATGTTCCTGCGCAATCTGTCGCGCCACGAGGCCTACTCCTCGGAAGCCCCGACCCTGTGGGACGTGGACTACCAGACGGCGGTGGCCCAGGCCGAGATGGAGGACCGCGAGCGGCCCGGTGCCTACCACCGCCTGCGCTTCGATGACCTCGAGATCGAGACCACCCGCCCCGAACTGGTGGCCGCCTGCGTGGCGCTGGTGGCCCATCCCGACGACGAGCGCTTCTCCGCCCGCTTCGGGGACACCGTCCGCACCCCGCTCTTCGGGGTCGAGGTCCCGATCGTGGCCCATGAGCTGGCCGATCCCGAGAAGGGCACCGGCATCGCCATGATCTGCACCTTCGGCGACGTCACCGACGTGGTCTGGTGGCGCGAGCTGGCGTTGCCGACCCGTTCCATCGTGACCCGATCGGGGCGCATCGCCGAGACCCCCCCACCGGGCGTGCCCGACGGTCCGGCCTGGCAGGCCATCGCCGGCACCACCGTCAAGGCGGCCCAGCGGACGATGGTCGAGCTCCTGACCGCCTCGGGCGACCTGATCGGCGAGCCCAGGCCCATCACCCATCCGGTCAAGTTCTACGAGCGCGGTGACCGGCCGCTCGAGATCGTCACCAGCCGCCAGTGGTTCATCCGCAACGGTGGGCGGGACGAACCGTTGCGCCGGGAACTGCTGCAGCGGGGCCGGGAGGTGCGCTGGCACCCCCCGTACATGCACGTCCGCTTCGACAACTGGGTCAACGGGCTCAACGGCGACTGGCTGGTCAGTCGCCAGCGGTACTTCGGCGTGCCCGTGCCGGTGTGGTACCCGGTCGGCCGCGACGGTGAGGCGGACCACGGCGCGCCCATCGTGCCCGAGGAGTCCCGACTCCCCATCGACCCGACCACCGACGTGCCGGACGGCTACGAAGCGGCCCAGCGCGGCCAGCCCGGCGGCTTCACCGGTGACCCCGACGTCATGGACACCTGGGCCACCTCCTCGCTCACCCCGCAGATCGCCTGCGGCTGGGAGGACGACCCGGCTCTCTTCGCCGCGACCTTCCCCATGGACCTCCGGCCCCAGGGCCCCGAGATCATCCGCACCTGGCTCTTCTCGACCGTGCTGCGCTCGCACTTCGAACACCACACCCTCCCCTGGCGCGACACCTCTATCAACGGCTGGATCCTCGACCCGGACCGCAAGAAGATGTCCAAGTCCAAGGGCAACGTGATCACCCCCATGCCGCTGGTGGAGGAATTCGGCTCCGATGCCGTGCGCTACTGGGCCTGCAACGGCCGGCCGGGAACCGACACCGCGCTCGACACCGGGATCATGAAGATCGGCCGCCGGCTGGCCATCAAGATCCTCAACGCCTCCAAGTTCGCCCTGGGCCGGCTCGGCGACGGTCCGGCGCCGGGCGTCGACCTGGTGTCCGAGCCCCTCGACCGGGCCCTGCTGGCCAAGCTGGCCGCCGTGGTGACGGCGGCGACGACTGCCTTCGAGGAGTTCGACTACGCCCGGGCGCTGGAAGGGACCGAGACCTTCTTCTGGTCGTTCTGCGATGACTATGTGGAGCTGGTCAAGACCCGCGCCTACGGCGGGGAGGACGACACCACGCCGGCCGACTCCGCCCGGGCCACGCTGGCGCTGGCCCTCTCCGTCCAGTTACGGCTGCTGGCGCCCTTCCTCCCCTTCGTCACCGAAGAGGTGTGGCGCTGGTGGCAGATGGGCTCCATCCACCGCGCCCCGTGGCCCACCGGGGCCGAGTTCGCCGAGCACCGAACCGGGGATCCTTCGGTGCTCGAGGTGGCCGCCGACGTGCTGGCGGCGGTGCGGCGGGCCAAGACCACCGAGAAGCGGTCCATGCGGTCCGGGGTGGCCGAGCTCACCGTCTCGGGCCCAGCCGCCACCCTGGCCGCCGTCGACGCGGCCCGGCGGGACATCGTCGATGCCGGCGGGGTCGAGGCGCTGGAACTGGTCGAAGCAGCAGAGTTCTCCGTCGTCAGCCGCCTGGCCCAACCAGACTGAACGAGCCGACCTACAGGTAAGCGGCCTGGGCCGCCTCGCCCATCTCCTCCGGGGTGCCCTGATGGGCGATCCGGCCGTGGAGCATGACGGCGGCACCGTTGGCCACGCCCAGGGCGGTGGTGATGAATTGCTCCACCAGGACCACGGTGACGCCGGTGGCGGCGATCTGCTCCACCAGCTCGTACAGCTCGGTGACGATGATCGGGGCCAATCCCATGGACATCTCATCGAGCAGCAGCACCTTGGTGTCGGCGGCCAGGGCGCGCGAGATGGCCAGCATCTGCTGCTCGCCCCCCGAGAGCGTGCCGGCCAACTGCTTGCGCCGCTCCTGCAGCCGCGGGAACTGGGCGTAGGTCCGCTTCTCGACCTCGGCCTGATCGATGTCGCCCCGGTACGTCCACATCCGCAGGTTGTCCCGCACGGTCAGGTTGGGGAAGACGCCGCGGCCTTCGGGGAGCGCCACCACGCCCTGTCGGGCCAAGGCTTCGGGCGTCCAGGGCGCCGCCTCCACCCCTTCCATCGAAATGGTGCCGGCCGTGGACGGGAGGCGCCCGTTCATCACCTTGAGCAGCGTGCTCTTCCCGCCCCCGTTGGGGCCCAGCAACGCGAAGATGCTGCCGCCGGGGATGTCCAGGTCCACCCCGTGCAAGACCTCGATCCGGCCGTAGGCGGCGTGGACCCCGTCGATCGTGATGTGGGGGGGCGTGCTCATGACCCGGCCTCGTCGGCGGACTGGGCCTCGTCGGCCGGCTCAACCTGCTCGTCGTGGGGCTGCGCCTGACCCAGATACGCCTGCTGCACCAGGGGGTTCTGTCGAATCGCTTCGGGCGGGCCCGCGGCGATGACCTCACCGAAATCAAGGACGTAGACGGTCGAGCAGACCCGGAAAACCAACTCGGTATCGTGCTCCACCAGAATGACGGCCCGGCCTTCCGCCGCCACCGACCGCAACAACTCGCCGAGGGCCAGGGTCTCGTGCTCATCGAGGCCCGAGCAGGGCTCATCGAGCAGCAGCACCTTGGGGTCGATGGCCAGGGCGCGGGCCAATTCGACCAGCCGGGCCGAACCGGTGGCGAGCGAGCTGACGTTCTGGCCCGCGTAGTCCCCGACCCCGACCCGTTCCAGGACGGCCGTCGCCGAGGTTCGGGTGGACCCGCCGAAGGACTCCATGGCCACCCGTACGTTGTCGGCCGCCGTCAGCGAGCCGAAGAGTTCGAGACGCTGGAACGTGCGGGCCAGACCCATCCGGGCCCGGCGGTGCGGCCCCTTGCGGGCGACGTCCTGGCCGTGCATGAAGATGTCCCCGTGGTCGGGCCGCTGCAGCCCGGTGATGACGTTGAACAACGTGGTCTTCCCGGCGCCGTTGGGACCGATCAGTCCGGTGACCTCGCCTGCGGACGCCGTCAGCGAGACGCCCGAGAGTGCGGTGACGCCACCGAAGCGGACGCCGACGGCGCGCACCTCCAGCGCGGCGGTATCAGCTGGCATGGGCCACGTCCTGATTGGGGAGGAGCTCGGGTGGCTCATCGCGATGGTCGGAGAACGGCAGGCGGAAGTGGGCCACCAGCCAATCGAAGCCGAGAATGCCGTCGGGGCTCTTGCCCAGCAGAGCGATCCCCGTGCCGGCCACAATGCCGGTGAGGTACGACAGGTAGCCCGGGAGGTGCGACTCGAGGACGGGGAGCGCCGCCGCCGTCATGCCCCCCAGGAGCGCGCCGGTCAGGCTCCGCATGCCCCAGATGGCCACGAAAAGCAGCAGGGTCAGGCTGCCGAAGAACTGGACGTCGTTGGAACCGATGGCCTCCGGTTGGCCGGCGTAGAGCACGCCACCGAATCCCGCCATGGCGGCGGAGAGGGCGAAGACGTACACCTTGGTCCGCGACGCGCTGAGCCCGACGGTGGCGAAGGCCGCCGGCGAGTCGCTCAGGGCCACCAGGCGACGACCGAAGGCGCTGCGCCGGATCACCCCCACCAGCACGGCGCACAGGGCGGTGGCCACCAGCACCTCAATCATGTCGGCCCGGTCGCCCACCGCGTGCATGAAGGGCAGGCGCAGTCGTCCGACGGGGATGAACGAGCCCTGCGGGATGACGACGTTGTTGTTGAAGAAGGCGAAGTAGGCCGCCTCACCGAAGGCCAGGGTGGCCAGGGCCAGGTAGAGGCCGCGCAGCCGCAGCGCGGGCAACGCCACCAGGGCGCCGAGCGCGCCCGAGACGACCACGGCCAGCACCAGGCCCCACCAGGAGTCCCCGCCCGAGATCTTGCCCATGACGAAGGCCCCCACCCCGAGAAACGTCAGCTGGCAGAGCGAGATCTGCCCGGCGTACCCGGTGAGCAGGACGAGCGAGAGACCCACGATGCCCAGGGCCAGACCCTGGGTCAGGGGCTGGAGGGCGGCACCACCGACGGACAGGGCGAGGATCGTCCCCACCACAATCAGCACCACGGCACCGAGGAGTGACTGCGGCAGGGTCACCACCCGCGGGGGGAGATGTACCGGCAATCGGCCGGCGGCGGCCAGGCGGGCCGCCGGGATCACCAGGAGCACGACGAACAGGAACACGACGGGGATCAGCGTGGGCAGCACCGACACCACGTTCTGATTGATATGGCCGGGCAGGTAGCCGACGGCATATTCCGAGACCAGTCCCAACAGCATGGCGCCGAGGAAGGTCATCGGGAGGCTGCGCAGCCGCCCGACGACGGCGGCGGCGTAGCCGTTGATCACCAGCAGGGTCAGCTGTTGGATCGACAGTCCCGACGACTGGGTCGGGGCGATGAGCACACCCGCCACCGCGGCCAGAATGAAACCCAGGGCCCAGCCCATCTGCGAGATCCGGTACGGCTTGGCTCCCGACATGGCCACCAACTCGGGATCGTCGACCACGGCCCGCATGGCCACACCCAGACGGAAGGTGCGGAAGAAGATCCGCAAGCCGACCGCGACCACCACCGCCACCCCGACCGTCAGCAATTGCTGATCGGAGATGGTGACGCCGTTGGCCCCGAACAGGTGCACCGAGCCGATCGCCCCGGTGGTGGTGTTGTCGAAAAACGGCGGGACGGTCCGGATGACGTCGGGGTTGCCCCAGAACAGGGTGGCCACCCCGACCAAAATGACCAGGAGGCCGAGCGAGACCATGAGGGTGCGCTGGACGGAGGCCCCGTGCAGCCGGCGCATCAGCTGCGACTCCACGTAAATGGCCATCAGCGGCGCCTCGATGAAGAGGACGACGACCAGTGCGAGGGCCAGGGGCCAATGCCAGCCCTGCCACAGCTGCCAATAGGTGAAGGCGGCAATCATCCCCACGGCGCCCTGGGCGAAGTTGAAGATGCCCGTGGTGGTGAAGGTGACGACCAACCCCCCGGCCGTGATGGCGTATATAGCGCCGTAGACGATGCCCAGAACCGTGAACGTGAGGAACTCGCTCACGGCATCACTTCCTGTTCTCCCACACCGTTCGGGCTAGGACGCTGCGCCCTACGTGGCGTTGGCGTAGAAGTAGGTCGAGTCGCAGCTGAATCCCGATTTCGCCGGCTGCGTCCGCACGTAGTTGCCGTTCTTGATCTGCATCATCACGTAACAACTGGCGGGCTTCTTCTGGGCCGGGTTGGCTGGTGCGATCAGTCCGCCGGCGTTGAAGCTGGTGATCTTCTTGAGCTGCGTCAACACGCTGCCCCGGGTCGGGTTGGTGCCGGCTCCCTGCAGGGCCTGGACGAAGAGGGCGGCAGAGGCCCAGCCGTACAGCGTGAACAGGTCGGGCGTCCAGGACGGGCTCACCTTCTTCACATACGACAGGAACAGCTTGTCGGCCGGGATGGTGTTGGCGTCCTGGCCCAGGTACAGCGCCTGGGCCTGGCCGATCTGAATGCCGTTGGTGGCGGCGGGGCCGCCGGCGTGGGACACGAACTGGTCGGCGTAAATCGGTCCGGCGGAGAAGATCAGCCCCGGGTGCCAGCCCTGGGCGGCGGCGTTCTGTACGAACTCGGCTCCGACCTGCCAGTCGACCGCGGTCAAGTCGACCGCGTTGACGTTGTCGTTGCGCATGCTGATGACGTCGGTCGTGAAGTCCGTCTCGGTCGGCCCGACGTCACGCACGTAGGCCACGTGGTACCCCTCGTGCTCGAGGGCGGCCTTCTGTCCGGTCCACTGGGAAAGCGAGGTTTGTACGTTGGAGACGATCGTCCCCACGGTGGTGTCCTTGGGGAAGTGCTTCTTGTAGTACTGGAGCGGTCCCAGACCCGAACCGACGGCCAGGGGCTGGGCGCTGAAGACGTTCGGCAGAGCGTTGGTCACCGGGTCGAGCGTCACCGAGACGTCGGGCACGCCCGGATTCTGAGCCAACGCCTTGCAGCCGTAGGAATCGAAGAGGGAGAAGCTCCCGACCAGACCGAAGTCGCTGGCCACGGCGTCTTGGGTCTCCGTCCGGTTCGTCTCCCCGCTGAACGCGTCGTCCACGCCGTTGACCATCAGCTTGCGCCCATTCACCCCGCCCTTGGTGGAATTGATGTAGTCGAAGTAGGCCTTCGTCCCGATCGACGCGCCCTCGAACAATCCGGGCACCGGTCCCGAAACGATGGAGACATTGCCCACCGTGATCGAGTTCTTGGTCACCCCCGTCGTCGAAGCCGCCTCGGCCGGGGTGAGCTTGGACGCCGAGGGACAGGTGGTCGAGGTATTGAGGGGAGCACCGGCGCCGGCGGCGGCCGCCGTCGTGACCCCCACCGTGCCGCCGGCCAGGACCAGCGTGCCGGTGATGAGCGTGCCCGCCAGAAGACGCCGGACGGTATGCCCGGCCCGGTCGCGCCTCGTCACCCGTTGCGTGTCGGTCATCCCCACGGCCTCCCCTTTACCAACGTCACGTCCCCAAGCCTGACCCGGACCCCCAGGGGAAACCGTCAGGCGCTCGTTTCTGACACTATGTCAGAAACTCCCGGCGCGGCGGTCGAGGGACGTGACGGGGAGCCGGTGGGCCGGGCGGCAGAGCGAGCGGCGTAGCGGGCGGCGTCGAGGAACGCAGCCACCCCGTTGGTCGTGGCCTGGCACCGGAGCGAAGCCAGCACATCGAAGGCGTGTTGGGCCAACGGGAGTTCCGCATAGGCGACCGGAGCCCGCGAGACGCCCCGGAGCGCCGCCACGAAGGTCCTGGCTTCCTCCACCGGCACCAGGGTGTCGTTCTGACCCTGGAGCACGAAGAAGGGCGGCGCGTCCGCCCGAACTCGATACGTCGGCGACGCCGCCCGGAAGAGCTCGGGATGTTCGGCCGCGCTGGTCTTCATGACACGCTTCTCGAGCAGATCCACCAAGCCGGAGCCGTAGCGGGCCGTTTCCTCGTTGGTGCCGGTCAGGTCCATCACCCCGTAGAAGGGGACGCAGGCGTCGACCCGCGTGTCGGCGGATTCGAAGCCCGGCTGGAACGTGGGGTCCCCGGTGCTCAACGCCAGCAGCGCGCACAGGTGGCCGCCGGCCGAACCTCCGCTCACGGCGACGAACGACGGGTCGCCCCCGTACTCGGCGATGTGTTCTTTGACCCAGGCCACGGCACGCTTGGCGTCGACGATGTGGTCGGGCCAGGTGGCCTTGGGGCTGAGCCGGTAGTTGATGGCCACGCAGACCCAGCCGCGGGCCACCAGCTCGTACATCATCGGCTTGCCCTGCTCGCGCTTCTCGCCGATCATCCAGGCTCCCCCGTGGATGTAGACCATGACCGGCGCGCCGGCCGGGGGGGTCAACCGGGAGCGGTAGACGTCGAGCCGGTGGCGCTTGCGGCCGTCGCCCCAGTAGTCGAGATTCCGGGTGGCCTCGACCGCACGGCCCTTGAGGGGGAGGGCCTGGGTCACGCGCCACCACCGGCCCCACGTGGGCTTCACGTGCCCGGTCGGGACCGGGAAGTCCGCGCTCCGCACCTCGTCGAGGGCCGTGCCCACCACGCCGGCGGCCCGACGACCGGTGATGGCCAGCCCGACCAGGCCGGCCCAACTGACGACGGTGACGGCCAGCCCGAGCCAGCCGGCCCAGCCGGCGAAGGCGCCGAAGATCGCGAAGACGACCGTGGCGGCCGCCTCCCAGACGATGTTCTGGATGGGGAGCTCACCCACCAGCCAGCCCACGAAGAAGCTGGGCACGCTCAGCGGCTCACGGCGAAACGGGCGGTACGCCAGCAGCACCCCGATGGCTCCGACCACGGTGACGGCCAGGTAGACGTACGGCACGGCCCCATCATCGCCCGAATCGGACGGCGTGCGCCGTCGCCGCCATCGGCTCCTGGTCAGAGATCCTGGTCAGGCAGTTGCCGTCACGGTGAGAAAATGCCACGTTATGGAGGGCCCAGCCTCACCAAGGAGATGCGATGACCCCAGAGCGCCTGTCCGGGCTTGATGCCAGCTTCTTGTACATGGAGACGCCGACCCTGCACATGCACGTGGGTATGGTCGCCGTCTTCGACCCCTCCACCGTGCCGCAGGGCTACTCGTTCCGGAACATCCGACAATTGATCGTCGATCGGATCCCCGAGGTCCCCGTCTTCCAGCGTCGTCTGGTGGAGGTCCCCCTGCGCCTGGGCCACCCCATCTGGGTCGACGACCCCGAGTTCGACATCGACAACCACCTCCGGCGCGCCGCCCTGCCGTCGCCGGGCGGCATGCGCGAGCTGGGCGACTTCGCGGCCGACGTCACCAGCCGCCAATTGCACCGGGATCGCCCGCTGTGGGAGATGTGGGTGGTCGAGGGTCTCGAGGACGGCAAGATCGCCCTGGTGGCCAAGATGCACCACAGCACCGTTGACGGCGTCTCGGGTGCCGAGCTGCTCGGCGTGTTGTTCGACCTGGAGGCCGATCCGGCCCCACCCGAGCACGGTGTCGAACGCCAGCTCGACACCCGTATCCCGTCCGGCCTCGAGTTGGTGTCGCAGGCCCTGATCGCCAACGCCGTCCGCCCCGTCGACATGGTCCGCATGGTGTGGCGGACCACCGGGGCCATCCTCGGGGTGCGCCGGGTCCGCCAGGGTGAGGCCGGGAAGGCGGCGCTCCCCCTCTCGGCCCCACGGACGTCCATCAACGTCTCCGTGCACGCCCGCCGCCGGGTGGCCTTCGCCGCCGCCAATCTGGCCGACGTGAAGAAACTCAAGAACGCCATGGGCACCACGGTCAACGACGTGGTGCTGGCCATCTGCGCCGGCGCGCTGCGGACGTACCTCCAGGCCGGTGACGAGCTGCCCGACGTACCGCTGGTCTCGGTGGTCCCGGTCTCGGTCACGCCCGAAGTGGCCGAGCTGAAGGGCTCCAACAAGGTCTCGGCCATGTTCGTCCAGTTGCCCTGTGAGTTGGACGACCCGTTGGAGCGGCTGCGGGCCATCCACGAGGGGACCAAGGGGGCCAAGGAGGAGCACCAGGCCCTCGGCGCGTCGACGCTGCAGAACTGGGCCGAGCACGCCTCGCCCAATCTCTTCGCCGCCGCCGCCCGCCTCTATACCGGGATGAAGCTGGCCGACCGCCATCGACCGGTGGCCAACCTGGTCATTTCCAACGTGCCCGGGCCGGACTTTCCCCTCTACATGAGCGGCGCCGAGATGCTCGGCATGTTCCCACTCGGGCCGGTGATGGACGGCATGGGCCTTAACATCACCATCATGAGTTATCAGGGCGTCCTGTACTGGGGCTTCGCCTCCGATGCCCGGGCCGTGCCGCGGCTGTGGGACATCGCCGCCGCCGTCCCCTTCGCGCTGTCCGACCTCATGGAGGCGGCCGGACTCGAGTCGGAGCCCTTCGACGTGCCGATCCATCTGGGCCCCGGGATGCCGCCCCAGGCCCACTGGGTCAGGTCGTTCGCCTCGCAGCGCGACGGGCAGGCGGCGGATATCGCGGCGGCACCGGTCACCGAAACGGCCACCGCATGACGGTGCGCGAGCTCGGCCATCTGGTGCTCTACGTGCGCGACGTCGAGCGGTCCGCCGCCTTCTACCGGGACGTGCTCGGGTGGCCCCAGATCATCCCCGAGCCGGGAGAGCGACCGGTCGGGGTGGCCGCCTTCTCCTCGGGCCGCACGCACCACGAGCTCCTGCTCATCGAGGTCGGGGCGGACGCGGCGGCGATCCCCCAGGGCCGCCGTATCGGCCTGTACCACTTCGGCCTCAACGTGGGTGAGACCGACGATGACCTGCGGGCCGCGCTCGTCGCCGTGAAAGCCGCCGGCGCCACCGTCGTCGGTGCGTCGGACCACACCGTCACCCACAGCCTCTACATCGAGGACCCCGACGGCAACGAGATCGAGCTCTATGTCGACGTGCCGGGCGTGGACTGGAAGGCCGATCCGTCCCTCGTCGGCGCGCCCATTCGGCCCCTCAGGCTCTGAGGGAGCCGAGCAGCTCCCCCAGCTCGTCGTCCGCCGGTGCCACCGGCGTGAAGAGGGCGACCCGATCGACCACATCAGCCACCTTGGCCCGGATCCGTTCGGCGCACTCCGCTGGCGTTCCGCAGACGGCCAGAGCGTCGACCAGGTCGTCCGGCACCCGCGAGGCCAGCGCGCCCCACTCTCCCTGGCGCACCAGCTCGGCCAGCTCGCCCTGCAGCTCGCCCCGGCCCTCGGCCTCCAGGACGCGCCGGTAGGCCGGGGTCGACCCGTAGAAGCCCAGGAGCCCGCGCACACCGTCGCGAGCCCGATCGATGGCCGGTCCGTCTCGGCCCATCCCGACGATCACGCCGCAGACGATCTCGAAGGAAGGGCGGGCGCGGCCACCCCGTTCCAGTCCCGTCTGGACCGCCGCCATGGTGAGATCGGTGAGCGAGCGCCGGCTGTTGAAGGGGAGGATCAGCAGTCCGTCGGCCACCTCCGCCGTCATGGCGGTCATCTCAGGGCCGAGCGCGCCCAGCAGTATCGGCGGCGGCCCGAAGGCGGTCGGGCCCGGATTGAACATGGGGGTCATCAGCGTGTGTCGGTAGTACTTTCCCTCGAATTGCAGAGGCACATCGTCCTGCCACGTGGCGAAGATGGCGCGCAGCGCGCCGACCAGCTCGCGCATCCGGGCCACCGGCAATGACCAGGCCACGCCGAACCGGCGCGCGATGTGCGCCTGGACCTGAGGGGCGAGACCCAGACGAAACCGTCCACCCGAGAGCACCTGCAGGTCATGGGCGGTGTGGGCCAGGTGAATCGGGTTGCGCGGCAGGGCCACGGCGGCATTGGTCGTGATGCTGAGCCCCGCGCCGGTGCCGGCCGCCAGCGTCAGCGGGACGAAGATGTCGTGCGGGCCCTCGGCGCAGTACACCCCGTCGACGCCGATGGCGGCCAGTTCCGACGTGCGCGACGCCACCTGGTCCAATGGGATCCCGGTCAACCCGACGTCGACCCTCACCGGCGTGTCTCCACCGAGTGGACCTTACGGCAACGTCACCGCCGCGAGCATCGACGCACCACGTCATCGGCCATACTGCATCGGACCTGGGAGACCGCCGTGGTGACGCTGCACCAAGATGACGATGACGCCCTGGACGCCACGGCAGCCGCCCTGCGCGCCGGCGGCGTGGTGGTCATCCCGACGGACACGGTCTACGGGTTGGCCGCCCTCCCCTCGGACGAGGTCGCCGTGCGGGCGATCTACCTGGCCAAGGGCCGACCCGAGGGGATGCATCTCCCGGTCCTGGTCGCATCACTGGCGCAAGCGCGCCGGCTCGGGGTCGACCTGACCGGCGCCGCCGAGGCGCTGGCCGATCGGTGGTGGCCCGGGCCGCTCACCATGGTGTTCGGGTTCTCCCCCCGTGCGGACCGGCCGTCGTGGCTGACCGGCCGGGACGAAGTGGCCGTCCGGGTCCCCCGGCACCCCTTCCTGCTGGCCCTGCTGGAGTCGGTGGGTGCGTTGGTGGTCACCAGCGCCAACCCGCACGGCGCCGCCACCCCGGCCACCGCGGGTGCGGCGGCGGACCTCCTCGGCCAGCCGGTGGACCTCGTCATCGACGGCGGCGCCCTCGAGGGTGACCCTTCGACCCTGGTCAACGTCCGGCACGGCCACTACGGCATCGAGCGGGAGGGATCGCTCCCGGGGGCCGCCATCGAGGCCACCCTGGCCGGAGCCACGAGGGCCCCATGAGCGGCCTGATCCTGGCCATCGAGACCTCGTGCGACGAGACGGCGGCGGCCGTGATCGATGACGCCTTGGAGGTGCGTTCGTCCGTCGTGGCCAGCCAGATCGACCTCCATGCCCCGTTCGGCGGGGTGGTGCCCGAACTGGCCAGCCGTTCGCACCTCGAGCTCATCACGACCATCGTCGACCAGGCCCTGACCGAGGCCGACGCCTCCGGCGCCGACCTCAGCGCCATCGCCGTGACGTCGGGTCCCGGCCTGGTCGGCGCCCTTTTGGTGGGCATCGCTGCGGCCAAGGCACTGGCGCTCGGGTGGGGCGTTCCCGTGGTGGGCGTCAATCACCTCGAGGGCCACCTGGCCAGCGTGTACCTGGCCCGGCGCGACGTCCCCTTCCCGCATACCGCCCTCCTGGTCTCGGGTGGACACTGCATGCTGACCCGCACGGCGCGCCCGGGTTCCTACACCTTGCTCGGCGAGACGGTTGACGACTCCATCGGCGAGGCCTACGACAAGGTGGCGCGCTATGTGGGGTTGGGCTATCCGGGCGGACCCGTCCTCGATCGGCTGGCCGAGACGGGGGCGGACAACCTCGGCTTTCCCCGCCCGATGTTGCAGGATGGCTATGACTTCTCCTTCTCCGGGTTGAAGACGGCCGTCGTCAACTACGTTCGCCAGCATCCAGATTTCGTCGTGGCGGACGTGGCGGCGTCGTTCGTGGCGGCCTGCATGGACGTCCTGTGCACCAAGATCCGTCGGGCGCTCGAGGAGTTCGGGGACCAGGCGGTGGCCGTGGTCGGCGGCGTGGCCGCCAGTCCCATCCTCCGTCGGCGGGCCCAAGCCGTGGCCGATGAGTTCGGCAGCGCGCTGTTGATCCCACCGCAGTCACTGGCCACCGACAACGCTGCCATGATCGGCATCGCCGGCTGGCAGAAGTTCACCGCCCTCGGTGGCAGCGATCCGCGGTTCGGCCCTGAACCGGACCTGCGCCTCGTCTACTCGTAGGGGGTTCCCGCCGGGTGGCGTCAGCGGTGCGCCGGCGTCCGCTTGTTCCGGGTGCGGCGGCCGAATCCGAGCGAGGACAGGTCAAGGAGCACCCCCGCCGCCACGACGATCCAACCGAAGCCGCGGACACCCTGGACCGGTGCGTACACCAACGCGTAGAAGAGGGTCGTGTAGGGCAGGAGGAGGAACCCGATGATGCCCTCCCAGCCCGAGCGGAAGGCGATGGTCAGTCGATCGGTGAAGAGGTAGACGAGAGCCAGGGCGAAACGGGGAGAGATCCAGGCGACCAGCGCCAGCACACAACCCATGTCCCGCTCCTCTCGTGACCCCCGACAATGTACCCAACCTGGATCAGTACAGGCCGACGACGTTTCCCTGGTCGTCGATGTCGATCCGCTCCGCCGCGGGACTCGACGACAGGCCCGGCATGGTGCGCATGTCGCCGCAGACCAGATAGACGAACCCCGCTCCGACGTTGGCCCGGGCCTCCCGGACCGGGAGACGCCAACCGGTCGGCGCACCCTTGAGGAGTGGGTCCGATGAGATCGAAAGGTGCGTCTTGGCGATGCACACGGGCAGCGAGCCGAAGCCGGCCCGCTCGTAGGTCTCCAGTTGGCGCGCCGCCGTGGGGAGGAAGTCCACGCCGTCGGCGCCGTAGACCTGTGTGGCGATGGTCTCGACCTTCTGTCGCAGTGTGAGCCCCGATTCGTACAGCATGCGGAATTCGCTCGGCTCGTCGGCCGCCTCGACGACGGCCTCGGCCAATTCCGCCGCCCCCCGGCCACCGTCGGCAAAGTGTGTGCACACGGCGGCCCGGACGCCGACCGACGCCGCGATCTCCCGGATGGCCTCATGCTCGGAAGGGAAGTCCTCGGGGAAGGCATTGATGGCCACGACCGGGGTGACACCGTGGAGTCGGACGATGTCCAGGTGCTTCAGCAGATTGGCCGCCCCCTGGTGCACCTCGTCGGGATTCTCCGTCAGCATGGCGGCGGGGAGCGGCCGACCGGCGCGCACGCTGTGGCGCCCCGAGTGGAGCTTGAGGGCCCGCACGGTGGCCACCACCACGGCCGCATCGGGGACGAGGCCCGAGGCCCGGCACTTGATGTTGAAGAATCGCTCGGCCCCCATGTCGGCGCCGAACCCGGCCTCGGTCACCAGATAGTCCCCCGCATGAATGCCGATGAGGTCGGCGATGATCGAGGAGTTGCCATGGGCGATGTTGCCGAAGGGGCCGGCGTGCACGAGCACCGGGGTGTTCTCGATGGTCTGGAGCAGGTTGGGTTTCAGCGCCTCGCGCATCATGACCGTCATGGCGCCGGCGGCCTTCAGCTGTTCGGCCGTCACCGGCTCACCGGTCGACGTGTAGCCCACGACGATCCGGCCGAAGCGCGCCCGCAGGTCCTGGAGCGACGTGGCCAGGGCGAGGATGGCCATGACCTCGGAGGCGGCGGTGATGTCGAAGCCGGACTCTCGCGGCGTGCCGTCCTCGCGCGCTCCCAGTCCGCCCACGACGTTGCGGAGCGATCGGTCGTTGACGTCGAGCACGCGTCGCCAGGTGATGCTGTGCGGGTCGAGTCCCAGCGCGTTGCCGTGGTGGATGTGGTTGTCGACCATGGCGGCCAGGAGGTTGTTGGCCGCCGTCACGGCGTGGAGGTCGCCGGTGAGGTGCAGGTTGAGGGTCTCGAACGGGACCACCTGGCTGTAGCCACCACCGGCCGCCCCACCCTTGATGCCGAACGTGGGGCCCATGGACGCTTGGCGGATGGCGATGGTCGCCTGCTTGCCGATGAGAGCCAGCGCCTGGCCCAGGCCGACGGTCGTGGTGGTCTTGCCCTCGCCCAGGGGTGTCGGGGTGATGGCCGTGACGACGACATACCGGGCCGTGGGCCGGTCGGCCAACTCCGACACCGCGTCGAGGCTGATCTTGGCCACGTGCGCCCCGTAGTGCTCGAGGAGCTCCGGCGGCAGGCCCATCTGGCCGGCGATCTCCACGATGGGGCGCAGCGAGGCTTGGCGAGCGATCTCCAGCGCCGGAAGAGTGGTCACGTCATCACCCCGATGGTGGGTCCGATCGTTGGCGCGATGGTGGGTCCGATGGTCGGGCCGCCGTCGAGGAATGTCCCGAAGGTGCAATTCATCTCGTGCATCATGCCTCGTCCCGCCTATTGACAGGTTCGAGCGCCCCCGATAGGTCTCGGTGGACCCGCAGGCTCCTTCGTACCGTGCGGCTCGGGCGTTTGTCGACAGGTGCGAACGGGTACTTCGGATGCCACACGTTGATGGAAGTGGAAGTGGCACCAACGATCAGAGGAGGCACAAGATGCCGCAACCGACCACGCCCGATGAGTCCACCGTCGAAGCGGAGCGCATCGACGCCGAACGTGCGCACTCGGCCGATCGTGACGCCACGCCCGAGGAAGAGGCGGCGGCCGAACGCGGCATGGAAGAAGCCGGCGGTGACCCCGAGCAGGTGGCCGCGCACTACGAAGAGATGTCGGACATCGGCGCGCACGTGAGGGGTGAGGGCGAAGTCAAGTAGTGGCGGTCCAGCAGTTAGAGACCGTTGTTCCAGAGACGATCGGCCAGACGATCGCGATATTCTGACCGTTTCACCCGCACGAACGGCCACGTCCCGGGCGGGACTGCGCCAGCCGCGCTCATATCAGGGCGTGCAGGTGCACGTGGGTAACGTGATCGCATGGGGGACAAAGGACGAGGGGCCGCGGATACACCGGCGCTTCGAACCGTCACCAGACTCAGTACGCTCGGCTCACTCGCTGCGCTCGTCGCGCTCGTCGTCCTGGTCGCACCCGCTCCGCTGGCCGGCTCAGCGGCCGAAGCCATCTCGTCGACGCCGTACACCTGCACCTTCAACGTCTCGACCGACGCCATCACGGGAGCCTTCGGCACGGCTTCGGCCATCGGGTGGGCGGGCAACGGCCAAGGCGTCACCACCTGTCTGGGTGGCGCGTTCTACGTGCAAGACGGCATCAACCAAGCCTTCGGATTCGGTATCTACCCCGGCAGTCCCACCACGTGGGTCGACGCCGACGGGTACCTCCCCGCCCAGATCACCACCTTCGGGTACCGGGGGGCCACGGTGGCCATCACCGAGTTTGCCGACCGGGTGACGCTCGGGGGTAACGCCTACGTCGCCGTCTACAGCCGGGTGGACGTCACGAACTCCACCAACCACGCCGTCACCGCCGACCCCGAGCCGTCGCCCGGGCTGATCCCTCTCGCCGCGGGTCCCACCAGCGTGAGGCCGCACAGCTCGGTCGCGCACGACTACGTCCTGGCCGTCGATCGCTTCGGGAATGCGTATCCGTGGCCGTCGGCTCAATCACTGCTCGGTGCGGGCGGATTCAATCAACACTTCGCCCACATGCGGGCCTTCTGGAACGGTCAACTGGCCCAAATTGCCGGCGTGCGCGTGCCCGATGCTCGACTCGACGACGCCTATCGAAGTGGGTTCATCTCCACACAGATCGCCCGAAGTGGGAACGATCTGAACACCGGCGTCAATGGGTATGGTTCTGAATTCAGCCATGACGTCATCGGGATTCTGGCCAACCTCTTTACCCAGGGCGACTATGAGAACGCCCAGGCGCTGCTCCTCGAGGCCCAACACGTGGTGGGCGCGCAGGGTCAGTACGAGGACGGGATCTGGACGTACTCGTGGCCGTGGGCCATCTACCTGATGAAGACCGGAGATCTCACCTTCGTCAAGGCGAATTTCTCCACGCCCGGCCCGGCCGGTGCGACCCAGCCGAGCATTGAACAAACGGCCCATGCCATCGCGGCCGATCGGACGGGTCCCGGCGGGATCATGGGCGTGACCAACGACATCGACTCCGACGGCTACTGGACCGTCGATGACTACGAGGCGCTGATGGGGCTGGCGGCCTACCGCTATCTGGCTCAACAGGTGGGTGACACCGGAGAAGAGCAGTGGGCCACCAGCCAGTACGACAGCCTGCTGACGTCGACCAACCAGGTTCTCTCCGCCACGATCAATCAGTATCACCTCTCCTACATCCCCTGTTCCATGGTCCAACCCAATACGGCGAACCGATGCAAGAACCCGCAGGACGCCAACTGGGCGGCTCCCATGCTCTTCGGTCGATGGGCCTGGGACGCCCCGCTCTTCGGCGCGCCGGTCTCCGGGCCGGGGATCACGTCCATCAATGCGACGTACGCCTACGGGTTCAACCGTCTCAAGGGCCTGCTTCCGGCCGACACCTTCGGCGGCTATCCGTCGGACTTCTATTCGACCGCGTACAACGCCGGCTACGGCAGCTGGGGGCTGGCCAGCTCGGCCTATCGCGACCAGGGCATCGTGGGCTACGAGTTCATGATCGCCAACAGCCAGAGCGGGCCCTACTCCTGGTGGGAGAGCGCGTCGGCCCCGTCGTCCACCTCGCCGTGGGTAGGCCGCCACCCGGCGTCGGGTCAGGGGTCCTCCCCTCACGCCTGGGGCATGGCGAATGCCAACAAGGTCCTGCTGGACTCGCTTCTGGCTCAAGAGTCCAACGGCGACCTGATCGTGGGCCGGGGCGTGCCGGATGGCTGGGTCTCCGCCGGAGGGACCATGTCGGTGGGCAACTTCCCCACCACGGACGGCCACAGGCTTGGAGCCACCATCTCACCGCGCCATGGTTCGGTGACACTGACGCTCAGTGGCGCTGCCCCGACCGGAGCGGTGCTGTTCGAACTGCCCGCGTTCGTCAACAACATCGCCGCCGCCAGTTCCGGCAGCATCGACCAGACGACCGGGACCGTGCGGGTGGGGAGCGGCGCGCGGCGGGTGACCGTTCGCCTGCGTCACACCCCCTCGTGAAACAGACCCGACCACCGGACCACCGCTGCAAGGAGTGCCGTGACCGCTGAGGCCAACAAGGAGATCGTCCGCCAGTTCTGGAACGCGCTGTACGACCGAGACTGGGACGGCATCGCCCGCTACTTCGTCGAGGACAGCGAATACACCGACGTTCCCTCGCCGGCCGACGATGTGGCGCGGGGCCCCGAGCTCATCGTGGCCCGACTGCGGCTCGGGCTCGAGCCCATCTCGGGCTACGAGCACGAGCTGCGGCTGATGGTGGCCGAGGGCGACACCGTGGTGACCGAGCACGCCGAGACGTGGCACTGGCACACGGGCGAACAGGTGACGCTGCCCTTCGTCTCGGTCCATGAGCTGCGGGACGGGTCGATCGTCCGCTGGTGGGACTACTGGGACCTCCAGACGCTGATGAACGCTGCACCGGCGTGGTGGGTCGAGCACATCATGCAGGGCTACACCTGACAATCCGAGCGCGCCTCGGCCTTCGCCTTCGCCTTCGCCCGGTCAGCCTTCGAGGTGCTGAATCGTCTCGACCATCGACTGGCCGGTCAGCTGGAACATGGTCTCGTCGTCGGACTGGCGCCACAGGTCGAGCAGGCCGACCGAAAGTGGATCGCACCCGTACCGCATCGGCCCGGTGTCGTTGAGAATGGCCTCGACGATCAGTGCGGCGGCGTCACCCGGCGGTGCCACTTGTGGGTCCGCCATTTCTCGGCGCAGGCTCGCCGCCAGTTCGGCCATGGGCCGGTACCGCTCGAAGCGAGCGGCCACCGGTTCGCTCTTGCTCAGTTGAAACATGTCGGTGTCGATCGGACCGGGGAGGATCTCCACCACGCGAATGCCCGACGCGGCCACCTCGACGCGGAGACTGTCCCCAAAGGCCGAGACGGCTGCCTTGCTGGCGCGGTAGGTCGAATAGAAGGGGACACTGGCCAGGATCGATGACGAAGACACATTGCAGACAACGGCCGGTCGATGAGCCCGCAAGGTTGGGATGGCCGCCATCGTGACGCCCACCAGCCCCACCACGTTTGTCTCGAACACCCTGCGCCAGTCATCCAGGTCACTGTGCTCGACCGGCAGGTAGTCCGAGTCGATGCCGGCATTGTTCACCAGCACGCGGAGATCGCCCGGTATCTCATAGGTGGTGGGGTCGGTCACGTCCAAGCGGCGGACGGTGAGGCGCCCGGACGTCTCGCCCGGCAGGTCGGCTCCTTGCTCGGGGTTGCGCATCGTCGCCACCGTCTCGAAGCCACGGTTCGCCAGCGCGATGGCGATGGCCCTTCCGATACCTCTGCTGGCCCCGGTAACGAGCGCGCTGCCTCCAACGTCCATGTTCCGCTCCTTCGCCCAGGTGGTGACCCGAGAACTTGGAATCCCCGACGGACTCCGTCGTCACCTTGTCACATGGCGGGCGGCCCGACCGGCCGACGAGTGCGGCCGTTCAGACGCCGACGAATCGATCGCTCAGGTCGCCCCGCAGTCGACCGGTCGGCAGCTTTCGGCCGCACAAGACGAGCGCCAGATCCTGGGCCTGCCCCACCACCGGGTCCCCGGACCCGAACGACCACGCCATGTCGTCGGCCCGCAGGGCGATCTCGCCCAGATCGGCGCCGAAGTACTTGGCGGTCTTGGGCTTCGAAATGGAACCGAGGACGATGCGCAGGCGCTCTTCGGGGACCTTCCGGTCGAGGCCGAGCGCCACGGTGATGTCCAGGCCGTGGATGACGTCGTGTACCAGCGCACCCTCGAGGCCGCTCCCCGGTGGCCGCCACGGATGCTGCGCATTGTCCGCCAGCGCCGCCACGAGCTCGCCCGTCGGCATCGTGGCATCGCGATGGGCGCACCGGTCTGCCATGCGGTTGAAACGTCCCCGGTCCTTCATGACTTCGACCACGAACCGTCGGGTCGAATAGCGAAAGGGCATGGTCATGTGGGCCACCACTTCGCGCACCCTCCACCCGGTGCACAGCGACTGAGCGTCCCAGGCCTCTGATGACAAACCGGCCAATACCTCCGCCAGTTCACTCCGTTCGGCCGCGATCTCACCCATCAGTGCGGCATGGTCGACCTGCCGGGAACTCATCGCTCGGAACCGCCGGAAATCGTCGCCAGGTACGCCGCAAAGCAGTCAAGCGACGTCAAGAAGCCGGCTTGCGCCTCCGGACTGCGCATGGGCTCGGGCACGTTGGTCTGGCGGATGTGGATCTCGGTGCCGGCGTCGCCCAGGTCGACGAACGTCGACGTCGTCGTCATGCCGGAGTCCGGATCGGTCCACACAATCCGCTCGGGCTCGACGATCTCCACGTAGGTCGCCCGCATCGCATACTCACTGCCATCGGCGTCGTTGACCATCACGGTCTCGAAGGCTCCCCCCGGATGCGCCTCGACCTTGATGTTCTCGCGGGGCGTGCTGACACCCGACGGTCCCCAGAAGTGGGTCAGATGTTCCGGGTCGATCATGCATCGAAAGACCAGCTCTCTCGGAGCAGCAAAGACACGGGTGAAGTTCAGCTCAGACTCAGTCGTGTGCTCACTCATTGATCATTTTCCTTTCTGTCTCGATGAAGATCCGCGTTGGATGTCGCGCAGGTGCGTATCCAACTTGTCGAAGCGCTCCGTCCAGATCCGTCGGCTCTCTTCGATCCAGTCGACGGCGGCGTCGAGGGCTTGGCGCTCGAGGTGACAGGGTCGGAACTGGGCGCGCCGAGACCGCGTGATGAGCCCGCAGCGTTCGAGCACCTTGAGATGCTTGGAGATTGCGGGCAGGGTCATGTCAAAAGGCTCCGCCAGGTCGTTCACCGTGGCGTCCCCGGTGGCCAGGCGGGCGACGATCGCCCGCCGGGTCGGGTCGGCCAACGCCGTGAACGTGGCATCGAGCCGGTCCTCCACCACCGTCATCGCCGCCACCGCCGGCCCTCGAACAATCGGCTGCTCGGGTGGCACAGAGGGATCGTGTCCATCGGGTTATTTCACCATATAGTTAGTTAACTGTCAAGTTAACTACTGTGAAGGCCTTGGCGGACGCTGACACGGCGCGCTCCGGCGCCTGCTTGTGCCTGCCGGATTTGAAACGCCCGCGGCTTTCCTCGTTCTTCGCCGCCGGGCGGGAACCGGTTTGCATGATCAGCGATGCATCGAGTGAGCCTGGGCACGAGCACGAGGTCCCGAATCGCCCACTCCAGTCGTGCGGAACTACCACGCCGCCGTGTCAGCCCCTCAGCGGGTGCTGACGTTTCACTACGGCTGAGTCAATACGGCAGAGTCGGGTCGACGTCCAGGGTCAGGAGTCCCGGTGAGGCCGTCCGACTGGTCCGACGGAAAGGCCAGGCCAGCTGGTACAGGTAACCCTTGGGTGGCCGTTCTTGGATTCCGTAGCCTTCTGGCATCTTTCCAGCTGGCAAGTGCAGCGTTCCGAAGAGCAGATCCAGCCAGGGAAACTCGCCGGCAAAGTTGCTGTTGTAGGCGGCGGGGTCGGCCGAATGGTGCCAGTGGTGAAACTCTGGCGTGGCCACGATCCAGCGCAACGGACCGAAGCGGAACCGCACATTGGCGTGGATGAAGAGGGCCTGGAAGGTGATCAGCACCACGAACGCTCCCAGCACTCCCTTCGTGAAGCCCAGAGCGACCAGAGGGAGGACCGTGCACGAGCGGGTGAAGGCCTGGTCAACCGGGTGGAGGCGTCCAGCGGCCAGCCAGTCCATTTCGGTGACCGAATGATGAACGCGGTGGAATTTCCACAGCACCGGGACCCTATGTGTTGCCCTATGGGCCCAATAGCCGGACAATCCGGCCAGGACGAAGGCCTCGCTGGTTTGGAGGCAGAGAGGCTGTTGACCGACGGCCGAACGCAGGGCTCCGGGAACGACGGCCGACATGGCTGTTCCCACGGAGAGGACGGCCAAAATCAAGAGAAACGTCGTCAGGAGGTTGTTCACCACGAAGTGGACGAGGTCGGTGCGCCAACCGGCGCGAAAGACCCGCTGGGAATGGAGAGCGAACATCCGCTCCATGGGAACAAAGATGGCAGCCAGCACCGCCAATCCGAAGATAAGTCGACTGCGCACCATCAAAGCGCCAAAGAAGATGGTCGCCGTCGCCGCGGCAATGACGACGTCGTGAGTCTTGAGGCGCCCGGGACCGGTGACGAATCCTGTCGCGGAACCCATCTCGGCATGCTCGCGCTTCGGGAGCACGGGGACAATGCATCTCAAGGGATCCTCACAATCCCCTAACAGTCCCAAATCTCTCAACCAGGCAAGGTCCTACTCGACACCCATAGTTGGCCACGAGCGGGCGACGGTTGCCCGCTACTCCGAGGCCGCCACGCCAAGATCCGCGGTCGCCACCAGGCGAGCCATCATGTCGGGATAGAAGGAGCGGAGCTTGCGGTGGACGATGCGCCCAAGCAGGGTCGTGTCCCAATTGCCCTCCCAGCGGATGTGGGTCCCCGCCGAGGTTGGCGTCAGGGTCACCTCTGCCCGATAGTTGCGGACCGGAATACCCCGAATCACCGTGTAGACGAGACGCCGGCCCTCTTCGATCTCCAGTACCCGCTCTACCGAGGTCGTCCGCCCCGTGCGAAACCATTGGATGGCCCCGACCCCGTGTGCCGATTCGTCACCGGGGCTCTCGTAGCCGCTGGCATCCCACGGACCCCACTGGGCATAGGTGGTGGCGTCCGAAACCAGGCTCCAGACGGCCTCGGGGTCGGCCCGGGACGTGCCTTCCGCCTCGACGTGCAGTGGCGTCATGGTTCCTCGCTGTCCGAGTCAACTGTGGTGGCTGTGTGGCTGACTCTGTACCAAATGGTACATTTGACCGTGGCCGCCTCGCAAGCCCGGGATCGCCTCCTCGCCGCTGCCGTGCAGCAGGCCTCGGCCGGCGGGATCGCCGACCTGAGCTTGCGTGAGCTGGCCTCGGCTATCGGCACCAGCCACCGGATGCTCATCTATCACTTCGGTTCCCGCGAGGGTCTCTTGATCGCCGTGACTCAGGCCGTTGAGGTCAGAGAGAGGACGGCGCTCTTGGATTCAGGCGTCACCCCCGACGACGCCTGGGCGTCGTGGCAGCGACTCAGTGATCCGAAGATGTGGCCCCGGGAGCGGTTGTTCTTCGAGCTCTACTCCTACGCCCTGCTCGGGCGGCCGGGTACCGAGCACTTCCTGACGGGAATCGTCGAGGCATGGGTGGCGCCGATCGCCGCCGCCTTGGTGCAGATGGGCGTTGACCCGGAAGTCGCCCGAATTGACGCTCGCCTGGGTGTCGCGGTGGCGCGCGGTCTTCTGCTCGACCTCCTGGCCACCGGTGACCGCGACGGCGCGGGCGCGGCGTACCACCGGTTCCTCCGGCTCATGACACACTCTCGCACTGCCGCCGACGATCTTGGATCCGATCCTGAAGTGCCGGGCCTTGCTCCGATGTGATTGAGGCCACTCCGGCGGGTCGAGTGCGTGGTCCCGGCGATGCGCACGCGTGAGCCGGTGCGTTACTCGTCGGAAGGGGGTCGCTCCGGTTCACCGTGGGCGGCGTTGGCGACGCCGGCTCGCCAGTAGGGCTTGGCCGAGATCTGTGCGGCCGTCAATCCGCGCTCCACAAGCGTCCTGCGCATGTCGGCCACGACCCGCAACTCACCGGCCAGGTAGGCGTGGCCCCGACCCGCCGGAAGCTCGAGGCCGTTGAGGGCGGCGACCAGCTTGGCGCTCGAGGCCGGGTCGGCCCCGGCGCGGTGCACCCAGTGCACGCCGATCGGGCGGCCGTCGGTGGCGCTGACCTGCTGTTGGTCGGCGACTCCGTCGACCTCGAGCACGACGAGGGCGTCCTCCGGAGTCGGCAGAGATTCGGCCATGGCCAGGGAGGCCGGCATGGCCGAGTCGTCACCGGCGAAGAGGTGCCAGTCGGCCTCGGCCTGCACGGTCACCTTGCCGCGTGGTCCGATGGCCTCGATCCGTTGGCCCGGTTGGCACGATGCGGCCCAGGCCGCGGCGGGGCCATCGCCGTGGAGCACGACGTCGATGTCGACGGATGCGGCGGCCCGGTCCAATGACCGGATGGTGTAGCGGCGCCGGAATGACCCGTTTCCGGGACCCGGCACCGCCAGCATGAGATCCTGCCCGGGCTGATACGAGAGCTGGCCCAATCCCGGTGCCGTGCAGCGGATGCGCCGCATGGAGGGGCTCACCGCCTCCACGGCGGTGACCTCGAGGTCCCACAGTGAGACGTCACCCAGGCGGCTGAGCAGTGCGGAGGTCTCGAGCGAGGGACGGCCGGCGGCCCCGGCTCCACTCGCTGCCTCACCACCGTCGACCGCCATCGTCTACGCCGTCTCGGGCCGCACGTTGAAGGTGGTGGTGGTCGAATCGAGGCTGGGTGGTGCACCGGCGTCGCCCACGGCCTCCGTGTGTTCGACCTCGCTCTCGAGCGTCTTCTTGCCGATGGAGGGGACGATGAATGAAGCCGCAAAGGCGACCAGGCCGAGGATCGAGGCCACTTCGAACGCCCGGGCGTAGCCCGCGGTCAACGCCACGGCCGTCGACACCGAGCCTTGGCCGGCCCGCAATACCGAGTGGGTGTGGTCGATGGCGACCGTGGCCAGGACGGCGAGACCGAGCGAGCCGCCCATCTGGCGCGAGGTGTTGAGGACTCCCGAGGCCAGCCCGGCCTCCGTGAAGTGCACACCCGCTGTCGCGGCCGAGGCCAGCGGTGTGAAGAGCAGGCCGAGGGCCAAGGAGATGACGCAACCCGGGCCGAAGACGTGAGTCCAATAGGTGCTGTCGGATTGAATCTGGGAGAGCCAGGCGAACCCGCCGCACGCCAGGGCCGTTCCCACCAAGAGGAGGGGCCGCACACCAAGCCGGGAAAGGAGGCGCGAGCTCACCTGCGCACCGATGATGATGGAGATCGCCATGGGCAAAAAGGCCAGCCCGGCCTTGAGCGCTCCGAAGCCGAGGACATTCTGCAGGTAGAGCGACATGAAGTACCACATCGAGAAGAACGCGGCACCCACCAGAAACATCACGAAGTTGGACCCACTGACCGAGCGCGATCGGAACAGTCGGAACGGGACCAGTGGGGTGGATGCCACCTTGAGCTCGATGAAGGCGAAGATGGCCAACAACACCGCGGCTACGGCCAGAATCGAAAGGGTGTACGACGATCCCCAGGCGTGGGTGTCGGTCCCGACGATGGCGAAGATGAGCGCCCCCAGTCCGGCCGTCACGGTGATGGCGCCGCCGATGTCCAGCTTGGTCGCCCGCTCCCCGCGCCGGGATCGCTTGGCCTCGGTGAGGTACAGGAGTGCGGCCGCGCCGGCGGCGACGCCGATGGGGATATTGACGAACAGGACCCAACGCCACGAGGCTTCGGCGGTGAGGACTCCACCGAGGAGGGAACCGGCCGCCCCGCCCGCGCCCGCCACCGCGCTCCAGGCCCCGAGGGCCTTGGCCAGCCGGACCCCCGAGAACGTGGTGACGATGATGGTGAGGGTGGCGGGCGACAGGAAGGCTCCACCGATGCCCTGGACGGCGCGGGCACTGGTCAGCCAGGCGGAGTTCTGGGCCAGACCTCCGGCCAGACTGGCCGTGGTGAAGACGGCCAACCCGAACAGGTAGACGCGCCGGCGGCCGAAGAGATCGGCGGCGCGGCCGCCCAAGAGCAGGAACCCGGCGAACGTCAGCACATAGGCGTTGACGACCCACTGCAGCCCGGTCGGGCTGTACCTGAGGTCCCGTCCGATCGAGGGAAGGGCCACGTTGACGATCGAGACATCGAGCACCACCATGAACTGGGCCACACAGGCGATCGACAGGATGACCCAATCGGGGACACGACGGCCGTTTGGCGTGCTCAGGATGCCGTTCTCGGTACTGAGGGGGTCCGTCATGAAGAAATCTGCGCCTCGCTAGTCATCGCCGTCGAACCGGCCCGAACCGGAAACCGAGATTCTAAAAGGTGGAAGTGACACGTTGACCCGTGTCACTTTTCCCGACGGCTCACCCATGCGCTTCTCTGCCCTGTTCCGACCCCAGATCCTCCGTGGATGTTCCCGTGGGAGAGCGGGCAGCAACTCAGGAAGCCCGCCAGAAGAACTCCAGCTGGATGTTGTCGGGATCACGAAAGGTAAGCATGGCGTTGCGTGTGTAGGAGGGTTCGGTGATGCCCGAGTGCGCCACGCCGAGGGCGTCGAGGTGCGCCACCCACTCGTCCAAGTCGGCACGCCTCGCGACGAGGAACTCGAGATGGTCGAGGCCGGTGCGAAACTCGCTGAAGAGCTCTCCGGGATTGGTCGAGTGATGAACCAGGCAGATCTCGAGATCGGTGGAGGGCTCGCGCAAGCACACATAGCCCAAGGGGACGTCCGGACCGATGATCGGCGGATACTGGTAGATCACTTCCATCCCGAGAACCTCGGAGTAGAAGACCGCACTTCGAAGCGGGTCGCGGACGGAGAGATTGGCCGACAGGCGCCCGGTGATCGACGGCATCGGCCCGAGTCTGTCACTGTCCTGTGAACGGGTGCATCCATCGACCTGGCGCGAACGCGACCCGTCCGAGCATTTCATGCGGACGATGACGCACCGATGGCGGGGGTGTGACTCCCCCGCCATCGGCAACGCCATGCAGCGTGGCTGGCTACGACGAAGAGACCAACTTCTCGGGAGGCGTCGAGACCTTCCCGGTGTAGGTCACGATCGCGCCCGTTCCCACGTTGGTCGTCTCTATCGGCCCGACGGCGGAGCCACCGATCCAGCTACCGGTCGGCGTGACCGACGGCGGAGCGGTCGTGCTGAGCTTGACCACCTCGGCCCCCTGGTAGCCATAGTGCACGCTGCTCGTGTAGGAGAGCGGCACGTAGCCCGGAGTCACGAAGCTCTTGGCGGAGTTGGCGATGGCCGACTGCAACGAGGCCCGGGTGGGGTTCTTCCCGGCGGCCTGGAGCGCCTGGATGAAGGTGTACCCGAGGGCGATCCCGTACTGGGTGTTGCCGTCCAGCCCGGACTTGGCGTAGAGGCTCGGCGCGTACTTGGCCAGGATCTTCTTCTCGACCTGCACCCACGCGTTGGAGACGTCATTCTCCGGGGCGAAGTAGGAATCGGTGATGACCCCGTTCAAGAGCCCACCCGCGGCGGCCGCCTGGGCTGCGCTCCCACCACCCTTGGCGGTGAACGACTCCAGCAGCGGTCCGACGGTCGGGGTGTCCGCGCCGACATTTGAAATGACGTACTGCGGGCTGTACCCGATGGCCGCGGCCGGCAGCATCGCCAGGGCCGTGGCGGCCGGGATGGTGGCCATGGCCACGACCTGGGCGCCTGAGGCCTTCAAGGCCGCCACCTGGTTGGACAGGGGACCAGCCAGCGTCGAGGCGTCATAGGTCTGGCGGGACACCACCGATGCCGCGGGGATCTCCATGTTCAGTCCCTTGATGAAGTCCTGACCGAACTCGTCCCCCTGGGACAGGTACCCGACCTTCTCACCGGCGAAGTGAGCCTTGATGTAGGCACCGAGGATCTTGCCCTCGACCGTGTACGGCGGTTGCCACCCGCTGCTCTCGGGAAACTTCGAACTGCTCCAGCAGTTGCAGCCCGACTCGATGAACATCTGCGGGACCTTCTGGCTGTTCAGGAAGCTCTGCACGGCCGACTGCGTGGGCGTCCCGAGGGAGCCGACATCGGCGAAGATGTTGTCCTGAAGGACCAGCTGCCTGGTCAACGTGGCGGTGTTCGCCGGGTTGTAGCCGTCATCGAGGTAGGTGTAGTTGATCTTGCGACCATTCACACCGCCGTTGGCATTGGCCCAGGCGAAGATGGCCTGCATGGCTGGCGCAATTTCGTCGTAGCCCGGGGCGGCCGGCCCGGTCAGTGGAACGGTCGCCCCGATGGTGACGCTCGAGGACGTCACGCCGGGCGTCGACTGGGCGCTGGCGGAGGTCGACACCACGGTCGTCACCAAGGTGACACCCATGGCCCCGGCCGCGAGCAGGCGCGCCCATCGTCCCTTTGTTCGGTGATTGCTCTGTCTCATCACTGCTCCTTTGCTCATGGTGAACTTCTCTGACTTACCCATCACTTGCCTCACTGCGGTTCTGAGGAATTGCCGTCCACGACATTCGAAATCGGCGGGCTCGCACGGCGAGGGCGCAACCAGTGGCCCGAAACATACCGCCAGCCACGCTGGAGACCCCCCTGGATGCCGGTGGGAGCAGCCATCATCACCACGATGAGGACGACACCGAAGATGATGGTGGCGAGGTAGGCGTTGACCCCGTTCCCGAGCTTGAAGTGCCCCGAGAGCGACGTCGACCACTGCGGGAGGTAGACCAACAACACCGCACCCCACCACATGCCCATGAGGGTGCCGGTCCCGCCCAGCACCATGGCGGCCAACAGTTGAATCGAAAGGGTCAGCGGGAATTCGCCCGTGTTCACCACCCCGGTGGAGAGCCCCAAGAAGGCGCCGGCCAAACCGGCACAACCGGCGCTGATCACGAAGGCCGTCACCTTGGTCCGCGCCACGTGGATGCCGGCCAGTGATGCCGCGATCTCGTCGTCCCGTACGGCACGGAAGGAGCGGCCGAAGCGACTACTGAGGAGATTGGCCAGCAGCAGCAGGGTCAGCAGGGCACCGCCGATTTCGATCCAGGCCAGCCATTGCTCGGGATTGATGGTTCCCGGCGCCGTCGGCACGGTGGTGGTGAGACCTTGGTCGCCGCCGAAGACGCTGGTCCACTTGTCGGCGATTGGAGGGAGCGCCAGCGCCAGCAGCAAGGTCATCCCGGCCAGATACGGACCCTTCAACCGGGTGGCGGGGATGGCGATGGCCAGGCCCAGCACCGCGGCCGCGCCGATGGCGGCCAGCAGTTCGACGAAGAAGTTCAGCTGGGTGTGGGTCATGAGGAGCGCCACGGTGTACGCCCCCACCGCCATGAAGGCCCCGTTGCCCAGCGAGATCTGCCCGTTGACGCCGGTGAGGAGGCTCAGGCCCGCCAGGGCGATGACGTACAGCGCGATTTCCCCGACCAAGAAGTCGTTATATGGGCTCAACTGGATGGTGATGAGATACAGAATTCCGGCGCCGCACAGGGCGAACAGCCCGTGGCGGATCAACGGTTGACTGGGGAATCGGAGGCGGCGACCCGGGGCCTGGGGCACAGACCCGCCCGGGGGCGGCGAGGCCCCGGACCACACGTCGGTGGGTGCGACCTGCGTCATCTCACACCCGCCGCGCCGGTGGCCGGGCGAAGATGCCCTCGGGCCGGGCCATGAGGGCGACGGTCAGGAGGACCAACGCCCCCAGCGGCTGCAGCCCCGAACCGAGGTACCCGCCGACGTAGGAGATACACAGTCCCGTGATCAGCCCCCCGATCAAGGCGCCGACGGGGCTCTCGAGGCCGCCGATCACGGCCGCGGTGAACGCGTACACCAAGACGAGGTCCATGAAGTAGGGCCCGAAGGAACTCGTCGGCGCGACCAGGAGGCCGGAGAGCGCGCCGGCCACGCCGGCCAGGGCCCACCCAAGGGTCAGCAGCACCCCGACGCGCACGCCGAGCAGCCTCGAGATCTCGGCGGCAAAGGCCGAGGCACGCATCCGGAGACCGAGCGACGTGGCCCGGAACAGGACGAGGGTGGCACCCATGAGGAGGAGCACCGCCACCAGGATGAAGACGTCGAAATGCGAGAAGGCGATCTTGGTGTGCCCGATGGTCAGCCCGCTTTGCGAGTACCCGGCAGGAAAGCCGCGGCTGGAATTGCCGTAGATGGCCCCGGCCAAACCCTCGATCACGACCAGCAGGCCGATGGTCACGATCACCGGATTGAGTTCGGACCTTCCCTGCAGCGGTCGGATCAACACCCGCTCGACCAGGCCGCCGAACACGAAGCCCAGGACCAGCACGGCTACGAAGGCCCACCAGTACCCGAGACCTTGGTTGAGGAGGCTTGACGCAATGAACGTGGTCAACATGGCCATGGCGCCCTGCGCGAAGTTGATGATCCTGGTCGCCCGGAAGACCAGAACGAGGGCCAGGGCCAGTGACGCGAAGATCATCCCCTCGGTCAATCCGTTGAGCGTGATGTTGATGAAGAGGCTCAATGCGACTCCCTAGAAACCCAAGTAGTGATGACGCAAGCCGCTGTCGGCGGCGACGACCTCGGCCGAGTCGGACACCACCACTTCGCCGAGGTTGAGCACCACCGCGTGGTTGGAGACCGAGAGAGCGCTGCGGGCGTTCTGCTCGACCAGCACGACGGCCATATCCGTCCCGACGGTGTGGTCCCGCAGGAGCGCCATCAGCTGCGCGGTCACCAGCGGCGCCAGGCCCAACGAGGGCTCATCGAGCAGGAGCAGACGCGGCCGCGAGATCAGGGCGCGGCCAAGGACCAGCATCTGACGCTCGCCGCCCGAGAGCGTCGACGCATGGCGTCGATGAAGGCCACTGAGCTGGGGAAAGAGCTCGTAGGTGGCCTCGATGGCGGCCTGCCGTTCACGGTGCCTCATGCACCACAGGGTGGCCAGTCGGAGGTTCTCCTCCACGGTCAGTTCCTCGATGATGCCCCGGCCTTCAGGAACGTGCGCCACGCCGCGGCGGGCGATGTTCTCCACGGGGCGCCCCAGGAGCTCCTCGCCGTCGAAGCGGACGGATCCCGATCGCGTGCCGACCAGGCCACTGATGGTGCGGAGCAGCGTCGTCTTGCCTGCTCCGTTGGCCCCGAGGACGGCGGTGATGGCGCCCGGCCGGGCGGAAAAGGTCACCGAGGTGAGCGCGTTCACCGCTCCGTAGGAGACGCTCAGGTCCTTGACGTCAAGCATCGCCGGACTCACCAGCGTCGACCGACGAATCGTGGATCTCGTCGCCGAGGTACGCCGTGGTCACCTCGCTGTTGGACCGAACCACCTCCGGCGTGCCATCAGCGATCACCCGACCAAAGTTCAACACCACCAGCCGATCGCACACCGACATGACCAGGTCCATATGGTGCTCGACGACCAGGACTCCCATCCGATCGCTAAGGCTCCGGATGAGCGTCGCCAGGTCATCGATCTCGGCGTTGGAGAGCCCGCTAGCCGGCTCATCGAGCAGGAGCAGACTCGGTTCCGCCATCAGCACCCGGGCCAGCGCCGTGCGCTTTTGAATGGCGTAGGGCAGGACCGCCGGGTGATGGTGGGCGTAGCCTCCCACGCCAAGCTCGTCGAGCAACGCCCGAGCACGGGTCGCGGCTCGCTGCTCCTCCCGACTGGAGCGCCACAGGCCGAGGAAAGCGGATCCGATGTCCGCCCGCAACCCGGCTTGGGCGCCCGCCATCACGTTCTCCAACACCGTCAGCCCGGCAAAGAGGCCGACGCCCTGAAGCGTCCGGGCGATCCCGAGCTTGGTCAGGTCGTGCGGATGCACGTGGCGCAGTGACGTCCCGTCGTAAGTGACCACTCCCGAGTCGGCCCGCACGAATCCGGAGATGACATTGAAGAGCGTGGTCTTTCCCGCTCCATTGGGCCCGATCACGCCGACGATCTCTCCCTGATCGGCCGACATGTAGACCTGGTCCAGGGCCAGAAGCCCCCCGAAACCCACACTCAATTCTGCGACCCGGAGCGTCTTGCCGCCACCCTCGATGCGAGCGCGTGGAGCGGACTCAACTGAGGTCATCTAGGTCCCGAGGACCAAAAGGGATCTACGGCCAAAATG
>DASZJQ010000235.1:0-22012 GCA_035947875.1 Acidimicrobiales bacterium
TGTTCTGGCTCCTCGACGCCGGCCTGCAGTTCCAGCCGTTCATGTTCGGCAGCGGCTTCACCACGACTTACCTGTTGAACAACGCCCACAACCAGCCCGACGTCATCCGGTGGATCATCACGAACGTCGGCAACTTCGTGGGGCCCCATGTCGCCGTCTGGAACACCTTCTTTGCGCTCATCCAGGTAGCCATTGGACTGGGACTACTGTTGCGCCGAACCGTCCGGCCGGCGCTTGTGGTGTCGTTCTTTTGGGCATTCGGCGTCTGGTTCTTCGGGGAGGGTCTCGGCCAGATCTTCACCGGATCGGCCTCTGCTCTCACCGGCGCACCGGGTTCGGTGTTCCTCTACGGACTGATCGGTCTGATGGCCTGGCCTCGGACGTCTCCCGCCGAGGAAGACGAGGAGACGGATCCGAGCGTCGGCGCCGCGTCCTCAGCAGCGGGACAGGGCATCGGCGGAGCGATGACGCCCCTGCTGGTCTGGTGCGGGTACTGGTCGCTGGCGGCGATTCTGTTTCTGCTGCCGAACAACCGGACCCCGACGTCGGTGTCGAGCGCGATCACGGGCATGTCGCCGGGCGAGCCAAGCGCCTACTCCCACTTTCTTAACAGCTTTGGCAACCATTTCGGCAGTGGCGGCGTGTGGTCCACCTGGCTGCTGGCCATCGGCTCCCTGGTCGTCGCTTTCGGGCCCCTCGTGTTCCGTCGACCGACACCGTTCCTCGCCGCTGGTGGCGTCTTGGCGACGTTCTTCTGGGTGAGCGGCCAGGGCCTTGGCGGCATCTTCACAGGCTCGGGAACCGACCCGAATTCCGGCCCCCTCATCGTGCTCCTGGCGCTGGCCATGGTGCCCGCCGCGCTCCCGGATCCGAGGTCTTGGCTCTCCCCGTTCTCGACCGCGCTCTTTCGATACCCGGTATTGGTGATGGGAGGCGTGGTGGCGCTGGTGGCCGGGCTCTTCCTCAGTGCCGCCTATCCGGTCGCCGCCCAGGAGTCGAGCAGCACGGCCATGGCCGGCATGTCCGGCATGTCCGGAACGACGTCGGGTTCTGGCGGGGGGACTGCGTCAACGGCCACCTGTACGAGTGGGAACAACGGCTCGACGAGGTCGGGCCTGGACGTGACGAACACCCCCAACATGTCGATGGGCGGGCCTGGCGTGATCATGAACATGAACGGCGCGGACGCCAGCGCCGCGGCTGGTCTGAACACCACCAAGGAGAACTGGCACTACAACGGTCCCGCACTGCCGACGGCGTTCGCGCAGGAGCTTTTGGACCAAGGCGCCAACGGGCCCACCGACATCCATATGGCTGCGACCGGATGTGCACCCGAGCCCACCTTTTCCCAGGAGATCAACGCCACACAGTACGTGCAGAACACCACCGAGGCCGCGGCACGCTATGCAAACCCCTCCGAAGCGGTGGCAGCCGGTTACTTCCCGGTGTCACCCACGAACTACCCCGTCGTGTACTACGTGAACCCGACCATCGTGGCCGCCAACGCAGCCGCCAAGAGGACGCTCGATCCCAACTCGATCGACGGGCTCGTCTATGCCCAGACGCCAGCGGGGTCCGAAGAGCTCGCCGCCGCGATGTATGTGCTGCCGACCACGCTCACGACGCCGCCGATGCCCTACGGCTCCCTCGTCCAGTGGCATCAGCGCACCGGTGTGTGCGGCCCGTCCACGTCAGCGAGTGGCGCGGCCTTTCAGATCACGGGCTCAGTCCCGTGTGGCCAAGGCACGGTGCAGAAGGCCACGCCGTATGTGACGATGGTTTGGCAGATCCCCGTGGCGGGGGGACCCTTGGCCATTCAACCGCCCGACATCCAAATAGTGGAAGCTTCGGTGATGGCCTCCGATAATTCCTGATGGTTCCCCGAGCCCATATCGGTTCTAAGTGCCAAAGTGGATCTGGTTATTTGTCGTGTGTCTCTAAAACTGCCCCAAATAGTTGCCGGACTGGGACACCTTCGAGACCATCCCGACGTCGTGGCCGACCGCCCCCCCTCCCGCCCCGCCCCTCCCGGTTCTCGGGTGGGGCCGCGGGGCCGGTCTGCTGGCCCCGGTTGCGCTGTGCGGTTTTGTGCCTGCGCGTGCCGGTTGCGCTGTGCGGTTTTGTGCCTGCGCGTGCCGGTTGCGCGGCGGTTTTGGGGTCGTTCGCGTGTCGTGGCCCCTCTCTCCCGGCCTCAGTAAGTGGGCGCAGAGGGACTCGAACCCCCGGCCTGCTGGTTGTAAGCCAGCTGCTCTAACCAACTGAGCTATACGCCCGAAAGAAGAACTGTACCTGCTCGTTTGCAGGGCTCTTCTCGATGTTTCTCGCCGCTTCACTTACGCAAGACAACAGGTCTGCACTGTCCGAGGGGGTCGTGGCCAATAGCTGGGTGACGGGTTGAAGGAACCATCGAAGCCGAGTGAGCCTCACTATTTTGTGCAAGGCGAGAACGGTGAAACCTCTCCAAGCGCGACGCCCCGCCCTCGCACCGCTCAAGCCCCGACATCGCGTGTTCGTCGCAGCATCGAACCTTCATTTCCCCTCCGGGAACGAAGACCACCGGCGCCATCCGGGGCAGCAGCGCCAGCCGCTCAACGCCGCAGTAGATCCGACCTATGACCGCGAACGTCGGGAGCGGCTCAACCAGGAGTTCAGTCCAGAGTCTGCAAACGACCAAATCGCAACCCAACAGCAACGGCTTCACACCCTTTTCGCGTCAAACTGCTGACTGTAACCAGGGAGGTAGTCGGCCATTGGGGGCCACTCCTCTCGCCGTGAGCGATGAAGTGCCCTCCTCCCGAGGCACTTCATCGCTTCACCGGCCGGGTCTCCGTCTTCTCAGAAGGCCTTTGTCGGACTCCGCCTAGAGCGGCATCCGTCAGCTCGTCGAGGTCGCGAGCGAGTGGGTCGCCGAGTCAAAGGTCACGCTCATCATCGTTCCCAAAACGTGGCGTGCTTCGGCGAGACTATCTTGCAGGCCACTTCCGGCAGCTGCCGCTTCTTGCGCAGGCACCACCCAGCATCGTCCATTGCATGGCGTTCTGGAGCCCACATCCTGTGGCCATCTGAGTGCGGGAACGGCCCCTCGGTCACAACGACGAGGTGTGACCCGTGCCATTGCTGAAGGATCCCCTCAAAGCCAGGTCGGGGCGGCATCACCACCAGCAGCGTTCGGTCCTCGAAGGGCCGCAAGGAGTACTCATTGCCATGCTCGAGCGGCGACCAGAGGTTGGAACGCACGATTTTGTCGATCGCTAGGACGTCGCCACCGCGGTCTCGAATCAACCGCGCCCAGTAGCCCTTGCCGGCACCCAACTCGACGATCGGACCACTTGCCACGAGTTCGTCGATTATTGCTGAGTCCGGACACGCGCACGCATGGCTTGACCTGAGAAGTCCCCTGGCATCCTGGAGACGGTAGATGTCATCCAGTCGGTATTCCACCTGCAGCAAGTCGATCTCACATTGGAGCGCTGGGCGCTCTCCGCACCACGCATCGTCTGGAGCGTGACAAGGCCTTTTGGCCTCGATCTCGTCCCTGTCGCTGTAGATGGAATAAGTGGTCATGAGTGACTCGTCAAATGGTTGGCGGGCATCCGCCCTCACTCCCGAAGCGGCCTGATGGCGCCCGCCGGGCCCTACGAGGGTAAGAGCGAATCCCCGCCAGGATGGTAGGCAACCTCCGTCCCTTCGCTGTCCCGCGACCGTTTAGGGACGCGCGTGTCACGGGCCGCTCGTCAGCTCAGCCGGTCCCCAGGGGCCCCAACCACCGGACGTCCCGCGGACCGGGCAGTGCTCGCAAGTGTCTCGGGAGCTATGGCGAGTGCTGCCCGCGCCATCGGTGATCCGCGGGGCTACGAGAGGTGGTGATCAGCCCACACGGTGATAAAAAAGCCGCATGGACAAGGGACGCGTCGAAACGTTCAGTGATGGTGTATTCGCGATCGCGATCACGCTTCTTGTCCTCACGATCGCTCAACCGAGCGACTTTGGGCGCCTCGCCCATCAGCTGGTGAATCGATGGCCCTCTCTCGCCGCCTACGTGGTCAGCTTCACGGTCATCGGCATCATGTGGGTCAATCACCACACGATCTTCACCCATCTCCGAGTGGTCAACAGGGGCCTGTTCTATTTCAATCTGCTCCTACTCATGACAATCGTGTTCATTCCATATCCGACGGAGGTGTTTGGCGAGGCGCTGAGTCGAAGGCACGGCGCCACAACTGCGGCCGTGTTCTACAGCGCGACCATGACGATCAACGCTCTGGCGTGGACCTCTCTCTGGCTGTATGCGTCCGTGGGTCGACGATTGCTCAATTGGGATTTTCCTGAACAGCAAAGACGGGTTTCCACGATCCTGTTCATCTCGGGGGGCGCCTTCTATGCGATATCGATAGGGGTCGCATACATCAACCCCTATCTCTGCCTGGCGTTCCATGCTGTTCTCGCCATCTACTACGCATTCGACCCGATCTCTCGTCGAGTCGCTCTCGAAGGCAACCCTTGAAGACTCATGCCACAAAAGACGACGACATTGTCCTCGCCATCCATGCCGCTCCGTCGCTGTTCGTTGCGATCGATTCTGGGAGACCCACTCCGGCGCCGCAGGCAGTCAGCATCACTCGGGATCGGGTGACACCAGACTCCCTCCTCCGGGAAATGTCCCTGCGTCTCGTTCAGGAATACCAACCCAGCACATCGACGATCACGTCGATGCTCCCGGTGTCGTTGAGGATTTCGATGGTTCCGCTCGGGCTCAACGTAGCCACAGCCAGGTTGGCCCCGACGTCACCGGGCACCTGGTCGAGGTCAGAAACGAGGGGTGAAGGCGGCAAATTCGGAAAGACGGTAAGGAACGTCGGCGCTGTGGGAAACACACCGGTCAAATTGATCACCACCGCCTTGGCTCCGCTTGGCACCCCGGCCAATCCGCTCACATGTACCGTGCCAGTACCAATGAGGGGCGTGCCGTTGCACTGAGCGGCACTTCCGCTGAGGTTTGAAGGATTCCCACTTCTGGTATCGCAAATGCGCACCGGGGCACCTTCAGCACTGAACTGACTCCCGGTCCCAGTGGCCGCGGTGTAATAGCCCGAGACGTCGACCACGACGTCGGCCCCTGCGGAGCTGTACACCGAGATGTACCCCGGCGTGGCCCCACTGGTTGAAAGGGGCACGATGACCCGGTTGGCTGTGACCAGGCCAGCGGTGTAGTCCAAGTTGGAGACAAAGGGCTTGGTGGAGCCTTGGGGGAACACCGTCAGAAAGCCCGCAGCTTGAGGATTGACCACGGTGACGTTGAAGACCGCGGCCGTCGCCCCAACCGGGATGGCGTTGATGTTGGCCACCTTGACCGGGAGGATGCCGTTGGTCGCCAGGGTCATCCCGTTGCATTGGTTGTTGGGGCTGCTCAGGCCCGAAGGATTTCCGGCTCTGGTGTCACAGATGCGAACCGGAGAGGAGAGGGCGTTGTAGAGCCCGGCACCTGCGCCACCAGCAGCAGTACCGGACGCGTAGCCCTCGACGTCGACCACCAGGTCGGTCCGGGTCGAAGCAAAGAACGAGACCTGCCCGGCCGATCCCACGCCCACTTCAACCAGGTTTGGCACCACCTGACCCTGTACGTAGTCGATGTTCGAAGCGAAGGGCACGACGGCGCCGGCCGGATACGCCGTCACATACCCCGCCGCGGCCGGGTTGACTACGGTGACGTTGAGCACCACCGCGGTCGCCCCCGCCGGGACACCGAATGAGCCGCCCACGTTGATGGTCCTGCTCCCCCCCGACGGGATGGTGAGGCCGTTGCCGTTGCCGTTGCACTGAGCGGCGGGTCCGCTCAGACCGGAGGGATTCCCAGCCCTGGTGTCGCAAATGCGGGCGGGCGGGAGCGGGCTATAGGGACCCGGAGTCACTACCGCGATCGACACCGTCGCCGTGGCGACTTGCCCGAGGGCATCCGTGACTTTGAAAGTGACATTCTGCGTGCCCGCCACCGTGGGCGTTCCGGTGACCGCGCCGGACGACGCGTTGAGCATGAGCCCAGTCGGCAGTGTCCCGCTGGTTATCGACCAGGCATACGGAAGGGCACCACCACTTGCGCTCAGCGTTTGTGAATATGAAGTGTTGATATCGGCCGTCAGTGAACCGGTCGTAATTGAAAGCGGTACGTACGTGACCGTGAATCCGCTCGCGCTGAGAGCGCTTGGATAGGCGATGACATTGGAGCTTGCGTCGATCATGTCGACGGGAAACACTCCGGTTGCACTGTCGTTCGTCGCGCTGGCTCCGAGGTTGCTGAACGGTGTCGTCCCGAAGTTGGCCAAGGGTGGCTGCGAGTTGACTGGTGGCGTCCCGCTCGAGACGGTCGGGTCTTCCACAATCCACTCGGCCGAGCTCGCCGGTCCGCTGTAAGCGAATTGCTGGGTGAAGAGATTCTGCGACGTGTTATCGGCGATGGTGATTGTCCACAAGCCGGGTGAGTCCTGGATGATTGTCGCCTGCATGTCATCGCCTGGAGAGACGAACCCAATGAAAACGGACGCCGAGGGGAGTATCTCGTACCAGGCGAAATACTGCGTGGCACCGTTCTGCGTAGTTGAGGATGTTCCGGTTTGAATCAATGAGTTGTTCCCGTCCCCGTCGATGCCGATCCATTGGGAAGTCGCCGCGAGGGGCACGGCCGGCTGCACCGCGGGAACGGTCCACTCGCCACCTACGCCGGTGAAGGTCGATCCAGTGTCGACGTAGCCCGACCAGTTGGTGGATTCCGCGGTATTTGTTGTGCCGGAAATGTGTGGACCGAGGGTCGGCACCCGGTGCTCGGGTGCCGGCTGCGGCCGGTCAACCGCGGGCGATGGGAATTGTCCCGAGGCCGGCCACCGGTTGACTGCCGCCCTCTGTGCGGCCTGGGCGCCAGCGCCTCCAACCCCCGCAGCCGAAACCCCGGCCAGCAACGCCAAGGAAACCAGTACTCCCGCCAAGCGACTCCGGTAACGCATTCGACCTCCAGCCGGTCATTTGATTCTAGTAGAGCATGACAGCTTTCCTGGGTCGTCGGGGCAGAAAGCTCAACGATCATCCCTATTCTCCATTTTCGGCCATGGTCTCGCGAAGATCAGGCCTCAGCGAACGGGATCCCTCAGTTGAACAGAACCTCGGAGAACGTTTTGCTCCAAGGGCGGGTCAAAGTACGGAGCTTGGCGCAGCCTTCCTCTCCGAGCGCGGCATACGGGGCCGCCGACAATTGGTCGGTCCGGTCCTCGATCTCCTGGCGGGACGCGGCGCCCCGATCGGTGAAGGCGAGATCGTCGCTGTCCGTCAGCCAACCCCGCGAGCGCATGGAGTCGGCGGCGGCGTTCCAGTCCTCGTGGGACCAGCCGCGGGTGGTGCGCAAGAGCTCCGCCGGCACATCGCCCCCTGCGGCGTGGGTCAAGAGTGCGTCAAGGCCCGAGAGGCCGTGCGTCACCAGCAACGCGATGTGGGCGTCACCTCGATACTCCCTGAGGATGGACTGCGCGTGCCAGAGCACCAGGTGTGGCGCCTCGGGCCAGGGCAGTTGCGCGTGCCCCGCGCACAAGGGCCGCCCCTCGATGTGGGTGCTGGCCTCCTCGGCCATGGACCGGGCCAGCTCGGCGGCAAGCCGCATCTCGTCGGACTGGATGGCCTCGTCACCGATGAGGCGCCGGAACGCCTCATCGACCGCGGCGAAGCGGGCCGCCACCAACGCCTCGGGCGTCGTGATGGCCCAGGCCTTCGGGATGGCGGCGTGTATCAGCTCAGGATTGAAATTGAAGAAGGTGGAGATCACCACCTCGGCCGCCACGGCGCCCATGGGTGCCGCCCGGGAGGCGAAATATCCGTCTCGTCCGGTGATCCCCAGGGCGGCGTAGGCCTCGGCCGCCTCGGGAACGAAGTAGATCATGCCGTGCAGCGGTTCGGCGGTCCGCCAGGTTTTGCGGGCCAACAGCGCGGCTCCATCGGTACTCACAGAGACTCCTCCTTCATGAGCCGGGCGGCCAGCTGCGACGTTGCCGCCACAATCGGTCGGCGTGGCGCGTCGTCGCGCACGACCAACTCGGCCCCGTCGCGTTCGACCACGACCGCGCCCGCCTCTTGGCAAATCAGGAGACCAGCCAGATAGTCCCACCCGTAGAGCGTGCTGCGACCCACCAGCATGTAGGCATCCAGCACGCCCTCGGCCACCGCGCAGAACTCCAACGACGCCGCACCAAGCGTTCGAAACTGGGCCCAGCCGGGATGGTGCCCAGGGAACCCCGAAATTCCCACAATCGCCGACGAAAGCTCCAGGCAACCTGAAGGTTTGAGGGCCGCACCATCGCGATCGGCGCCACCACCCCGCACGGCGGCGTACCGGGAGCCGGTGGCCAGGTTCACTACCAGTCCGACCAGCGGTCCCTCCGCGTCGAGCACGCAGATGCTGGTGGCGTAGAACGGGATCTTCCGGTGGGCGTTGGTCGAACCGTCCACCGGGTCAATCACCGCCAGGAACCTCGATGTGGACTCGCCGGTCATTCCCGATTCCTCCGACAGGACGGCGAACCCGGCCCCGTGCAGGATCGGGAGCGCGGCGCCATCGGCGGCCAGATCGAGGTGATACTGACCCGGTCGGGTGCCCGCCAGCCCCCAGTCACTGAGGCCATCGAGGGCCTGGCGGATGGCCTGGACGGCGTCGTCAAGGACCCCGAGCATTTGGAATTCATCCACGGGTCAGGACCCTACCTGGCCTCGCCACATCCCCCATTAGGCTGATCGCCCTGTGGCAGCCATCGACGTCGCCGGCTACGTGGCCGACCTGAAGGATCACTCCGTCGATCACGGTTTCCACGTCCACGACGAACGCCATTTCGTCGAAACATACTCCCTGCGCCAGGTCTGGGAGGTCGACCTCCACCCCGAGGAAGGGTGCGGCGGGCCGTTGGACCTCCACCTCGCGCTCGACGTCGACCCCCGCGTCCTCCTCTCCTTCGAAGATGCGGTTGTGCTCCTCACCGAAGAGGAGGAGCCCCCCGATGAGTTCCATTTTCCCCTGACCTTCACCTGGGCCCTCCCGCCCCTGCCCAGCGGGCCCGACCTCCTCCGCCTGGCCATCGACCTGGCCGGTGTTGGTGGAATTGAGCTCCCGTTGGAGGTATCGGCCATCGATTCCTTCGCCAGCGCCACCGATGGCTCGGAGCGACGTTTGAGCATCGTGGCACGCCACCCCGTGTCGCTCTCCCGCGTCCTCGGTGGCGAGGAGCTCCTCTGTGATGTCTTCGATCGCGCCCTGGCTGTGAGCCGATTTCTCCTCGAGTCAGCTGACGGCTGGCTCCGCTGAGGTGCGCCGGCTGCTCTCCCTGAGTGCGATCGTTGTCGGTGTCACGTTCGGACTCAGCGCCTGCAGCACCATGAGCGGGGCGGACTTGGCCCGCCAGGCTTGCGTGCATGTCAATCGCTCGTTGCGCGACTACACACTCTCCTCTCGCCCGGGCACGTCTGCCGCCCTCGTCGCCCAGCTCCGCAGCAAGGCCGACGGCGAATTGCACATTGCCCTCCCCTTCGCCGCCCAGGCCAACTCGGCCGACGGTTCATGGAACTCCCTCATGACGACCATCGCCGAAGTGGGCACGGTTGATGAGGGGCACCTCATCCCGGCGCTCAGAGCGCAATGCGTGATGGCCGACACCAACGCCAATGTCAATCCCCAGAACGGAAATCCCCAGAACGTCAGCCCGCAGAACGTCAACCCGCAGGGGCCGTCGGGCTCGTAACGCGCCAGGAGCCCCGCCGGCGGGCTCTCCATGCCCGTCAATTGCGGTCCGCGCGAAATACCCTGGAGCCTTCTGAGCCCCACTCGTCCTCCCTCGTCGCCTCACTCACGTCCCCGGCTCCCGCAATCCAACCGGGCCCGGACTCGGAGGAGGAGGTTCGTGGTCCTCGTCGTCATGACCGGCCTGGCCGCCCTGGCCGTGGGCGCGCTGTTGGCCGGCAACGGTGGCCCGGGGGTGAGCCCGCTGCGCACTCGAATCGTGACCATCGCCCAAGGTCAGGTGGGCTATCGGACCAATCCCTCCGACAGCTACTGCAATCGCTTCAGCGCGTACTGGCACGCCGGGACCGCCGACTGCGGCAACGACAACCGTTCGGAGGAATGGTGCGCTGACTTCGCCGCATGGGTCTGGCAGCGGGCGGGCGCCGAGGTCCTCTACGAGTTGGCACCGAACTTCCTCAACTCCGACTCAGCCAGCTTCTACGTGTGGGGTCTCGACCACGGGACGTGGCACCCGGTCACCTCGCGCTACCAGCCCCAACCCGGCGATGTTGCCATCTACGGGCTCGATGCCACCGCGGTCACCGCGCAACACGTGGCCATCGTGACCAGCGCCACGGCGCACGACGATGCACCGGACGTGATCAATGGCGACGGAGATCGCTCCGGCTTCAGCGTGGTCGAGGTCGGGACCAGCCAGTCCTACGGCGACGTCAAAGGCCATGGCGCTCCGCTCTCCGGTTACGTGTCTCCCTCCGAACCCTCTTCCGCAGCCGCGCCGTCTTGACCGGCGAGGCCGCCCGAAGCCAGCTTGGCGCGCTTAGCCGGGGGTGTACCCGGCCGGCAGGGCAATGGACTTCTTCTCCAGGAAGGTCTCTAAGCCCTCCGGCCCGAACTCTCGCCCGACGCCGGATTCCTTGTACCCCCCGAATGGCGTGGCAAAGTCGATGGGCGACGTTGCGTTGAGCATGTACGTCCCGGTGCGGACTTGGCGGGCGATGCCGAGACCCCGGTCATTGTCGCCAGTCCATACCGAGCCGCAGAGCCCGTAGCTCGAGTCATTGGCGATCTCCACGGCCTGCTCGTCCCCGTCGTAGGGGATCACCACCAGCACCGGACCGAAGATCTCCTCCTGGGCGATCTTCATTTTGTTGTCGACATGGGAGAACACCGTGGGCTCGACATACCACCCCTTGTCGAAGGCGCTGCCGCTGGGTCTCCCGCCACCCAAGGCCACGGTGGCCCCCTCCTCGCGGCCGCTGTCGAGATACCCCTCGATGCGCGTCCGCTGCCGCTCGGCGACCACCGGCCCCACTTCGGTCGCTGGATCCATCGGGTCGCCGACCGCCATGGCGGCCACGCCGCTCACCAGGGCATCGACCACTTCGTCATAGCTGGCCCGCGGGGCCAGGATCCGGGTCTGGGCGACGCAGGCCTGGCCGTTGTTCATGAGCGCATTGGGCAACAGGGCCGGGATCGTCGTGGAGAGATCGGCATCATCGAGAATGATGGCGGCCGACTTGCCTCCGAGCTCCAGCGTGCAGCGCTTCAGTCGCTCACCGCAGAGCCCACCGATGCGCTTGCCCCCCACTCCCGACCCGGTGAAGGAGATCTTGTCCACGCCTGCGTGCGTGACCAGGTGCTCACTGACCTCGCGCCCGGCGGGGACGACCGAGAGGACACCCTTGGGCAGCCCGCAGTCGGTAAAGATCTCGGCCAGGCGGAAGGCGTCCAAGGGGGTCTCGGGAGCCGGCTTGAAGACGACCGTGCACCCGGCCAACAGTGACGGCGCCAGCTTCGCCGCCGCAATGAAGAGCGGCACGTTCCACGGAGCAATGGCCCCCACCACGCCCACCGGCTCCTTGGTCACCAGCACGGAGGGGTTCAACAGCCCGGTGCGCACCTCGTCAAACGCGAAGGTCGACGCCATGTCGGCGTAATAGCCGAAGACCATGGAGGGAGCCAGCACCTGACCCATGGCGGCGAACGAGATGGGTGAACCCATCTCCGCCGTGATGATCTCGGCCAGGTCGCCCATTTCGGCCGTGATCTGCGCCGCCACCTTGGTCAAGATGGCACCACGCTCGGCCGGCGTCATGCGGGGCCAGGGTCCGCGGTCAAAAGCCTCTCGGGCCGCCGCCACCGCCTTGTCGATGTCTGCTTCGGTGCCATCGGGCACCCGGGCGATGACCTCTTCGGTGGAGGGCGAGACGACGCCGATGGTCTCGGTGCCCTCGGGGGCGATCCAATCGCCGCCGATGAACAAGCGGTCGTAGTCCCGAATCGCCATTGCGCCCTCCCTAGGTCCGGGGCCTCCCTCGGCCCCGGTCAACGACTGCACGTGCAGCGTGCCCACAGGGTAGTCAACCAAGCCTGCCCGAAAACAGCCGACCGCTCCAACCGGCCTGCCGGCCCTTCGAGATGCGCCACGATGCCCCACACCTGATCGGCTCGCCTAAGGGCCAGGTCAGCGGCGGAGCCCGCCCGCTGCGGCAGAGAAGCCATCGCCGGCGACGGGTTACTCCAGAGCGGACGCAGCCGTCTCCGGGAGGTCGAGCACGACCAGCAATCCGGACGCTGGTCGCCCACCCTGGGGCGGTCTCGGGGTGCCTAAACTCCCGCACCATGCCCGACCTCGCCCAACGCGACCCCTCAGAGGTCGCTTCTGTCCTCTCGCGCTGGCTGACCACGAAGCTGGGGGAAGGGGCGCGGCCCGAGGTCTTCGACGTGCAGGCACCGGCCTCGAACGGATTCTCGAACGAGACCATCCTCTGCCGCACCAGGATCACCACCAAAGGTGTCACGTCGGAACAGCGACTGGTCGTCCGGGTGGCGCCCACCAAGCACCTGCTCTTCATGGATGCCCAGTTCGACACCCAGTACCGCGTCATGCGCTCGCTCTCGGACGGCGACACGGGCGTTCCCCTGCCGCCGCTCGGGTGGTACGAGGAGGACCCCCAGTATCTCGGCGTGCCCTTCTTCACCATGGACCACGTCGAGGGGGACGTGCCGACCGACAACCTTCCCTACACGATCGAGGGTTGGGTGATCGAGGCCACGCCCGAGCAGCAGAGCACCATGTGGTGGAGCGGGATCGACGCCATGGCCGCGGTCCATCGGACGGACTGGCGCGCCCTCGGCCTGGACTGGCTGGGCCGGCCCCGTCGCGGCCGCCCCGGTCTTGAACAGCAGATGTCGTACTACCGCGACTTCCTCGACTGGGCCGCCAAAGGCTCCCCCCAACCCACCCTCGAGGCCACGTGGACGTGGTTGGTCGACCACCAGCCGGCCGAGGAAGGCGACGTGGTGATCAGTTGGGGCGACAGCCGAATCGGCAACATGATCTGGCGCGACTTCAAATGTGTCTCCGTCTTGGACTGGGAGATGGCGACGCTCGGGCAACCCGAAATGGACCTCGGATGGTGGCTCTACTTCAATCGGCAATTCGCCGACGGCCTGGGTCTCCCCCGCCCGCCCGGTTTCGCCTCGCACGAGGAGACCATCGCCCGTTACAGCGAGCTCATGGGGCGCCCGATGAAGGACCTCTTCTATTACGAGATCTTCTCCGGCTTCCGCTTCGCCGCCATCATGGTCCGGTTGGCCGAGCTCACCAGGGACACCGACGCCTTGCCCGATGACCCCGATACGACTTCGACCAACAATCTAGCCACCCAACTCTTGGCCACCATGTTGGATCTCCCGGCTCCAACCTGAACGGGACTGCCCCCTATTCGCCGATCGGATCGACGTCGACGTCCTCGATCGGATCGTCGGGACCGATGAGAACACCGGCCGAGCGCAACCGTTCGGCCAGCCACTCGGCTCCGCCATCAGCCGCCATGGCGTCGGGCCAGCCCTCGAGAATCGAGTGCACCTTCTCGAGGGAATCGACCTGTGCCACCACATGCACCGTCATCTTCTGCTCTTCACCGGGACCAATCGAATAACGCTGACCGCCGAAAGGGCCCTGCCGGATGTGGGGCACCGGCTCTCGCATGACATAGAGCTCACCGGTGTCCTCGATCCAGTTGAGCTCGTAGCGGGCGCCGTGGACATCACGCCATTCCGTGCCCAACTCGATCTCCGCCGAGGGCCGTCGTCGGGCGTCACCGTCGTAGAACTCCTCGATATCCATCGGGGGAGGTTATCCCCCACCAGGGCCGTCGTGGACCCGGTGGTTGAAGGCGAATCTGACCGCCGTTAGGGGGAGGAATAGGGGGACGCCCACACCGCACCGTCGCCGTCATGCCACCGACGCGACAACGCATCGTCCCCATCGAACAACTCAATGCCGAATGGCGCACACTGGGTCGCTCCCCCGGCGCCGTGCGGGTCCTCACCGCGTTGGCGGCGCGAGATCCGGACCTGGCTCGCCTGGTCCATGGCACGGGGCCCGATCGGCCCGGTCCCTGTGCCACCCCCTGCGACCTGATCGAGTTCATGGGCCGAGCTTCGGGCCGACAGGCGCGGGAACGGGCCGCCGCACTGGTACGGGTGCTCCTACGGGAAGCAGAACTCGATCCCCTGGTCGCCCGCTTCCTCCTGCAAGCGCTGATCCCGGGCATGCTGACCATCGCATCCCGGTTGCGCTGGGGTCAGGGTGGGGACTGGAAGGACGGGAACGAGTTCTTCACCGAGCTGGTCTCGACCACCTGGGAAGTCCTGGCCGATTGGGCGGGGCAGGACCGTCCGTTTGCCGTTCTCGACGTGCTCTCGGCGGCGCGCTGTCGCATTCGCCGACAGCTGTTTCGAGCGCGCGACCTGCGCAAACGCCACGTTCATGCGACGCCTGAGGTCATGGCGACGAAAACAGCGCGTTCGGAGACCGAACTCGAGGAGCTGGCCCGGACCCTCCTGGACCTCCGCCAACGGGGGATGAGGCCCGAGGAGATCGAGGTGATCTATGCCCAGCACGTGCTGGGATACTCCATCTCCGAACTGGCCGCGGTGACCGGCCGCGACCGCCGATCGCTGTATCTCAGACGAGACCGGGGCCATCGCCGCCTGTGTGCGTAAGCGTCCCGCCCGAGCGGGCGCGCGTCAACGATCGACGTCGGGACCGCCGGGGGCGTCGAGCGAGCGCTCGAGCGACGCCGCCACCGACTCCATGCCCGAAGCCCTGCTTCCCTTGACCAGAATGGCGTCTCCGGCGTGAAGCCCGTCCAGCCGCTCGATCAGTTCAGTCATGTTCGACACCGCGTCGTTCCCATAGGCGTGCGTCTGGTAGCCGATGAGCGCGATCCCGAGCGACTGGGCGATGGTGCTGATGGAGCGATGGAGTTCGTCCGATCCCTCGCCCAATTCCGCCATCCCGCCGAGGATGGCGATGCGCCGGTCTCCGGGAAGGGCGCGCAGAGCTCGCAGGGCTGCTTCGGTGGAAGTCGGATTGGCGTTGTACGAGTCGTTGACGAGAATGACCCCGCCGCGTAGCAAGGCGACATTCATGCGCCACGGGGGGTCCTCAACCCGGGCGATGGACGCAACGGCACGCTCGAGCGACACCCCGGCCCACAGTGCCGCGGTCATCGCACCGAGTGCATTGGCCACCTGGTGCTCTCCGTGAATGGCCAGTTGTACGTCGGCACTTCCCCAGGGTGACGACAGGTGGAAGGCTGCTTGCGCCTCTTCGTTCATCTGCACCCGCCCGGCGGTGACGTCGCAATTACGACCCATGCCAAACAGGAGAACGGGCGCCGAGGAACGGCCGCTGATCATCGGAGCCATCGGATCGTCGCCGTTGAGTACTGCGATTCCCGACGAAGGCAGTGCCTCGAACAATTCCGCCTTCGCCGCTGCCACCTGCTCGAGCGTCCCGAAGAACTCAGTGTGCGCCACGCCGATCCGGGTGATGATGCCAACGGTGGGCTGCGCGATGTCACAGAGGTCGGCAATATGACCGCTGCCCCGGGCGCCCAATTCCGCCACGACGACCTCGACGTCCTCGTCGGCGTTGGCCAGGGTCATGGGCAGACCAATTTCGTTGTTGAACGACAGGTGGCTCGCTGCGGTTCGATAGGTCGAGGCGAATATCCCGCTCGTGAGGTCCTTCACCGTCGTCTTCCCGACCGAGCCGGTGATGCCGACGAGGTGACCGCTCATCCGACCTCGGGCCACCCGTCCAATGTCCATGAGGGCGAAGGCGGGATCCGAAACGACAATGGCCGTCCCCCGGTCCGACATGGCTCCGTCCGTCAGGTAGGCGACCGCCCCGGCATCGAGCGCGCGCTCGATGAAATCATGTCCATCCCGACTATCACGGAGCGGCACAAACAACTGACCCGGCCGCATTTCGCGCGTATCGGTCGCTACCCCGTCAACCTCGACATCGGGACCGACAACGTGGCCGCGCAACGCCTCGGCCAGTTTCGTCGCGGAGAATCGCATTCGTGAAGCCTTCCATATGGGTGCGGTAGATTGGCCCCACTTATGGATGGGCGCGTCAGACTAGTTGTGCTCTTCGGTGGCCGTTCAGCTGAACACGAAATATCCTGTATTTCGGCCTTCAATCTGCTGCGTGCGGTCGACTCCGACCGTTACGACGTCGTCCCGATCGGGATCACCCGGACGGGGCAGTGGGTTGACGCCAGCGACACATCGATCGAATCGGCCATCGCAGCCGGTGCGTTGCCCTCGCCCGATCTGGCGCCGGAGACTTCCGTCCTGCCTCAGGTGGGCATGCTCCCCGATTCGCCGGGCCGAGCAACGACCGTCGTCTTCCCCTTGCTCCACGGCCCCATGGGGGAGGACGGAACCATCCAGGGTCTGCTCGAGCTAGCCGGAGTTCCCTATGTCGGTTCGGGGGTCCTCGGCTCGTCGGTCTGCATGGACAAAGGGATGGCAAAAGAAGTGCTTCATGCTCACGGCATCCCCCAGGCGCGATGGATGAGCGCCCGGGTCAATGAGCTGACCGATGAATTTCGACGGGAGCTCGGAGGCACTCTCGGGTATCCCATGTTCGTCAAACCGGCCAACCTCGGGTCGTCGATTGGCATTAGCCGTGCCGACACCGAGGCTGAGCTTCGGCCGGCCATCGAACTGGCGCAAGCCTTCGACGAGTACCTCGTCTTTGAAGAGTCCATCCAAGGTCGAGAGATCGAGGTGGCGGTCCTGGGCGATCGTTCACCCGAGGCGTCATTGCCCGGGGAGATCGTGTGCGGTGCCGGATTCTACGGATTTGAGGAGAAATATCGGACTCCCGATACCAAACTCCTCATTCCGGCTCCACTTTCTGACCACGAGATTGCCGAAGCGCAAGCGCTGGCGATCAGGACCTTCAAAGCCCTGCGGGCTGACGGCATGGCTCGTGTCGATCTCTTCTACGACAGGGAAGGACAGTTCCTCGTCAATGAGATCAACACGATTCCCGGCTTCACGCCCATCTCCATGTACCCGATGTTGTGGGAAGCGAGCGGGCTCAGCTACACCGCCCTCATCGATCGGCTGGTCGATCTGGCGCTGCAGCGGCACCAGCGAAGGTCGTTGTTCGCCACCGATCACTAGTCGGCGCGTTGGACGGATAGATCCCTGGACTCCTATCGCCACGACAGATTGCGCTTCGAGGTCTCCGCGGCGCCGGTCACTCGCTACCCGAACGCCACGCGACAACCATCGCTTCCCCGTTCCTCGAGCACGCCGCGTCGCACCGAGTAAGGGCGGGCAAGTCCCGAGGGCGGCCGTCCCCGGGCCGGCCCGCTCCCCGGCCGGGCCTCTCCCGATCGGGCCATGCCATCGACGTCAGCGCAGTGAAAGGGCCGCGAGAAAGCCCCTGAGGTACCCCTTCGGTACCCTGAGGAGGTGGTCATGACCTTCGAGGGTGAAGCCTGGGAGCAACTTCCCGGCGCCAACCGCCTCACGCCGTTCCAGCGGGAGGCCATCGAAGCGGAGGATCCGCTGCTCTGCGTGCTGGCCGGCGCAGGAGCCGGCAAGACCAGAGTGCTGACGCTGAGGGTGGCGCGTCGCGTGCGGGACGGGTCGATCCAGGCCGACCGGGTCCTGGTCACCACCTTCAGCCGCAAGGCGGCCGAGGAACTGCGCACCCGGCTGTGGTCGCTCGGGGTGTCGGGCGTCAAGGCGGGAACGTTTCACCGCACGGCCCTGTCGCTGCTGCGCGAGCACCGGGCCCAGCGGGGACGGCCCGAGCCGCAACTGATGCCCGACCGCCGCCGCCTGGTGGCCGAGGTGACGTCCGGCGACCCCCGCCGGGTGCGCGCCCTCGACGGCGAGATCGGCTGGGCCAAGGCGCGCTTGGTCGCCCCCGAGCGCTACGAGGCCGAGGCCCGGCGGGCCAAGCGGCGCAGTGGCATCAACTCCGAGCAGGTGGCCGAGGTCTTCGCCCGATACGAGGCCGAGCGGACCCACCGGCGCCTGCTCGACTTCGACGACCTGATCGTGGCCTGCGCCGACAGCCTGGCCGGTGATGCCGCGTTCGCCGACGCCATCCGCTGGCGCACCCGTCACCTCTTCGTCGACGAAATGCAGGACGTCAATCCCGCTCAGTTCCGCCTTCTCACCGCGTTGCTGTCGGACGAGCCCGATCTCTTCGTGGTCGGTGACCCCAATCAGTCCGTGTACGGCTTCAACGGCGCCGATCCGACCCTGCTGCACCGGTTGCCCGAGATCCTGCGGGGCACCAGGGTCATTCGATTGGATGAGAACCACCGGTGCACGCCGCAGGTGGTGGCGGTGGCCACCGCCGTCCTGCGTGACGGCGAGTCGGAGCGGAGCGAGTCGCCTGACGTGGCCGACCCGAGCAGCAGCAGGGTCGACGGTCCGGTGCCCAGTGTGATCAGCCACCAGAGCGACCAGGACGAAGCGATGTGGGTGGCGGATCGGGCCAAGAAGGCCCGTGGTCCGAGGCGGCGGTGGTCCAGCATCGCGGTGCTGACCCGCACCAATGCGCAGTTGAGCGTCGTCCAGGCGGCCATGGAGTCGGCGGGTGTGCCCTGCCTGGTGGCGGGGGCGGACCTGGGCCCGGCCTCCGATCTGCGCGGCACGCGTCACGCTCGGTTCAGGGCCGAGGAGGACGAGGAGGGCGATCACGAGGAGGTGGCTCGCGACGCCGTCGTGCTCACCACCTTCCACCGGTCCAAGGGCCTGCAATGGCATACGGTCATGATCATCGGGCTGAGCGAGGGGTTGATGCCGATCGCCTCGGCCCGGACGCCAGATGCCGTTGCCGAGGAGCGCCGGCTGTTCTACGTGGCGTTGACGAGGGCCGAGGAGGAGCTGTGGTGCAGCTGGGCCGCCGGCGACGGCTCGGTCACGGCGGGGGGATCGACCCGTCAACGGAGCCCCAGTCCCTGGTTGGCGGCGGTGGAGCAGACGATCGCCCGCCTCACCAAGGCGGCGGCGCCGACCGCGGCGTCGGAGATCTCGTCCCGGGTGGCCGAACTGCGCCGCCGGCTGGACAGTGGGATCGACGGCGCCACCCAGTAGGGTCGAATCGGTGCCTGACCCACTCGAACAGCTTGGCGAGGCGCTCGGTGCCGCCCACGTCGTGCGCGGCCCGGCGGTGGCCATCGACTACACCCACGACGAAGCCCTGACGGCCGATCCCGTGACACCCCTGGCCGTCGTCTTCCCCGGATCGACGGACGATGTGGTCACCGTCTTGCGGTGGGCCAACGAGCACCGCATCCCGGTGGTGGCCCGGGGCAGTGGCACCGGACTCTCCGGCGGGTGCCTGCCGATCGCCGACGGCATCGTGCTCTGCTTCGACCGCATGCGGGCGATCCGCGAGATCGATCCGGGCAACGGGGTCGCCGTGGTCGAACCCGGCGTGACCCTGGACGAACTCGACCAGGCGCTGGCGCCGCTCGGACTGATCTACCCGGTGTCGCCCGGCGAACAGAGCGCATCGCTGGGCGGGAACGTCGCGACCAACGCCGGCGGCATGCGGGCCGTCCGCTACGGCGTGACCCGGCACCATGTCCTGGGCCTGGAGGTGGTGCTGGCCGACGGCCGCATCATGCGCACCGGCGGGAGGTTCGTGAAGAGCTCTTCGGGATACGACCTGACCCAGCTCCTGATCGGCTCGGAGGGCACGCTCGCCGTCACCACCGAGGTGACCGTGAAGGTCCAGCCTCGATTGGTCGAGGCGGCCACGGTCCTGGCTCCCTTCGCCACCCTGGACGAGGTGGCCCACGCCGTGCCGCACATCGTCAGCAGCGGCGCCGATCCTTCCATCCTCGAGTACATCGACGTCCTCGCCATGTCGGGCATCACCCGCAGTGCCGGCCTCGACCTCGGCATTCCCGAGACGGTCAAGGTGGAGACATCGGCCTATCTGGTTGTGGTCCTGGAGGGCATGGACGCCACCCGGGTGGAGGACGACGTCCAAGCCGTGGGCTCACTGCTGAGCAAGCTCGGCGCGCTCGATGTCTACGTCCTGCCCGCGACCGCCGGCGCGCAACTGATCGCCGCCCGGGAGAAAGCCTTCTTCGTGGCCAAGGCGTCCGGAGCGGACGACATCGTCGATGCGGTCGTGCCCCGGGCCGCCATTCCGGACTACCTGGCTCTGGTGGCGGAGCTGGCCGGCGAGCACGGCGCCCTGGTGACGGGCTGTGGCCATGTGGGGGACGGCAACGTGCACCTCTCGGTCTTCCAACCCGACGCGGAACGGCGCCACGCGCTCATCCGGTCGATCTTCGCCGCCGCAGTGTCGGCGGGCGGGGCCATTTCCGGGGAGCATGGCATCGGAACCGAGAAGCAGGAGTACTACCTCGACACGGTGGACCAGTCGGCCTTGGCCCTCATGCGTTCCATCAAGTCCGTGTTCGACCCCCGTGGGATCTTGGGACCCGATCGCCTGTTCGGCCCGACTGGAGAATCTGCATGAACGGTGCCCGCTCGCTGCTCACCACCCTGGTCGACGCCGGAGTCAACGTGTGCTTCGCCAATCCGGGCACTTCGGAGATGCACTTCGTGGCCGCGCTCGACGACGTGCCCGACATGCGCGGCATCCTGACCCTCTTTGAAGGGGTGGCCACGGGTGCGGCCGACGGGTACGCCCGGGTGAGCGGGCACCCGGCGGCGACGCTCCTGCACCTGGGACCCGGACTGGGCAATGGCCTGGCCAACCTGCACAACGCCCGCCGGGCCCGGGTCCCGGTGGTCAATATCGTGGGCGACCACGCCACCTACCACGCGCGCTACGACGCTCCGCTCGAGTCCGACATCGCGTCCATTGCCCGATCGGTCTCGGGGTGGTATCGAGTGGCGGCCCGGTCCGACGATGTGGGAGGCGACGCCGCGGACGCGGTAGCCGCCGCCAGCCGCCCGCCGGGCTGCGTGGCCACGCTCGTCCTGCCGGCCGACTCGTCGTGGTCGGAATCCTCAACGGGACCGTGCCCGCCCCGCCCGCGGACCCGGCCCAGCGTCGTCCCGGCGGAGACGGTGGCCAGTGCGGCCAAGGTGTTGGCTTCAGGGGAACGCGCCGCGCTGCTCTTGGGCGGCGGTGCCGTGCGTGCTCGGGGCCTGCACGCGGCCAGCCGCATCGCCACGACCACCGGCGCCGCCTTGTTGGGCGAGACCTTCCCCACCAATCTGGCCCGGGGAGCGGGAATCCCGGCGGTCGAGCGCTTGGCCTATCTGGGCGAAATGGCGCAGGCCCAACTCGACGGGGTGCAGCACCTCATTCTGGTCGAGGCAAAATCCCCGGTGTCCTTCTTTGCCTACCCCGGGAAACCGAGTGACCTGGTTCCGGCCGGTTGCACCGTGCACACGTTGGTCCTCCCGGGGGAGGACGCCGCCACCGCGCTGGAAGCCCTGGCCGAGGCGGTGAACGCCCCCCTCGACAGCGCCGCGCCCGCCCCGGCGGCTCGACCCGACCGGCCGGCGGGCGCCTTGGCGCCCGACACGCTGGCCGCGGCCATCGGCGCCACCCTGCCCGACGACGCCATCGTGGTGGACGAGGGCAACACGGCCGGGCTGTTCGTCCCCGGCGCCACGGCCGGGGCACCGGCCCACGACTGGCTGACCCTCACCGGCGGGGCCATCGGCTTCGGGCTCCCCGCGGCCACCGGTGCCGCGGTCGCCGCACCCGATCGACCGGTGCTCTGCCTTCAAGCCGACGGGAGCGCCATGTACACCCTGCAGGCGCTGTGGACCCAGGCTCGCGAAGGCCTCAACGTCACGACGGTCATCCTGGCCAACCGGAGCTACGCCATTTTGAACATGGAGCTGCAACGGGTCGGGGCCGATGCCGGTGGTCCGCTCTCCCGCCGCATGTTGGACCTGACCGAACCCGAC
>DASZJQ010000236.1:0-9999 GCA_035947875.1 Acidimicrobiales bacterium
CAGCGCGTCGAGCGCCAGCACCGCCACCTCCTCGCCGTCCTCGCCAGCGCATCGCACCAGGTGCTGTGCATCCCGCGGGGTGACCTGCGCCGCAACATCGAGCGGGTCCCCTCACGCTGGATCCTGCAGATTGCCAGCGCCGTCGCCGGCGAACGCTGGTGGTCGGAGGAACTCCTGGCCGCCAAGCGTGACTGGCTCACCCACGTGGCCTCCTTCGATGCCGGTCTCCGACACATGGCCTTTCCCGCGACCGAGCAGGAACACCGGCTGCGCTACCTCATGGCCCAGGGATCGACCCGGCTGTCTCTCCCGGTTCTGACCGCGACCCGAGATGTGACGCTCGGGGCGGGCGCCGAGGTGGTCGCGGCCCGGCGCAGCGACCGCTTCACCCGCTTTGACGGCAACTTGGGCGGCCTCCAGCCGCCGTCGCCGGCCGAGCGGGTCACCTCGGCCACCCGGCTGGAAGGGTGGGCGGCCTGCCCGTTCGCCTACCTCCTGCGCAACGTGCTGGGGGTGGACGAGGTCGAGAACCCCGAAGATGAGCTCCGCATCACGCCGCGGGACAAAGGGTCCCTGGTCCACCAAGCCCTCGAAGACTTCATCGGCGAGGTGCTCAGCCGCCCGTCAGCCGACCAGCCGGGCCCGAGCGAACCCTGGTCGCCGTCGGATCGGGCCCGCATGGTCGAGATCTGCGAGCGGGTCTCGGCCGAGTACGAGGATCGAGGTCTCACCGGGCGGCCCATCTTCTGGCGCCAAGACAAAAAACGAATCCTCGCCGACCTGCTGCGATTCCTCGAGGAAGACTCCGACGTCCGCCGGAAGGACGGCACCCGGCCCCTGGCCGCCGAGCTGGCCTTCGGGCTGCCCGACGTAGTCCTGGGCACCGTCGCGCTCGACCTGCCCGATGGGCGCAGCGTGCAATTCCGAGGCAAAGCCGACCGAGTCGATGTCGGCACCGATGGCACGCTCCGCGTCCTCGACTACAAGACGGGCAAAGCCGATGATTACAGGGGACTGAACGAGGGCAATCCCGATGCGCAGGGCCGGCGGCTCCAGTTGCCGGTCTACGGCCAGGCCGCTCGCCTCTTCCGGGAGATCCCGGACGCGCCCGTGCGGGCCGAGTACTGGTTCGTCTCGGCGCGGGGAGGCTTCGAGCGCGTCGGGTACTCGGTCACGCCCGCCGTGCTGGCGCACGTCGGGGAAACCCTCGGGACCGTCGTGAACGGCATCGAGGCTGGAGTCTTTCCCCATCACCCCACCGCATCGAGCACGACGCCCTGGGTCGAGTGCGCGTACTGCGATCCCGACGACATGGGAGTGGCCGAGGAGCGCCGTCAATTCGAGCGCAAGCAGGCCGATCCCGCCATGGCCAGTTTCGTCAAACTCGCCCAGCCATTCGAGGAGCCCGTGCCCGAGGGCGGATCCGAGCGGCGGCCCGATGCTTGAGCAGGACACCGCGCCCGAGAACGTTGTGCCCCCCGATCAAACGGCGCGCGATCGGATCACCGAGGACCTCGACACCACCCTGTTCGTCGAAGCCGGGGCGGGGTCGGGCAAGACCTCCGCCCTCGTCGGGCGGGTGCTGGCCTTGGTGGGGGATGGGAGGGTCGAGCTGCGGCGAATTGCGGCCATCACGTTTACCGAAAAGGCCGGCGCCGAGCTGCGCGATCGCATCCGAGCGGGGCTCGAGAAGGAGGCCGAGGCCGATCCCGAAGGCGAGGTCGGGGAGCGCTGCCGGGTGGCTCTGGACCAACTCGACGGGGCGGCCATCGGCACGCTGCACTCCTTTGCCCAGCGCCTGCTCTCCGAACACCCGGTGGAGGCCGGTCTCCCGCCCCGGGTCGAGGTACTCGACGAGGTCAGCTCGAAGGTCGCCTTCGACGCCCGCTGGTCGTCATTCCGCGATCAATTGCTGGCCGACCGCTCGCTCGAGCGGACCGTGCTGCTCCTCCTTGCCGCCGGCGTCCGGCCCGACGCCGCCCTGCAGTCGCTGGCCGAGGCCTTCGACGACAACTGGGACCTGGTCCAGGAGTGGGTCCCCGAGGCATCCCCCGAACCCCCGCCGGTTCGTGAGCTCTTCGTCTCCGCCGTGACGGCCATTCGCGATGTCTGTGGCGAGCCGTGCGGCGACCCTGGCGACAAACTTCGGGAGCGGCTCGACGAGATCGCCATCCGGATGGGCGAGTTGGTGGCCATCGAAGATGAGTTCGACCTGCTCGAGGCCCTCGGGCCCCAGGCCGATCCGAAGTTGCCCAGCTTCAAGGTCGGCGGCAGAGGGAAGAAGGCCTCCTGGACCTGCGACCTGGATGATCTCAGGGCCCGCATCGGCGCGGCGGGTGCGGGGCTGGAAGCCGTGCGGGACAAGGTCTCCAATGCCTGCGCAGACCGACTCGGCAGCGCCATCCGCCAATTCACCTTGTCGAGCGCAGCGGACCGCCAGGGTGCGGGCCAGTTGGAATTCCACGATCTGCTCGTCCTGGCCCGGGCCTTGTTGCGCGACGCCGTTCACGGCCCGGCCGTGCGGGCTGCCCTGCACCAGCGCTATGACCGGTTGCTGCTCGACGAGTTCCAGGACACAGACCCGATCCAGATCGAATTGGCTGTTCGCATTGCCGCCGTCGACCCGCTGAGCCCGTCGGCGGGCAGCGAACCGTGGGACCGGTTGGAGGTCGCCCCCGGTCACCTCTTCGTCGTGGGCGATCCCAAACAATCGATCTACCGCTTCCGCCGGGCGGACATCTCTACGTTCCTCCGGGCGGCCGAACGCTTCGGGTCCGATGGCGGTGGGGTGGTCGAACTCACGGCCAACTTCCGGACCGTGAAACCGATCATCGACTGGGTCAACCACACCTTCGCCGCCCTCATGAGCGAGCCCACCGACGTCACCATGCCCGTCGACTCGCAGCCCGCGTACCTGGACCTGGAGGCGACCCGGCTCGCTCCTCCCACCGGGCCCGCGCTGGCGGTCCTCGGCCGCCACGAACTCCCGCAGGGCACCACGGCCGATGCCCTCCGTGCGGCCGAAGCGAGCGAGGTCGCCGCCGCGGTCACCCGCGTGATGGACGAGGGGTGGGAGGTGAGCAACACCGACACCGACACCGACGGCAACACCGACGGCGCCTGGCGGCCGGCCCGACTCGGGGACATCACCGTGTTGGTGCCGGCGCGCACCTCCCTCCCCTTCCTCGAGGAGGCGTTCGACCAGGCCGGTATCGCCTTTCGGGCTGAGACCAGTTCGCTGGTCTACGCCAGCCGGGCGGTGCGCGACCTGCTCATGGTGCTCCGGGCCATCGACGATCCGACCAACTCCCTCCACACCGTCTCCGCATTGCGCACGCCGCTGCTGGCGTGCGGCGACGACGACCTGTTCCGGTTCAAGTGGGAGCGCAAGGGGCACTGGAATTACCTGGCCGATCAGCCCGACACCGTGCCCATCGATGACCCGGTTCGGGCCGGCCTGAGCTATTTGCGCGATCGATGCGTCCAACGAACCTGGTTGGCCCCCTCCGAGTTGCTCGGATCCATCGTCCGTGATCGCCGGGCCATGGAACTGGGTTTCGCCGAGGGGCGCCCCCGCGACGTGTGGCGGCGACTTCGCTTCGTGACCGACCAGGCTCGGGCCTGGAGCGAGGCCACCGGTGGCAACCTGCGCCAGTACCTGCAGTGGGTGACGGCGCAAACGGTCGAGGGCGCTCGGGTGACCGAGTCGATCCTGCCCGAGAGTGACGACGATGCGGTGCGCATCCTGACCATCCACGGAGCCAAGGGCCTGGAGTTCCCGATCACCATCGTGTCGGGGATGTCGACGGTGCCATCGGGACGACGCGCACCCGCCGAGGTGGTCTTTCCCACCAACGGGGGCGTCGGCTACAGGTTCGGCAACAAGGTCCGCACGGACGACTACGTGGACTGGGCGCCGATCGACGAACAAATGGGCCTCCACGAGCGGATCCGTCTGATGTACGTGGCGTGCACCCGGGCGCGTGACCACCTGATCGTGTCCCTCCACCGCAAGGCCCGAGCCAAGCCACCGCCCAGCCCGAAGTCGCGCACCAATGCCGAGCTGCTGCTCGCGGGCATGGGCGATGTGGTCGACGACCTCCCGGACGCGGCGGCGACCCTGGACGTGCTGCGTCCGGCCGTCGTGACGTCTCCTTTGCCCCCACCTCCCTTTGCCCAATGGGCGGCGGAGCGGACGGATGCCCTTCGGCGGGCCGCTCGTCCCACCACGGTGGCCGCCACCGCGCTGACCGATGAGGGGTCGCCCGATAGCGAGGGGGAGCCCGACCCCGGCCTGCGCAAGCGACCCCGGGACCTCGACCTCCCCCCGTGGCTCAAGGGCCGGTACGGCACGGCCGTGGGGCGGGCCGTCCACGGCGTGCTGCAGACCATCGACCTGGCAACTGGAGCCCGTCTCGACGAGGCGCTCGTGGCCCAGTGCGAGGCCGAGGCCGTACCGGACCGGGCCGATGACGTGCGCACACTCGTCCTCCAGGCGCTGGGATCTCCGTCGGTGGTGGCGGCAGCCGGTTCGCCGCACTGGCGGGAGATCTACGCCTGCATCCCCGTCGACGGACGACTGCTCGAGGGGTATATCGACCTCTTGTACCGCGGCCCCGACGGTCTGGTCGTGGTGGACTATAAGACGGCGGCGACCTCTGATCCCGATGCGCTCGACCGTCGGGTCGAGGGGTATCGCATCCAGGGGGCTTCCTACGCCCTGACCGTCAGCGCCTCAACCGCCGAGCCGGTCACCCGGGTGACCTTCTTGTTTCTCACCCCGGATGGGGCCATCGAGCGCCATCTCACCGACCTGGCGGCGACCGTGGGAGAGGTACGCCGTTTGGTGACCGCCGGTGAAGAGGCCGTCACCGACTGAATTCGGAAGGCCGGCTGGCTGACATCGGACGCCGGCGGGCGGCCACTCGCTCTCCCCCCGCCGGCACTGGCGCCTGCCGCCGAGTCGCTTTACGGAAATGACCGCGCGAAGAACTCGATCGGTGGCTCGTCGTCGTCCTCGTCCGCCGAGAACTCGACGGCCTGGAGCAGACGCGGCGTCGCCTCGATCGGGGTGAGCTCGGCGAATCCTTCGACTTCGTTGCCGACCACGCCGAGCTCGGGGAACTGGCGAGCCGTGACGAGCACCCGCGACTCCAGCGATCCGATGGCCTTGTTGTAGGCCCCGACGCTAGAGGTCAGGCTGCGTTGCAGCGTCTGCAGGTGCGTGGTCATCATGCGCAGGCGGTCGTAGAGCTCGGCCCCCAACACCTGCACCTTTCGCGCGTTGTCGGCCAAGGTCTCCTGGCGCCATCCGAAAGCGGCGGCCCGCAGCACGGCGATAAGGAGGGTGGGCGTGGTCAGCAGGACGTTGTTGGCCATGGCGTGTTCCTGCAGGGTGGGATCGGACTCGTAGGCCGCCGACAGCAGTTGGTCTCCGGGAATGAAGGCCACCACCTGTTGCGGAGCCTGACCGAACTGCTTCCAGTACTCCTTCTTCGACAGTTGATCGACGTGGGTCCGCAGCTGCCGGGCGTGGGCCAACTGGTGGGTGCGACGCTCCTCGTCGTCGTCGGCGTCGATGAGTTTGAGAAACGCATCGAGCGGGACCTTGGCGTCGACCACGATCTCCCCGCCCCCCGGGAGGTGGACGATCATGTCCGGGCGCAGACGACCATCGTCGGAGTTGGTCGACACCTGCTCGTCGAAGTCGCAGTGTTCCAGCATCCCGGCCATCTCCACGACCCGGCGGAGCTGGATCTCCCCCCACCGGCCCCTCGTCTGCGGTGACCGGAGGGCCGTGACCAGATTGCGCGTCTCCTTCTGCAACTGCGCGTTGCCCAGGGTCAGCTGGGCCACTTTCTCTTTCAGCCCCTCGTAGGCGCCCTTGCGCTCCACCTCGATCTCTTTGAGGCCCAGTTCGTAGCGGGCCAGGGTCTCGCTCAACGGGTCCAGGAGTTGCGCAATGGCCTGCTGGCGCTGGGTCAGATCTCCCTGGGCCGCCGTCTGCGCCTGACCGAGTTTGGTCTCGGCCAGGGCGAGAAACTGCTCGTTGTTCTTCTGGAGCGCCTCGGCCGAAAGCTCGGCGAACGTTCCGGCCAGGCGCTGGCGCTCCTGCTCGGTCCGGGTGCGGTCGTCCTCGGCCGATCGGCGCAGAAAGTCCAGCTCAGAGGCCAACACGGCCCGGGCGGTCTCGGCTTCGGCGGCAGCGCCGGTGGCTGCCTGCAGCTGCGAGCTCAACTCGGCGGCGGCAGCCTGCGCGTCGCCCAACCGGGCCTCGGCCGTCCTGGCCTGGGCGCTGACCCTGGCCAGGCGCACCATGTGCACGGCGAGGCCCAGCACCAACCCCACCACAACTCCAATGGCAATTCCGATGATCACGAGGCCAGCGTAACTGGGGGGTGTATCGCGAACGGGGACGTGTGTCCGAGGCCGCTGAAATCCCCCGCGGGTGAGCCGGTAGCGTGGCATTGATGGCGTTTCGCATTGGTGGGACCACCCGGCAGAGTTGGGCCAACGAGGAGGAGGCGGACACTCGACCCGTGTCCGGGCCCTTGGTCATGGAACAGCCCCTATGGCCCACCATCCCCCAGCCCCATGAAGTCGACCGGTTGTTCGCCCAGGTGTTCGCCCTGGTCGGGGAGGGCATCGCCGGCGCCACCCATGCGCTCCTGGCCGGCGATCGCCAGGCGGCCAAAGAGCTGGTCCAGCGCGATGAGGTGATCGACCGCATCATCAGCGAGATCTCCCACACGGTGCAGCATGAACTGGTGCACGGCGAGACCACGGCGGAAGACCGGCGCGAGCTGGTAGCCATCCTGCGCATGCTCCCCGATATGGAGCGCAACGGGGACCTGGCCGAGCACATCGCCCGGCGGGCCGCCCGTGGATTGGGTGCCGAGATGTCCGCCCGGAGCCGTGGCTTGGTCGAGCGCATGGGCGAGGTGGCCACGACCATCTGGCGCAGCACGGCCGATGCCTTTGCCGAGCGGTCCGCCTCAGCGGCCAATCAGGTCGACGATCTCGACGATGAGTTGGATGACCTCCACGTCACGCTCACCGCCGAGCTCGTGGCCGGGACCATGCCGTTGCCGGTGGCCATCGAGCTGGCCATGGTGGCCCGGTTCTATGAGCGCTTCGGCGATCACGCCGTGAACCTGGCTCGGCGTATGTCCGCGTTGGTCGTCGGCGGTCCGGAGCCCGCGACCTCCGGGGCGGACTGACGCGCTCAGGCGCGCCCGGCCGCCACGATCTCGGCGATCTGTACCACGTTGAGGGCCGCACCCTTGCGGAGATTGTCCCCGGCGACGAAGAAGGCCAGCGAGTGCGGTGCCCCCTGGGCCCGCCGCAGCCTCCCCACGTAGGCCACATCACCGCCGGCCGCCATGAGCGGGGTCGGGAGTTCGGCGAGCACAACGCCGGGCGCGGCCGACAGGACCTCGGTGGCCCGTTCCACCGAGAGCTCCCGGTCGAACTCGGCCACAATGGCCGCCGAGTGGCCGGTGAACACCGGCACCCGCACACAGGTGCAGGTCACCGCCAGGTCGGGAAGGCCGAGGATCTTCCGACTCTCGTTGCGGTATTTCTGTTCCTCGTCCGTTTCGAGGGACCCGTCGTCGACGATGGTGAATTGCAGTGGGAGCACGTTGTGGGCGATCGGAGCCTCATAGACCGAAGAGGGCGGATAGTCCACCGCCGCCCCGTCGAAGGTGAGGTCCGACGCCCGGTCGACGGTCTTGGCCAGCTGCTCGGCCAACTCGCGCACCGCCTCCACGCCGCCGCCCGAGACCGCTTGATAGGTGGAGATGATGAGGCGGTTGAGCCCGGCCGCGTCGTGGAGCGGCTTGAGCACCGGTATGGCCACCATCGTCGTGCAGTTCGGGTTGGCCACAATGCCCTTGGGGATGGAGGCCAAGGCGCCGGCGTTGGCCTCGGGCACCACCAGCGGTACGTCGGGATCCATGCGCCAGGCCGATGAATTGTCGATCACGAGTGCGCCGGCCTCGGCCAGGCGGGGCGCCAGGACCCGGGACACCGCAGCCGGGGCCGAGCACAGCGCCAGGTCGATCCCGGAGAGGTCGGCCACGGCGGCATCCTCAACGGCGATGTCGCGGTCGCCCCACGGCAGGGTGGTCCCGGCCGAGCGGGCGGAGGCCAGATAGCGCATCTCGTCGACCGGGAAGTTGCGCTCGGCCAGGATCGAGCGCAGGACCACGCCCACCTGACCGGTGGCACCGACAATGGCGACTCGCATCTCGACAGTTTACGAGCCGGGCGGGCGGTGGCCGGCATGCACCGATGGAGGCGACCATGGCGAGGGTGGTGGTGACGAGCTCGTTCATCGGCAGTCCGGTCCTCCGAATCCGGGGGGCTTCCGATCAGGGACGTTGCCGGTCGTCAACTTCTCGAACTGGCAAGATGGACCGGATGATCACCACACCGGGCTACGTGCGCGCGATCATCGTCGGCCCGGTCTTGGCCATCATGGCGGCGGGCTGCACAACCGGGCACGGTGGCTCGTCCACCACGTCCACGACGCGCAAGGCGCCGGCCACCACCACCACCACGGTCGCTCTTCCGGCGGCGCCCCAACCCAGCGCCGAAGCGGCGGCGTCCGCGCTGGTCTCGAGCTGGGCCACGGGCAACCGGCCCCAGGCCCTCTCCGTGGCCACTCCCGCGGCCGTCGCAACCCTCTTCGCCGCGCCGTACACCGCCGGCCTGGCCATCGACCGAGGATGCAACTCCAACATTCCCATCGTGTGCACGTTCGGGCCGCCAGGGGGGAGCCCTCCGACCGACCCGCTGTACGAGCTCGGCGCCACGGCTCTCCCCAACGGGTGGTACATCAGCTCCGTCCAGATCAACAATTGACGGGCCGCCGGACGAGATCAGCCGCACGTCATCCTTCATTCACGTTCTGATCACCTCACCGTCACACGGGCGGGCAATTCTGCGGTTTTCGCCGACGCGTCGACCGGCGCGCCCATAGAGTTGGGCGTACGACGCTCCCGTACCCAGCTGCCATTGGCTCGGTATCAAACGAGGAGGGGACCGCAATGACGTCGACGCCGGACGGTTGGTTCCAGGACCCGTTTGCGCTGCACGAGGCCCGCTATATCTCTCACGGCAAGGCCACCAAATTGGTGCGCGACGGCGCCAGCGAGTCGTACGATCCGCCACCCACCGAGGTGATCTCCGCTGACGTGCTGCATGCGGCTCCCTCCCATGGCGCTCCAGATGATCGCCCCCAGTGGGTCTCGGAAGGCCAGGAGTTCGAGCGGCAGTGGCAAGGGGGCGACGGGTCCAGCGGCGGGCCTCCCGTGCCCGAAGAGAACATGGTCGACCAGTTGATCATCCCGGTGCTGACACCCCTGCCTTCCCAGCGCAATCCCGGGCGCGGTGCCCCGAGACGGATCCTCCCCACGTTGATCTTCCTGCTGGTCGTGGGCGCCATCGGCGCCTTGTTCGCCTTTGGTGCTCTCTGAGGGAGTGGCGTGGAACCGGTTGAAATGATTGAAGGTTGGTATACGGACCCGTACCAGCGACACCAAGCCCGATGGATGTCGGAGGGAAAGCCGACCCATCTGGTCCGCGACGACGGGGTTGAGGGCAGCGATCCCGTGGCCGACGTACCGTTTGTTGTCGATCCCGTGCCGATCAGGGGCGGCGGGAGTGCGCCCCACGACGGCACCGACCTGCTGAGGGCCGATGAAAAGCAACGAGAGGCTCCCTACACGGCCGATGACGCCGCCCGCGGGGCATGGGACGCATTCGACCAGAGCAATCCCTAGACGAGATCGATGGTCCCGTTCAAATGGACGGTGGCAGCAACGACGTCAGGGACTGGAAGAGCAGGTAGAGGCCGGCAGCCCAGACCGGCAGCAGGATGAGCCACCGGCCGGAACCTCCGTACCAGCCGCGGAAGCGACGGTTGCCAACTCCCAGCAGCGACAGGAGCCCGACCTCCAGCAGGACAATCGGGAGGAGGGCCCAATTCCAACT
>DASZJQ010000237.1:0-16416 GCA_035947875.1 Acidimicrobiales bacterium
CACGATGGCCATGACCTGATTGGCCAGGCTCTCCATGGAGACGTCGTGCCAATCAAGTGGGTCACTCCCGCCGAAACCCGGCAGGCTGGGATTGATGACCCGCCACCCCATCTGCTCCGCCAGTCGCGCGCTCTCCCGCCAATACATGCCGCCGCCGGCGAAGTACCCGTGGATATTGACCGCCCAGATGGGAGGAGTGCCCGGCCCGTCCGGGCCGTGCGCGCCCTCGTTGTCGGATACGGCAAAGTGCAAGCGCCGACCCTCGACCCGAATGGAGCTGGGCACCATCCGAAGCGTCGGTGTCCGGCGGATCTTGCGCACGTATTGGTCCCGGACGACACCGAGCCCGTGCGCGGCGTGCCCGGCGTCGACCAGCTCCACCGGTGAAGGACCGTCGGACGCCGCCACGATGGCGCCGGAGATTTGCAACGAGTCCTGCGGCTCTGGCGACTCGCTCTTACGTCTCAGAAAATTCACCGCCATATCGGACCCCTCAAGCCATCCGTCCCGTACCTGCACCGTAATCGACGCCATACGCCACTCGGTACCTCTGAGCGTGCACGAAGTCAGCGAGGCTGCGACGATGGGTGTGGCTGAACGAGGGAGAGTGCAGAAAAATGAGCGCTGACACAGTCATTCGCGGTGGAACGGTGATCGACGGGACGGGGTCGCCGGGGCAGGTGGCCGACGTCGCCGTCACGGACGGGCGCATCTCCGACATAGGCACGGGCCTGACCGGTCGCCGTGCCCTCGATGCCACCGGACAGGTTGTCTCCCCCGGGTTCATCGACATCCACACCCACTACGACGCCCAGGTCTTCTGGGACCCCTCGTTGACCCCGTCCTCCTTCCACGGGGTGACAACAGTGGTTGCCGGAAACTGCGGGTTCTCCATAGCGCCGATCCGGCCCGAGGGCGTCGCCCTCATGGCGCACACGCTGCAGCACGTCGAGGACATGAGTTTCGACACTCTCTCGGTCGGGGTCCCCTGGTCGGAATTCGAAACGTTCCCGCAGTACCTCGATGCGGTGGAACGCCGAGGCACCGCGTTGAACTTCAGCTGTTACGTGGGTCACACCGCGGTGCGCCTCTTTGTCATGGGGGAGGCAGCGTACGAGCGCGCGGCCACCGAGGACGAAATCGACCGCATGCAGGCGGTAGTGGCCGAGGCTATGGCGGGCGGCGCAGCCGGCTTCGCCTCGAGCATGTCGCCCACCCACAACGGTGACCACGGCCGCCCGGTCCCGTCCCGGGTGGCCGACGCCCAAGAGCTCCGGGCGTTGCTGCAACCGCTGCGTCAGGGCTCACGCGGGGTGGTGGCCCTGCTGCCCGGGGGAGTGATGAACCACCAGGAGGTCTTCGCCCTGCAGCGGGAAATCGGTCGCCCCTTCACCTGGACGGCGCTGCTCACGGTGAAGGGCTATCCCTACCACGAGAAGGTCATCGCCGAACACGATGCCGCCTGGGCCGACGGCGTCGAGGTGTGGCCCCAAGTGTCCTGCCGCCCGCTCGTCTTCCAGATGAATCTCTCCGAGCCCTTCACCTTGAACATGCGCCCCACCTTCGCCGCGCTCATGGGTAAGACCAAGGATGAGCGACTGGCCTCCTACCGGGACCCGGCGTGGCGCCAGACGGCCTGGGACGAGGTCAGCGGGGGGCGCGGTGGCTTCCCCGTCAACTGGGCCAACATCTCGGTGGCCGAATCGGCCGCGCATCCCGACCTGACCGACCGACCGGTCATGGTGCTGGCCGAGGAGCGGGGCTGCACCCCGCTCGACGTGATGCTCGACATCTCCCTCGATGACAACCTCGAAGCCCGCTTCTGGTCGGTGTTGGCCAACGATGATCCCGAGGGCATCGCCTGGCTCTTGCCGCGCGACAACGTGCTGCTCGGTTTGGCCGACTCGGGCGCGCACGTCTCCCAACTCTGTGACGCCTGCTTCTCGACCGACCTGTTGGGAAACTGGGTGCGCGAGAAAGGGGTCATGCCCATCGAACGGGCAATCCACAAACTGACCGGTGAGCCGGCGCAGGTCTACGGGTTAGCCGATCGGGGCACGGTGGCCGTCGGCCAGGCCGCCGACCTCTGCGTCTTCGATCCGCAGACGGTGGCTCCCGGACCACTGCGCCGCATCCGCGACTTCCCCGCCGACGGCGAGCGCCTGACGGCGGACGCACCGCTGGGCGTGACCCACGTCCTGGTCAACGGGGTGCCCATTCGAACCGACGGCGTCACCGACGACGAGGGTCTGGCGCGGCGCCCCGGGGTCTCCCTTCGGCGCTGAGCCGGCGACATTGCTCGGCGCTTGGACCCCGAGGGGAGCGCGCCGGCCCCGTAGGGCCGCCTCGTATCATCGGTGCATGTCCTTCCCGATGGCGGAGCCGAGACCATGAGCCAGGACGACCTCACTTCGCCTGACGAACCACTCGGGACGGAGTCCTTCGAGCAAGGGGACGAGGCGCTCGACGAGACCTCGCGGATCGATCCGGACTTCGTCGAAGAGGTGGAACAGGATCCCTCGCTCAATCCGGCGCTCCAGGTTGACGATCGGGAACTTGACGAAGCCGGGCTGAGGCTCGATGACCCTGAATCACTGGCGGTCCTCGACGGAGGCATCGACGACCCCGATGGCATCGGCGAGCCGCCGTCCGGGCGCCTTGACCCTCGGGGCGGCGACGATGAGGGCTGGGATCTCGACGCGCCGGTGGCCGGCGGCGACGAGACCGACGGGGAATTCGACGAACCAATCGATTGATCAGCAGCCGTCAGGTGACGTCGCGGCGGAATGTGGTGAAGTAGCCGATGGTGAGGGGAATCAGGCCCCAGCCCAACATCGCCAGGCCGCCCTGCCACCACGGCAGGAGATCCGGAGCGTGGCCGTTCCCGCCGCCGAATCCCCCTCGCGCCACGGCGCCGGCCAGTGCGGCGGCCGCCGAGGAGGGAAGCCAATTCAAGTTGTAGTGAAAGATGGCCTTGGCCAGAGCGATGAGAATGCCCTCGAGAATGAAGGTGGTGCCGATCGTGATGAGGATGCCGGCCACCTGGTTCTTGACCAGGACGCCGAAGCCCAACCCGAAGAGGCCCAGCAGGATGGAGGCTGCCACCAGACCCGGGATGACCGCCCCGGCCTGATCGATCACCGACGAGGTGGTGCCACCCAGACTGGAGTTCCAGGGCAGTCCGACGGCCAGCGCCACGACCAGCGTGAGAACGGCCATGAGGATGGCCCAGTAGGACGTGACCAAGACCTTGGCCCCAAGGACCCGGCTGCGGACGGGCGTGGAGATGAGGGTGTCGGTGATGGTCTTCTGCCGGTACTCGCTGGTGATGCAGATGACCCCGGTGATCGGGGCCAAAAAGGTGATGCCGAGGTACCCGGCGCCCAGCAGGATGCGCTCCTGATTGAGGGTGTGCACGAAATAGAAGGTGTGACCGGGGAAACCCCCTGCACCGGCAAAGACGGCCGTCATGAACAGGACGGTCAGCGGGAAGGCCAATCCGAAGCAGACCCAGACCCCGGGCATCGTGCGCATCTTGAGGAGCTCAGAGCGGACGGCGTTGATCACGTGGGCTTCGCCACCTCGTTGAAGCCGAGGCCGGAGGTGAGCTCGAGGAAGATGGCCTCGAGATCGGCTCCCTCACTGGTCAGCTCGTAGAGCACGATCTGGTGGGAGGCCAGCAACGGCCCCAGCTGCTCGGGTGTCACCCCATCGACGGCCACGACATCAGGAGCCAAGCGCCGGAATCGCATGTCGGCCGCGGTGAGAACGTCACCGAGCCGATCAGCCTCGGGCGTGCGGGCGTGCATGCTCGTCTGCGAGATCCCCGCCGTGATCGATTCCAGCGATCCCTGCGCCTTGAGCTGACCGTGCGAGATGATCACGGCGTTGTCGATGGTCTGCGCCATCTCCGACAGCAGGTGGGAGGACACCAGCACCGTGCGTCCCTCGCCGGCGAGGAAGCGCATGAATTCGCGCAGCCAGGCGATGCCCTGCGGGTCGAGACCGTTGGACGGCTCGTCGAGGATGAGCACATCGGGGTCACCGATGAGGGCGGTGGCCAGCTCGAGGCGCTGGCGCATGCCCATGGAGAAGCCCCCCACCTTGCGCTTGGCGTCGGCGGTCAGCCCGACCAGGTCGAGGACGACGTCGGCCCTGGCCTCGTCGTGGCCACCGGCCCGGGCCACCATGCGCAGGTGGGTGCGGGCCCGGCGCGACGGGTGAAAACTGGTGGCTTCCAGCACGGCACCCACCAGGCCGGTCGGGTTGGGGATGTCGCGGTAGTACCGGCCGCCGATGGTCGCCCGCCCGGATGATGGTGCCACCAGTCCCAGCAACATGCGCAGCGTGGTGGTCTTGCCCGACCCGTTGGGTCCGAGAAAGCCGGTGACCCGACCCGGCTCAACCGTGAAGGCGAGGTCGTCCACGGCCACCACGGATCCGAAGTGCTTCGAGAGACCGGAGAACTCAATGGGAAGGCCCCGGATGGCCGTCCCGGTCGTCATCGCAGGGACGATAGCCGCCTCACCGGGGGCGGTCGCGGTCGCCGGGGCCACTCTGCGGTGACCGTCAGTCGGATGATTGTGACTTCATGTTGGGACCAGGCCAACCCCGGCGGAGCGGGGTGGAGCCGGATGGAAGGGAACGCCTCTCCCGGGGCCGCCTACCCGTGCGAGAGTTCGTCCGGCAGCAGGAGGCGCACCGACACGGCCAGCTCGTCGTAGACGCGGGTCATGGTGGACCAGCCGTTGATCCAACCGACCAGGGCCGAATACCAGACGTGCCCGATCATGCGGGCCCGATCGGACATGTCGGGGATGGCCGGCTCTCCCATGGCCCGGGCGATGATGCCCTCCATCAACAGCGTGATCTGCTGCTGGCATCCCACCGCCCCGGGGTCGGGTGAAGACAGGGAGGCGAACACCGCGGCCACCAACCGGGGCTGGCGGCCCATGGCGCGCAGGGCGCGGTCGAGCACGTCGCGCACCCGGTCGCCCGGATGATCACCGCGCGGCGGGTGCTGGCCGATCCGGGTATCGAGCATTTCCACCCAGTGCACCAGGGTGGCGGCCAAGAGGTGGTCCTTGCTGGTGAAGTAGCGGTACACCGTCCCCATGGCCACGTCGGCCCGCGCCGCCACGTCGCGCATCTGCACCGCTTCGTAGCCGCCTTCGAGTCCCAACGCCATGGCGGCATCAATGACGCGCTGACGTCGAGCCTGCTGGGCGCGGGTGAGCGGGCGGGCCAGCGTCTGCTCCATTCGCACATGCTATCCGGGGCGCCACCTGCGGCTTCGAGATCGAGGGGTGGCATTCGGCGCCGCTACGCTGACGAGCGATGCCCGGGCAGCCCGCCGACGTCGAGGCTGAGATCGTCCCACTGGGGCGGACCGCCGACCCGCTGTCCACCACCGATGGGCGGATGCCGGGTGCGCGCGGGCGCCAAACGCGCCAGCGCCTGCTGACGGCCACGGTGGAGCTCTTGAGCACCACGTCGTGGCGTTCGGTCAAGGTCACCGACATCGCCCGGCGGGCCCGCACCTCGCCCGCGACCTTCTACCAGTACTTCGGGAACGTGGAGCAGGCCATTCGCGTTCTGGCCGAAGGCATGGTGGACCAGGCGGCCCGGCTCTCCGAGCTGGTGGTCGGCGATTGGTCCGAAGAGGCCAGCTGGGAGACGGCGCTGAGCGTGACCGAGGCGTTCTTGTCGTACTGGGAGGACAATCGCGCCGTGTTCCGGGTGGTCGATCTGGCCACCGAAGAAGGCGATGCCCAGTTGCGGGGCATCCGGGTGCGCGCCCTCAACGCCGTCACCATCGCCCTGGCCCAGGTGATCACCCAGGCCTCGCCGTCCCACCGCGGTCCGCCCGGGTCGGTCACGTCGTCGCCGGCCGGCTCGGATCCCATGGCGGTGGCCGGGACACTGGTCGCCATGTTCGCCAGCGTGTCCGCTCATCGATACGGCTTCGAGTTCTGGGGTATCCGCACCCGCAATCTGATCGACTCCCAGGCCCGCATGCTCCATTGGTCCGTCACCGGCCGTCCGGGGCCGACCGGCGTGGTGGGCCGCGAGGCCGTCGGCGTCGCGGCGGCGCCGAGAGCCGCCCGACCTCGCTGATCATGTCGCCGAAGCCGACCGTGGCCATCCTGGGTGCCGGCGCCGGCGGTATCGCCATGGGCATCGCCCTCAAGCGCGCCGGATTCGAGTTCACCATCTACGAGAAGTCCGACGGCGTCGGCGGCACCTGGCGGGACAACGGGTACCCGGGAGCGGCCTGTGACGTGCCGTCCCACCTCTACTCGTATTCCTTCGAGCTGAATCCGTGGTGGTCGCGCACGTTCGCCAGCCAGACCGAGATTCTGGCCTACCTCGAGCGGTGCACCGATCAGTACGGGATCCGGACGCATCTCAGGTTGGGCACCGCCATCTCCGACGCGCGCTGGCAGCCGGCGGCGCAGAAGTGGGCCCTGACCGCGTCGGACGGAGAATCGTTCACGGCCGATGTGGTGGTCAGCGGGCTGGGCATGCTCAACGTGCCCCGCATCCCCGCCATCCCCGGGGCCGACCGCTTCGCCGGACGGGCCTTTCACTCCTCGCGTTGGGACCACGGCAAATCCCTGTCCGGCGAGCGCGTGGCGTCCGTCGGCACCGGCGCCAGCGCCATCCAGTACGTGCCGGCCATCGCCCCGGCCGTCGAGCATCTCACCGTCTTCCAGCGCACGCCGATCTGGATCACCCCGCGGCTCGACAAGCCCTACTCGGCCGCCGAGCAAAGGCGCTTCGCCCGGGTTCCCGGCGCGGCGCGGCTCCACCGCTTCGGGATCTGGCGCACGTACCAGCAGGCCAGTTTCCGGACCGACTCCGACCTGACCATTGCCATGACCGAGCTGGCCCGTTCCTACCTGGCCCGCAAGGTCGAGGATCCGGCCCTGCGGGAGGCGCTGACCCCGGACTACCCCGTCGGGTGCAAGCGACCCCTGACCTCCCGCGAGTGGCTGCCCGCCCTCCAGCGGCCCAATGTGCGGTTGGTCACCGAGCCGATCGTCGAGATCACCGAGCGCGGGCCGCGCACCGCCGACGGCGAGGTCCACGAGGTCGACACCATCATCTACGGGACCGGGTTCAAAGCCGACCAGTATCTCTCCACCGTCGACGTCGTCGGCGAGGGTGGCCGGCACCTCAGTGACGACTGGGCGGAGGGCGCCGAGGCCTACATGGGGATCTCGGTGGCGGGGTACCCGAACTTCTTCCTGCTCTACGGGCCCAACACCAACGGCGTGACGTCGATCATCTTCCTGCTGGAGGCGCAGGTGCACTACGTGATGGCGGCGCTGCGTCACATGCACCTGTTGGGCCTGGCCAGCCTGGGCGTTCGCCGGCGGGTGATGGCCCGCTACAACCGCCGCGTCCAGTCGCGGATGGTGGGAACGGTGTGGACGGCCGGGTGTACGAATTACTTCCGCGCCCCGTCGGGCAAGGTGGTGACGCAGATGCCGTTCAGCGGGGGCTGGTATTGGCTCCACACGCGGATCTTCCCCATCTGGAGGTACCGGCCGGGCCGCCGGGTGCCGGAGTGAGCCCTACTTGAGGGCCAGTGGATTGAGCGGTGAACCCAGCGCGTTGGTGAAGGGCAGGGGTGTGGCGTCGAGCAGGAAGGAGTACTGACCGTCGTCGGCGCAATCGGCCGCCAGCGGGTCGAGCACCCAGTTCTGTCCCTGGGTCATCCCCATCTCCACCAGGTGCAGGAGGTGGACGGGCAGATACAGGTCGTCGTACTGGCTGGGGTAGACCTCGAAGGTCAGGTTGTCGATGGCCACGGCGGCGATGTCCCGGGTGAAGAACCACTCCGCCGTCTCGACGGTGAGACCGGGACTGGGCCAGGTATACGCGACCAGGTCACGCGAGCCCGGGGCCAGATGCACCATCTGCCCGGTGCGCACCAGCACGATGTCACCCGGTTCGGTGGCGATGCCGGCCATGTCGCAGGCCGACGTGAGGTCGTCGGGGGTGATGGGGTACCCCGGTTCCAGTACGTCGACGCCGAGGGCCCGGGCCACATCGAGCAGGACGCCCCGCCCGATCACGGTGGAGAGGCGATGAATGCCGCACCGGCCCGCTCCTTGCGCGTCGACCGACGAGGCGGGGTAGCCGTTGTAGATCACCCCGTCGTAGCTGCAGTGGGCCAGGGCGTCCCAGTGCGTGGCGCATTGAGTGGCCAGGGTCACGACGTCCTCGCTCGAGCAGACCCAGTCGGGATCCGGACTCAGCGGCTCGTTGACCTGGATCATGGCGCGGGTGGGGTTCACCCGGCCCGGTATGAACCCGGCCTGGATGCCCTCGGCCTCCGAGAGGGGGAGCCCGAGTGCGAAGGCCTTGCCGCTAAGCACCGCCCCGGCGCCCCTGAGGCGGGCGGCGTCATCGATGAAATTCAGTGTGCCGATCTCGTCGTCGGGACCCCAGCGTCCCCAGTTACGAATTCGGCCCGCCACCTCGGCAAAACGAGCGGGAACGGCCACGCGCGCACTGTAGTTGGCGCCACCGGGACGGGTCCGCGAAGGACCTCCACCGGGCTCGGTTGTCTGAGGGGGCAGGGAGGACGATACTGAAGGCGCAACCGGCCTCGACGAATGCAGCGGGAGGGATTTCCAATGAAGACACGTGCCGTGGTGTGCCTGGGGCTGGACGAGCCCTGGAAGCTGGAGGAGATCGAGATCGACGAGCCGGGCAACCGGGAGATCAAGGTCAAGATGGTCTATTCGGGCATGTGCCACTCCGACGAGCACCTGCGGACCGGTGACATCAGCGCGCCGCCCGAAGTGCTCGAGATGATCGGCGTGAAGTCGATGTTCCCCGTGGTGGGCGGTCACGAGGGCTCGGGCATCGTCACCGAGACCGGGACCAACGTGACCCAGGTCAGCGTGGGCGACCACGTGGCCGTGTCCTTCATCCCCTCGTGTGGCGTCTGCCACTGGTGCGCCTCGGGGCGCCAGAACCTGTGCGACCTCGGCATGTCCACCCTGGCCGGCGGCATGATCAGTGACGGCACCTTCCGCTACCACCTGGGCGGCCAGAACCTCAACCGCATGGCGCAGCTGGGGACCTTCTCCGACGAGATGGTCTGCCACGAGAACTCGGTGGTGCGAATCGAGCCCTACGCCAACATGAAGGCGGCCGCCCTCATCAGTTGCGGCATCTCCACCGGTTTCGGATCGGCGGTGGACCGGGCCAAGGTCAAGCCCGGTGAGACCGTGGTCGTCGTCGGGTGCGGTGGCGTCGGCTCGGGTGCGATCCAGGGTGCGCGCATCGCCGGGGCCCGCACCATCATCGCGGTCGACCCGGTGCCCTTCAAGCTCGAGAAGGCCAAGGAGGTGGGCGCCACCCACACGGCGGCATCGATCCTGGACGCCCAGTTCATGCTCCCCGAACTGACCATGGGTCGCAACGCCGACGTGGTCATCCTGACCCCGGGCGTGCTGCACGGCGAGATGATCGCCGAGGCGTGCGGACTGGGCTCCAAGGACGCGCGGGTGGTCGTCACCTCGATCTCGCCTTTCCACGCCATGGACGTGAAGCTGAACCTGTTCAACTTCGCCATGTTCAATCAGGCCCTGCTGGGTACCGTCTTCGGCTCGGCCAGCCCGCGGGTCCAGGTGCCCAACCTGCTCAACCTGTTCGAGGCCGGCCAGCTGAAGATCGACGAGATCATCACCCAGGAGTACACGCTCGACCAGGTCCAGCAGGGGTACGACGACCAGGCCGCCGGGACCATCATCCGTGGCGTCGTCAAGTTCGACGCATGACCTGACGGGCGCGGGATCGCTCGGCTCCCGCACCCTGGCTGTGACATGTGACTGAACATCTTCTCCAGCCCGTCACCATCGGGCGCACCACCGCGCCGAACCGGCTGGTGTTCGGTCCCCACGAGACCAACCTGTGTCGCGGGCGTTCCTTCTCGGACCGCTCGGTGGCGTACTACCGGCGGCGTGCCGAGGGGGGCTGCGGGACACTGCTGACCGAGACCGCCTCGGTGCACGAGAGCGACTGGCCCTACGAGCGGGCTCCGCTGGCGGCCGAGTGCCGGGCGGGCTGGGAAGCCATCGGAAGCAGCGTGCGGGCCGTCGGCACCGGCGCCGTCGTGCTGGCCTCCCTCGGCCATGCCGGCGGCCAAGGCTCGAGCGCCTACAGCCAGCGCGCCCTGTGGGGACCGTCCCGGTTCCCCGACCCGGCCACCCGTGAGGTGCCCCAGGAGATGGAGCACGACGAGCTGGCGGCCGTGGTGGCCGGCTTCGCCGAGGCGGCCCGGCTGGCCGTCTCGGCCGGTCTGGCCGGGGTGGAGATCAACGCCGGGCAATTCAGCCTGCTCCGTCAGTTCCTCTCCGGTCTGACCAACGCCCGGGAGGACGAGTACGGCACCGACCGGCTCCTCCTGGCCCGCCAGGTCCTCGAGGCGGTGCGGGCGGCCGTGGGCCCGGACCCGATCGTCGGCCTGCGGTTGGGGTGCGACGAGCTGGCCCCGTGGGCCGGCATCACGCCCGAGATGGCGCCGGAGATGGCGCGACAGCTGGCCGGCCCGGTCGACTACATGGTGGCCGTCCGGGCGCCCGCCTTCGACGTGGGCGGGACCAGGCCCGACGGCCATACCGAGCCGGGCTTCGCGGTTCCCCTCGCCGCCGCCCTGCGCGGCGCCCTGCCGGCCGCGGTCGCCGTCGTGGCCCAGGGTTCGATCGTCGCCCACGACATGGCCGAGGCGACGCTGGCGGCCGGTTCGGCCGATCTCGTCGAGATGACGCGGGCCCAGATCGCCGACCCCGACCTGGCCCGCAAAATGGCGGACGGGGTCCCGGAACGGATCCGACCGTGTGTGCTCTGCAACCAACGCTGTCAGGTGCGCGACGCCCGCAACCCGCTGGTCAGCTGCATCGGCGAGCCCTTCTCGGGCTACGAGACCGAGGAGGCGTTCCCGTCGGGTCAGGCCAACACGTCGCTCGACGTCCTCGTCATCGGCGGAGGCCCGGCCGGACTCGAGGCGGCCCGGGTGGCCGCCACCCTGGGCCACGCCGTCGAGCTGGTCGAGGCCGAGGCGCGGCTGGGCGGGATGCTCGCCACGGCGGCGGCCGGAGCGGGACGGGAGCACCTGGCCGACCTGGTGGCCTGGCTGGCCGCCGAGTGCGAGCGCCTCGGGGTGCGCGTCACCACCGGCACGGCCATCGGGCCCGACGCCGTGGACCGGCGACTGGCGGCCGGGACAAGGGTCATCCTGTGCGCGGGGGCTCGCCACGACCCCGGCGTGGCGGCGGGCGACGGGACCGTGACGGTGGCGACCGCGGCGAGCGTGCTTCGCGCGGCCCTCGACGGCACGCTCCGCCACCTTCCGGCCGGGGCGGTTGTGGTGGCCGATCCGGTCGGGGACTCGGTGGGGGTGGCCGTCGGCGAGCTCCTGGCCGCCCACGGCCGCGATGTCGTCCTGGTCACCGGCGACCTCGTGGCCGGGGTCCAGTTGTCCCGGAGCGGCGACCTGGCGCCGGCCAACGCGCGGCTGGCTCGCGCCGGCGTGCGCATCGCCAAGGGATCGGTCGTGCGCCAGCTGGGCGACCACGCCGTGCACCTGGAGAACCAGTACACGGGTGAGAAGGAGGAGATCCCGGCCGCCCTCCTGGTCGAGGTCACCTTCGGTCTGCCCGACGATGCCCTGTGGCGGGACCACCCGGGCCTGGTCAGGGCCGGCGACGCCGTCGCCCCCCGCACGGCCTACGAGGCGGTCCTCGAAGGGCGGCGGGCCGCCCTGGGCCTGGGGGATCTATGAGCTCGGGTGGGCGGTACCGCTTCTTGTTCCAACCGCTGCGCCTGGGACCCACCGTCGTGCGCAATCGCATCGTCTTCTCGGCCCACTTGACCAACTACGCCGAAGAGGGCCTGCCGAGCGAGCAACATGCGGCCTACTACGGCGCCCGGGCGGCCGGCGGGGCCGGTCTCATCATCACCGAGGAGCACTCGACCCATCCGACCGACTGGCCGTACGAGAAACTCATCCACGGGTTCCACCGTGCGGTCATCCCGGGCTACCGCAAGATCACCGAGGCGGCCCACCGCTACGACACACCGATCTTCGCCCAGATCAACCACAACGGCGGGCAGGGCTCGGGCATGTACAGCCGGCTCCCGGCCTGGGCGCCCTCGCCGGTGGCCGATCCGTTGTTCCGTGAGGTGCCCAAGGCGGTCGATCGTCACGAGATCAGGGAGATCGTCGACGGGTACGCGCGGGTGGCCGCCCACTGCGCCGAAGGCGGCTTCGACGGGGTCGAGTTGCAGTGTTCGCACTCGTCCATCGTCCGGGGCTTCCTCTCACCGGCCACCAACCGCCGCACCGACGAGTACGGCGGCCCGCTGGAGAACCGTTCCCGCCTTCTCATGGAGATCGTGGCGGCGGTGCGCCAGTCGATCGGCTCGGACCTGGCGCTCGGCGTCCGGCTCTGCGGCGACGAGCTCATCGAGGGCGGTACGACCATTGACGACGCGGTCGCCGTGGCCCGAGCGGTCGAGCGGTCGGGCCTGGTCGACTACATCAACACCTCGATCGGGGTGGCCACGGCCACGCTCTACATGATCGAGGCATCCATGCAGGTGCCGCCGGGCTACGCCCTGTGGATCTCGAGCGCCATTCGCAAGGCGGTCGACCTGCCCGTGGTGGGCGTGGGTCGCTTCAAGGACCCGCTCCAGGCCGACCGGGCCCTCATCGACGGGCACGCCGACCTGATCGGTGTGGTGCGGGGCCAGATCGCCGACGCCGACTTCGCCAAGAAGGCGCGGGCGGGTGAGGCGGCCGACATCCGGAACTGTCTGTCCTGCAATCAGGAATGCGTCGGACGCATGGGCCTCAACCGCTGGCTGGGCTGCATCGAGAGCCCGAGCACCGGGCGCGAGTCGGTGGTGGTCCGGCGCCGGGCCAGCCGGCCCCGCCGGGTCATGGTGGTCGGGGCCGGGGCGGGTGGGCTGCAGGCGGCCATCGCGGCGGCCCGGGTGGGCCACCGGGTGGAGGTGTTCGAGGCCGAAGAGGTGCCGGGTGGACAGGTGAGGGTGGCGGCGACGGTGCCCAGCCGGGCCGAATTGGCCGATCTCATCCGCAACCAGCTGGCCGAAGCGCAGCGCTCCGGCGTGGCCGTCCATTTCGGGACCACGGTCGGCGCCGACCTGGTGGCCCACCACCACCCCGACGTGGTGGTCGTGGCCACCGGTGCGGTGCCCCAGCGGCCCTGGTGGGCCGGCGATCACCCCCGGGTGGTCGATGTGCGGGACGTGCTCGAGGGCGGCGCAGTTCCCTCGGGCCAGGTGCTCGTCGTCGATGAGCTGGGCTTCCACCAGGCCACCAGCACCGCCGAGCTGCTGGCCGACCGCGGCTGTGCGGTCGAGATCGTCAGCCCGGGCATGGTGGTGGGCCAGGACCTGGGCCTCACCCTCGACATGGAGACATGGTGGATGAAGGCCACGGCCAAGCACATCATCCAGACCACCGACACCATGGTCACGGCCATCAGCGACAGCGCAGCGGGAGGCGTCACGGTCTCTCTGCAACAGCACACCACGGGGATGGACTCCGAACGCCGGGTCGATTGGGTGGTTTGCGCCGTCCCGTCGCGTCCCGCCGACGAGCTGTGGCGGGCGTTGCAAGGCGGCGGGCTCTGTGAAGTGCACCGGGTGGGCGACTGTGTGGCACCCCGCCGGGCGCACGCCGCGGTGATCGAGGGCGAGCGGGTCGGCGCCGCCCTGTGATCGCCGTCGTTGCCGTCCGTGACGGCGTGCTGCCGCTCGGAGCCGAAGAGACGGTCAACGAGGCACGCGGTCGCGTCCTCCTGGTGGGCACCGGGACCGAGATGGCCCGGGCCGAACTGGCGGGCGCACTGGCGGTCGCCGTCTGCTGGGAGGCCGGCCCATATCGACCCGGGAGCTGGGCCCGCGCCCTGGCTCCCGAACTCGAGGCGGAAGATGTCGTCCTGCTTCCCGCCTCGGCCGACGGACGGGACCTGGCGCCGCGCCTGGCCCTGGCCCTGGGCCGTCCCCTGCATGCCGGGGCCATCAAGATCGATCCGGCCGGGGCCAGCCTGCTGCGCGGCGGCGGGCACTCACTCCTCGACGTCGACTTCATCGGACCGGTGGTGGCGACGCTGCAGCCGGGCAGTCGGGGAACGGACGACCGATCCGGGAAGCAATCGGGGAAGCAGGTCGAGTCTCGCTCCATCTCGCCCGACATCGTCCCGGAGCCCGACGCCGACTACGAGGGGCTGGTGCCGCCGGACCCGGCCACCATGGAGTTGCGCGAGGCCACGCGGATCGTGGCCGGCGGAGCCGGTCTGGGATCGCCCGAGGCGATGGACCTGCTGGGCCGGGTGGCCACGGCTCTCGGGTGCGCCACCGGTGCCACCCGCGTGGTGACCGATGCCGGTTGGGCCCCGTTCAGTCGTCAGATCGGCACCACCGGACAGGTGGTGGACCCCGATCTCTACATCGCGGTAGGCATTTCGGGAGCGGTGCAGCACGTGAGCGGCATCGGACAACCCAAGGATGTCGTGTCGATCAACCTCGATCCCAGTGCACCCATGATGCTGATGGCCGACCTCGCCCTCGTCACCGACGCGGCGGCCCTGACCGTCGCGCTGGCCGGGCGGCTCGGTGTGACGGCGGCCCCGCCGGAGGGAACGGACGCCGGAGGGAACAGATGACTGAGCGTTTTGACGTGGTGGTGGTCGGAGCCGGCCCGGCCGGCTCCGCCGCCGCCCTGGTGTCGGCCCGAGGTGGGCTCTCCGTGTGCCTGCTGGAGCGGGGGCCGTTTCCGGGATCGAAGAACATGTACGGCGGCGTGACGTACGCCCGCATCCTCGACGACCTCATTCCCCGATGGTGGGAGGAGGCCCCGGTTCAGCGATGGATCACCCGGCGCTCCACCATGGTGGCCACCCCGACCCAGGCCGTCACGGTCGACGTGCGGGCGGACGCGTGGTCGGCGCCACCGTTCAACGGCGCCAGTACCTATCGCTCCGAGTTCGACGCCTGGTTGGCCCAGAAGGCGGTTGAGGCCGGCGCCACCCTGGTGACCAGCACCACCGCGGTCGGCCTCCGGCGGGACGAACGTGGCGCCGTCGTCGGCGTCCGCACCGACCGACCGGACGGCGACGTCACCGCCAAGGTGGTCATCGCCTGCGACGGCGTCAACTCGTTTCTGGCCAAGGAAGCCGGCCTGTATGCCAACTTCTCGAGTGAGCACTTCACCCTCGGGGCCAAGGAGGTGCTCACCCTCGGCCGGGACGAGATCGACCGACGGTTCGGGCTGGTCGACCGGCAGGGCGTCGACATCGAGATGATCGGCGTCACCCGGGGGATACCGGGAGGCGGCTTCCTCTATACCAACCTCGACACGGTCGCCGTCGGCGTGGTGGTCGATGTCGACGCGCTAGGACGGGCCAAGGTCCGCCCCGAGGAGCTCATTGCGGGCGTCAAAGCGCACCCGGCCATCGCCCCGTCCCTGCGCGGCGCCGAGCTCCACGAGTACAGCGCCCACCTGATTCCGGAGGGCGGGTTCGACTCGATGCCCCAGCTCGTCACCGACGGCATGTTGGTGGCGGGCGATGCCGGAGGGTTCTGCCTGGCGGCCGGCCTCTTCCTCGAAGGCGTCAACTTCGCCATCGGATCGGGCCGGGCGGCCGCCGAGACGGCCATCGCCGCCGTCGGGCGGCGGGACACCACCGCATCGGGACTGTCCGACTACCGGCGCAAGATGAACGACACCTTCGTCATGGCCGACCACAAGAAGATGCGGCGTGCCCCCGCGCTGGTGCTCTCCGACCGGATGCAGACCCAGTACGCCGACCTTATCTGCGATGTGGCGCAGGGGTTGTTCACCGTCTCGAACCCCGCCCCCAAGCCGGGATTGCGGGCGATCTTTCGCCAGGAGCGAAAGCGCCGCGGCATCCGGCTGCGCAACCTGACCCGCGACGGCATCACCACCTTGAGGACCTTCGGGTGAGCGAGCCATCCTTCGAGGACCGCATGGCCACCGTGGAATTCCGGGTGGCCGGGACAGCCCACATCGTGGTCGACAACGACGTGTGCAAGAGCTGTACCACCAGGGAGTGCGTGACGGCGTGCCCGGCCCGCCTCTTCGTCCCGACCGCGGAGGGCGGCATCCTGTTCAACTACGAAGAATGCTTCGAGTGCGGCACCTGTTACATGGTCTGCAACAAGGAAGGTGCCATCACCTGGAACTATCCGCTCGGTGGCCACGGCGTCGTCATGCGGAGCTCCTGAGGTGGCGCCGGCTCCCTTCATCGTCGCCCTCCTCAAGCGGGTCGACCTGCGGCCTGAGGCCGATCCCCTGACCGGCGCCATCACCCACGACCCCCACGGGGGCCTCTCGGCCAGCGACCA
>DASZJQ010000238.1:0-6381 GCA_035947875.1 Acidimicrobiales bacterium
GACCCGCTCGGCCGCATCAAGCAGTTGACCCCGGCTCAAGTCTTGACGTTGGGTCCGGCGCTGTTCACGGCGGCCGTTGTCGTCGTCTGCCGTCAATGGTCCCCCCGATGGGAGCTGCGCCGCCGAGCCGGTGCCGGTGCCCAGCGCCTCATTCCGAGCATGTTGTCCACGACACTCCCGTTCCCAAGGGTCCGAATCCGGTGAACCCGGAATTTGAGTTGCAGTTCAAAATACTTCAGGCCAAATTCAAAGCCAATCGCAGGCCTGCCATCCTCGCCGGTAGCCAGTCAGCGACCACGAGCATCCCTCCACCTGGCCGTGTCCGATCGAAACCCCAAGGCAACGGATTGTATATGATCTGCATTGTTCGCAACCAAGCGCTGGCCCAGTCCGGATCGTCGCCGCACCCCGCCCGCGGGCTCCTCGGTGCTCGACCGTGGGTTCATGGGGACGGCGTCATACAGAAAGCTGTGGCCATGGCCGAGTCACCTGTCTCACCAACCACGAGTGAAGGGGGGGCGATCGGGCCCGGGCTGAAGGGGCGGCGTCTCCTCGTCGTCGGGGCGTCGGCGGGCATCGGGCGGGCCTTCGCCGTACGCGCCCTCGATGTGGGTGCCCATGTCGTGGTCACGTCCCGCCGGGCCGATCGCCTCGACGCCCTGCTCGCGGGCGCCGACACCGACCTCGGCGTCGTCGCGGTCGGCGATGTTCGCAAGGAGCAGGACTGCCGGCGCATTGTGGCCGAAGCCGGGTCCGCCCTGGGGAAGATCGATCTCATCCTGTACTCGGCCGGAGTGGCGCCGTTGGAGCCACTGGCTTCGACCACCGCCGCCGACTGGGCATCCGTACTGGAAACTCACGTGCTCGGACTGCACCATGTCGTGCAGGCCGCTCTTGAGCATCTGTCCCCTGCCGCCGTGGTGGCGGTGCTCTCATCGGAAACGGTGGGAAGGCCGCGATCCATGATGGGAGCCTACGGAGCGAGCAAGGCGGCACTCGAAGAGTCGGTGCGGACCTGGAGTATTGAGCAGCCCCTGGTGCGTTTTTCGACCATCGCCGTCGGCGGGTGCTTCCCCACCGAGTTCGGTGCCTCCTTCGATCCCGGCCACCTCACCGACGCGCTCAATGACTGGACCCGTCACGGGCTCATGACCGAACAGATGCTTGATCCCGACGACGTGGCCGGGACGCTGGTCGGCATACTCGGGACCGCCCTTGACTACCCCGATGTGGGACTCGAGCACATGGTCATTCGGGCGAACTCTCCCGTGGTGGGAGCCTCTCCGACGCCCACGTGAGGGCGACGGCCACCCTTACTTCGACTCGACGCCGTCGACCATCTGATCCAACAGGTCGGCCAGCGCAGCTGGGGCTTCCCCGGCCACGCCGTGGCCGGCGTCAATGTCAACGACCTGCACACTTCCCATGTGGGGCAGCATCATCTCCACCAGCTCGGGAGTCACGACGCGATCTTGTCGGCAACGGATGAACGTCCTCGGAAGCGGAGGGGGCACCCGGCTCCAGCCGTCATAGACCTCGTGGAGGGGTCCGGGCGCCTCCAGGCCCATGCGGGGATCGTTCTCGACGATTTCGAGCTCGGTCGCGATGGGCGGCTCGCCCGGTCGAAGGCCGCCCAATGTCTTGCCCTTGGCCATCTCACGGACCAGGTCCAGGTGGTCGACGGCCAGGTCTCGAAGGCGAGGCTTGATGTAGTCGACCGGGCGCCGACCGTCTGCCGGCACGGTGGCGGCCACGAACACCAAACGAGCGATCCGGTCCGGGAGGGCGGCCGCCACTTCCGGTATGACATACCCGGCGGACGAGTGCCCGACCAGGACGACCGACCCGAGGTCGTGTTCGATGATCTCATCAACGACGGCGCCGACCCACTCGGCCCGCGTGATGGTCGAAAGGTCAGACGGGCTGTAGCGACGGCCGGGCAGATCCATGGCACGCGCCGGGGTGCGCAGGTAGGGCAGGACCGGATCCCACATGGTCGAGGTCACGGTGCCCCCGTGCACCAGCAGCAGCGTTGTGGTCATGCTCCGCCTTCTCGGTGACTGCTCCACCCCGTTGATTCGGTCCGAACGAGAACAGGGCTCATCGGGGAGTGATCTGCACGGCAAGTTGATCGTGCCGGCGAACCATCAGGCTGGGCACCCATTGTGGTGGCTGCTGAGGATCCAGGTGAATGGCGCTGGTGTGCAGCAGAAGCGCCGTGAGGACCACGCGCGCCTCGAGGCGCGCCAGCGGCGCGCCGACGCAGTGGTGAATGCCACGGCCGAAGGCAACGTGACGGCGGGGGACCTTGCGCTCGAGGTCGATGTCGTCAGGACGGTTGAAGGTTCCGCCGTCGCGATTGGCGGCGCCCCACAGGAGTAACAGCGTCGCTCCGGCGGGGATCGGCACATCACCCAACGTGGTGTCAGAGGGAACGGTCCGCAGGAGGAAGCGGAACGGAGACTCCAGGCGCAACGCTTCCTCGATGAAGGCGGGGATGCATTCCGGATTGGCCCGGAGGTGGTGCTGCAGATCTTGATGTTCGGCCAGCATTCGGACGGCATTGCCGAGCAAGCTCGTCGTTGACTCACCTCCCGCGCTCAACAATGTATGGAGCAGTACACCACCCTCTTGCAGGTTGAGGATGCCGTCGGCGATCCCGCGAGCGACGGTACCGAGGATCTCATCGTTGGGGTTCCTCGCCGCATCCGTCAGTTGATCGGCTATCCACTCCTCGACTTCAAGGGTGCGGACGATGAGTGACTCCAGCTCCGGCAGAGTGGCGGTGGCGCTCAGCATGGACGTCGAATCAAATGCGGCGCGCAGAAGTTCCATTGGGTCGCTGTCGCGGAATCCGATCAGACGGCTCATTACCGTAATCGGCACAATGTTGCCAACGGTCGTCATGAAATCAACGAGGCCATCACCGATTGCTCGGTCCAGACACCCCAGAGCGACCTCGGACACCTCCGGCTCCAACGCGTCCATGCGTTTCGCCACCAGCTCCGAGAACACGACCTCCCGGTGGACCTTGTGCACTGGCGGATCAGAGGTGGCCAAGACGTCAACGCCAGCGTCGCCGAAGGAGACCCGGTTGGGAAGGCCCTCCTCGTCTCGGTATAGCAAGAAGCGAATATGCGACGAGAAGTCCTCGACACGGGACGCCGCTTCCGCCAGTAACGGATAGGTGCTGACGGTGAAGACGTCGGTACCTGGGACGTGCCATACCGGTGCCTCCGCGTGCAGCCGGCGGTAGAAGGGGTATGGATCGTCGATGACGGCGGGATCGAGAAGGAACGTGCCGGGAAGAGCCATGGTCATTGGATCCCTTCTGAAGTGGCTGCTGATGCCATTTGGCGGAACATCTGGCTGGGGTCCTGATAGGCCCATGTGGTCACGACTCTGTCTTCAGCGATCTCGTAGACCTCGCAAATCGCCACGTCGATGCTGCGGCCGTTCCATGTCAGGCCGACGTAGTCGGCCGTCTGGGTGCCACGCAGTCGCCACCGCGCGCACACGAAGGCACCCTCGCTGATCAGCAGCTCCTCGTTGAGTCGGAGTGGGCTGAACGCCCTCACAAGCTGCCGGAGGCTTTCCGCCACATCGTCGAGACTCAACGGCTGGTCGAGCCCTGATACCCATCTCTCACACGTTGGAGCGAAGTGCGTGATGTAACCGTCGACATCACCTGCGTTCATTGCCGCCACCGCGGAGCGTATGGCGTCTGCGGCTGAGCTGTCACTCATCTGTGCCGGTCCTCCCCTTTCCTCCGGATCAGCGTCGGTCATAGGTGATGCCGGACGTCTCGCAGTCGAACACGGCGCTGCTGAGGGATTCGTCCCGGAGCTCCCGTTTCAACACCCGGCCGACCGGGCTCCGGGGCAACTCCGACCTGAACTCGATGTAGCGCGGGAGCGCGAAGTAGGGAAGCTGTTCGATACACCACCGGAACAGGTCCTCCTCGGTGAGATCAGAACCTGCCTTGAGAGTCGCCGTGATCTTCAAGTCGTCCTCCGTGAGTTGACTCGGTACGGCGTGCACCGCCACGTCGGCGATCTGACCGTGTCCCATCAGGATCCGCTCGACTTCAAAACTCGAGATGTTCTCGCCGCGCCGGCGCAGGTAGTCGGCCTTTCGATCGACGAAATAGAGGTAGTCGTCTTCGTCGACGTGCCCGATATCGCCGGTGTGGTACCACCAATTCCGGCTGCTCGACACGGTTGCCTCGGGCTGGCCCCAATAGCCGGCGAACATGACGTGAGGTCGCTTGGGGCGGATGACAATCTCGCCATCTGTTCCCCGGGCCACTTCATTGTCGTCATCATCGAAAATGCGCACGTCGAAGTATTCGTCGTTGATGACGCCTGCGGCGTTGGGCCGGTTGGTCGTCCCCGTCGGCTGCCACGACACCAGGCTCGCCTCCGTCACGCCGTACGCCCCGGAGAAGGTGCGGACGCCGAAGCGCTGGCGGATGACCTTGTCCACTTCGACCGGCATGGGAGCGGCGCCGATGAGTCGCAGACTTCGGTTGGCTTCGGGGGATCCCGAACGTGGCATCTCCGGGCGGTCGGTGTCGTGGGCCAGGAGGTAGGCCATCGTCCCCAGGGTCGACGTGATGGTGGCGCCCACCCGGTTCATTTCGCTCCAGAAGTTCGACACTGAGAACCGTCGGTAGATGGCGGCCCGCCCGCCGTAGAGAAGCGGCCCGACCACGGCGGTAGTGATGGCATTGAAGTGGAACAACGGCAGCGGCGTCCACACCACGTCGTCGGCCGTCCGGTCCCAGCAGACGCCGATCTGTTCGGTCAGCGCGGCGTGATAATTGTGGCTCAGCATGCAGCCTTTGGAGAGGCCGGTCGTCCCACCCGTGTAGACGAAGGTGGCCAGGTCACCCGGTGACGGGGCCGCGGTGGGCGGCTTGTTGCTGGCGGTCAGCAGGTCCGTCCACTTGTGCACGTTGCCGGGAAGCTCTGCCTCCGACTCGCCGATCACCACCAGGTGGTCGAGATCCCCACGCTCTCCGAACACCTGGGCTGCCCGCTCGGCCAGGGATGCCTCCACCACCAGCACCTTGGAGCCGGAGTCGGACAATTGGTGCCGCAGGTACTCGCCCTTGTACGCCGTGTTGATCGGCACACTGATGGCTCCGGCCAGCACGGTCCCCCACCAACTGAAGGTCGCCTCGGGTGAGTTCTCAATCAGGGTGGCCACCCGGTCGCCCGGATTGACCCCGAGTTCCGCCAGGGCATTGGCCAGGCTGTTGGCGGTGTCGTAGACCACTCGAGCCGACAACTTCGTCGCGCAGACGTCGAGATATTCTCCGTCCGGATCGTTCTCGAGTCGACGCTCGAGCAGGCTCCGCAAGGTGAGCTGCTCCGTTTCACTGCGCCAGGCGATGCTCGACACGATGTTCCTCTTTCTTGCGATCTTTGCGTCCGTGCTCTCAACGGGCCGCACGTGGCGTAATTGAAATCGGAGGACCGACCCCAATGGGCCAGGGCTCACTCATTTTCGGGACCTCTTGTATATGATATGCGCTCCCACGAACCGGGGAGGTGCGGCGCCGCCTGCTGGAGTCGGATCAGCCATTTTCTGGATCGCCGGATCGCCGCTACGGTGCCTCACCCTTGGGAGGGAAGTGGCCATGTTCATCATGAGGTTTGCCATGCGTTCGGACCGGGTCGGAGCGTCCGAGCGGGCCGACCTGTACGCGGCGACCCTCGAGATGTGCGCCTGGGCCGAGGATCGGGGCTGTGCCGCTGCCGTGCTGAGCCAACATCACGGCGTGGACGATGGCTACCTTCCGTCTCCACTCCCACTGGCGGCCGCCATCGCGGCACGAACCACGACCTTGCCGATCAGCGTGGCCGCCCTCCTGCTGGCCCTCTACGAACCGGTGAAGTTGGCCGAAGACCTCGCCGTCATCGACCTGATCGGACGCGGCCGGGTCAGCTATGTGGTCGGCGTCGGTTACCGGGCAGAAGAATTCGCCATGTTCGGCGTCGACCCGAAGCGAAGAGGGGTGATCGTGGAAAATCGGATCAAGGTCCTCCGTCGCCTCTGGGCGGGTGAGACTGTTGAGGTCGAGGGACGCCCGGCCACAATTGCCCCGATGCCCTTCACCCCCGGCGGACCCATGTTGGCGTACGGGGGCGGCTCCGAGATCGCCGCCCGGCGAGCCGGCCGGCTCGGCCTGTACTTCCTGGCGGAGAACCTTGATCCGATTTTCCACGACCGCCCCCCTTCGGTTCGGGTCGATGCCGAACATGGCGAATTCTTCTGCCCGGTAACCAACTCCGACCACATAGCTGACCCGGCCTCGTCCGATCAGGTCGATGACGGCGAGGTCTTCGGCCAACTTGACCGGTTCGTAGAGGGCCA
>DASZJQ010000239.1:0-3668 GCA_035947875.1 Acidimicrobiales bacterium
GGTCACCGGAACGTCGGGCACCCGGGTGAGGACCTCCTCCTGCGGGACTCCGTTGGCGGCCTGCTGGAACTGTGACCCGTCAGTGATCCGGCCGTACATGGTGACGCTGACGTGCAGGTCGGCCGCCGCTCCGGCCTGTGATCCGACGGCCAGGGCCAGCGAGAACCAGGGCGCCGCCGGCGTGACCCACTGCGTCTGGGACGCCAACGTCAGAGCGGGGCCGGGCGCGGCGGGGGAGACGGCGGCGCCAGCGGGGAGCACGCCGGGGAGCGCCCCGGGCAGCAAAGCGGCAGAGAGGGCCAGCGTGCAGAGGGCGACTGTCATCCGTCGCATCGACACAGGGAGAGGCTACGCGGCGCAGTAGCGTGGTCGGGTGCAATCCCCCTCCGTTCCCGAACGGTTCCGGCCACTGCTGGCCGCCACCGCTGAGCTGGCCGAACGCTTCGGCCGGGCTGGACGGACGCTGTATCTGGTCGGCGGTTCGGTGCGCGACGCCCTTTTCCCCGCCGACGCGGTGACCACCCACGACTTCGACCTGACGACCGACGCCCGGCCCGACGAGATCGAGCGCCTGGTGCGGGGCTGGGCCGACGACGTGTGGACCCAGGGGGCCCGCTTCGGCACCATCGGAGCTCGACGGGCGGGGCAGCAATTCGAGATCACCACCCACCGGGCCGAGGTGTACGTGCCCGACTCGCGCAAGCCCGAGGTGACCTTCGGCGACGACATCGAGCTGGACCTGTCCCGCCGCGATTTCACCATAAATGCCCTGGCCCTACGCCTGCCCGACATGGAGTTGATCGACCCCTTCGACGGCCTGGGCGATCTGGCCGCCGGACGGTTGCGTACGCCGCTCGATCCCGAGATCTCGTTCGGCGACGACCCGCTCCGCATGTTGCGGGCCGCCCGCTTCGCCGCCCGTTTCAACCTCAAGCCCGACCCACACCTCGAGGCCGCCGTCGAGGCGATGCACGATCGACTGTCCATCGTGTCGCGCGAACGCATCCGCGACGAGCTGGACAAGATGGTCATGGTCGACGTGCCGTCCGAGGCCCTCTGGTTCGTCGTGCGCACCGGCCTGGCCACCGACTTCCTGCCCGAGCTGCCGGGGTTGGCGCTGGAACAGGACCCCATCCACCGTCACAAGGACGTGCTGGCCCACACGCTGGCCGTGATGGACAAGACGTCGAAGGACCGCATCCTCCGGCTGGCCGCCCTCTTCCACGATGTGGGCAAGCCGAAGACGCGGGCCATCACCGACGGCGGCGTGACCTTCCACCATCACGAGATGGTGGGAGCGCGCATGACCCGGGCCCGCATGACGGCCCTGCGCTACTCGGCCGAGGACATCGACACGGTGGTGCGGTTGGTCGAGCTCCATTTGCGGTTCCACACCTACCGGCTGGGCTGGACCGACAAGGCGGTGCGCCGTTATGTCCGCGATGCGGGGCCGCTGCTCGACCGGCTCAACGAGCTGACCCGCTGCGACTGCACCACCCGCAACGTCGGCAAGGCCCGGGACCTGGCCCGACGCATGGACGAGCTCGAGGCCCGCATCACCGAACTCGGCGAGCAAGAGGAGCTGGGCCGGCTCCGACCCGACCTCACCGGTAACCAGGTCATGGAGCTGCTGGGGGTGGGACCGGGCCCGGTCGTCGGCCGAGCCCTGGCCTTCCTCATGGAACTGCGCTTGGACGAAGGACCGTTGAGTGAGGATGAGGCGACGGCGCGCCTCCGGGAATGGTGGGCCAGCCAACCGGCGGAGGCCTGAACCAATCTCCCTAAGAGCAGGGCGTCGTAGAGTCCTCCGACGTGGAGATCACCTTGCTCGGAACCGGTAGCCCATTGCCCAGCGCGGACCGGGCCGGACCGGCCACGTTGGTCCGAGCGGGCGGGGCGACCATGTTGTTCGACTGCGGGCGCGGTGTGGTCATGCGCCTGGCCGCAGCCGGGGTGTTGCCCATCGGGCTCTCGGCCGTCTTGCTCACGCACCTGCACAGCGACCACATCACCGACCTCAACGACATTGTGACGACGCACTGGGTCATGGCGCCGGGCCCGACACCGCTCAAGGTCTTTGGCCCCCCGGGCACCCAGGGAGTGGTCGACGGTGTGATGGCCATGCTGGCCTCGGACCAGGAGTACCGCCTGGCTCACCACGCCGACCTGACGCAGCGGCCGCTGATCGACGTGAACGAGGTCGAACCGGGAGCGGAATTCGAGCTGGCGGACGTCGCCCTCTCGGTCCACCGGACCGACCACCGTCCGGTCACCCCCACCGTCGGCTACCGGATCGCCCACGACGGCAAGGTAGCGGCCATCGCCGGTGACACCGTCCCCTGCACCGGGCTCGACGAGATGTGCCGCGACGCCGACCTCTACGTGCAAACGGTGATCCGGTCCGAACTGGTGCGGGCCATACCCAACGCGCGCCTGCAGGACATCCTCGACTACCACTCCTCGGTCGAGCAGGCGGCGCAGACGGCGGAGCGCGCCGGCGTGAAGACACTGGTGCTGACCCACTATGTGCCGCCGATGCAGCCGGGGGACGAAGAAGCCTGGAAAGCCCTGGCTGCCGCCCACTTCTCCGGCACCATCGTGCTGGGCGACGACCTCACCGTCGCCAAGGCCTGAGGCGCCGGTCGGGACTACCCTGCAGCTATGACCAGGATCTCGGCCCCCTCCAGCAGTCTCGGCGAGCACATCGACTGGGCGCTTCTCCGGCCCAAGATGGCCGCCGGCATGGGCGCCCTGTCCGAAGCGGTCTACGGCAACTCGCAGCTGGCGGTGCGCGAGCGTGAGGCGGCGCGTTGGACCATCGCCTTGATCAACGACTGCGCCGTGTGCCGCGACACCCGGGCACGCGACGGGGCCGATGTGGGTGCCGACGAGCCGTTCTACGCCGAGGTGACCGACTGGCGCGCCTCGACTCGGCTGAGCGAGCGGGAGCGCTGCGCCGCCGAGTTCGCCGAGCGGTTCGCCCTGGACCACCTGGCCATGGACGACGAGTTCTGGGCCCGCATGCACGCGGCGTACGCCGAAGACGAACTGGCCGACCTCGTCATCTGCTGCGGCATGTTCCTCGGCATGGGTCGCACCCTGGCCGTGGTGGGCGTGCGGGCGCCCGACGAGCGCATCCTCGTCTGACCGAGGCGTCAACGGGCCCGCGTGATTCAGTCCGCCGGCCAGACCTCGCCCGATGCACCGCCGGCGAACGCCTCCACCAGTTCCTGGGCCACGTCGTCGTGGTACTGCACCGGCGGCGACTTCATGAAGTAGGCCGACGGTCCCAGCAAGGGCCCGCCGATGCCGCGGTCGAGGGCCAACTTGGCGCACCGCACCGCGTCGATGATGACGCCGGCCGAATTGGGGGAGTCCCACACTTCGAGTTTCAGCTCGAGGTTCAACGGCACGTCACCGAAGTTACGACCCTCCATGCGGATGTAGGCCCACTTGCGGTCCTTCAACCACGGCACGTGGTCCGAGGGCCCGATGTGGACGTCATCGGCACCGAGCACGCTGTCCTCGATCTGGCTGGTCACGGCCTGGGTCTTGGAGATCTTCTTGGACTCCAGGCGGTCGCGCTCGAGCATGTTCTTGAAGTCCATGTTCCCGCCCACGTTGAGCTGGTACGTGTGGTCGAGCGCCAGGCCGCGGTCCTCGAAGAG
>DASZJQ010000240.1:0-22523 GCA_035947875.1 Acidimicrobiales bacterium
GGCACACTCCGTTCAAGGCTCGTAACCGTGAGCGCCACGTGAGTAATCGCAGGGAACTCAGGCATCTCATTTCTCCCCTTCGCACCTCGTGGACGCAGCGAATGCTACTTCTTTGGCTGGCACCTCTCGGGGAGTAAAAGCTATCTGGCAGCACCAGTCGCCGCGCTAACTGAGGGCCCAGTCCCGGCGGACGGGGACGCTACGTCATCGCCAATGCTGGAATTCAATTCACCCTTGTTTACCTCGTTTCAACCTTCAACTTCGAGGCCATACCTGCTTAGAACCACACTGACATCTCTGGTCGACTGAACCAACACTCCCCGCATTCCTGCTGAAACTGCACCGTCGATATTCTCAGCGGAATCGTCGAAGACGAGTACCTCCGACGCCTGAACACCCATTCGGTCGGCGACGAGCGAGAACGACCTGGGATCAGGCTTTCGAACTCCTAGCTCGGACGAGACATAGACCGTCTTGAAGATCGACAACTCGGCGGCAAAGCGAACCGACCAGACAGACTGATGAGTGGCATTCGAATTGGTGAACGCATACAACGGGAAGCGTTGGCTGGCCGTCGCCAATAGTTTTTCCATGCCGGGAATGGTCCCCAGGTAGATGTCATTCCAGCCGGCGACCAGATCGTCCTCAGATAGCGATACGTTGAGGCTCTCACGGAGAGCATTGAAGTAGGCGGAGGACTGGAGATCGCCAGTCTCGTGCCGTTCGTATGCCTCATCGAAGGTGAATCTTTGTTCAAGATCAGCGGCGTCACATGAGGCTAGAGCGGCCCAGGTTTGGAACGCACGCTTAAAGTCGATATCGATGACTACCCCGCCGAGATCGAACAGGAGGGCTCTGAGTTCTCCAGTGCCAACCAGCGTTTCATCCATCGGTTGAGTTTGGCACGCCGCATCTCCAACAGATGGTGTCGGTCGCCCCCTTGACATCTTCCCGGCGACGCTCCTATCACTTGTCAACCCCCTCTTTGGGCGCGGGAGTCAAAACAGCGGGCAGAACATTGATGAGTCACTCGATGCTCGAGGACAGGCTCTTATGAGGCCACGCGTTTTGAAGAGGGTGGACCCGGCTGTGGGTCGGCGAGTCGCTGGAAAGTCAGCCCTGACGGGCGACAGTACGGAGGAGAGCCAGACGTCACAGCCGGGGACTTAGCCGTGAGGCAGGTACTTGTAGACCTCACGAGCGACGTAGCGCTTCAAGATGCGGATGACCTCGTGCTTGGTCCGTCCCTCCTTGACGCGGCGATCGAAGTAGGCGCGGGTTTCGGGGTCATGGGCGATGCGGACCATGACGATGCGCCACAGGGCGCTGTTGGCCTGACGGTCACCGCCCTGGTGGTGGCGCACCTTGCCACTCTTTTGGCCTGACCCGGTTGGAATAGGCGACACGCCGCAGAGGTGGGCCCAGGCTGCTTCTGAATGCAGGCGCTCGGAGTTGTCGCCAGCGGCCATCACCAGTGCGGCGGCGGTGTCAGGCCCGACACCGAAACGATCGAGCAGTTCGGGCACCGTGGCCACCAGCAGCGCTTCGATCCGCTCGTCGAGCTCGGCGAGCTCATCGTCGAGGCAACCGATCCGATGCGCCAGCGAGGACAATGACGCCTTGGTGGCGGCGGTCACCGTGTCGGTCGAACGAGTGGGACGGAACTTCACTCCTTCGGCCACCAGCGCGGTGATGCTCAAGCCTTTGAGCCGGCAACGCAGCTCCTCAGGGGCTGAAAAGCCCAGGTGCCGCATCTGGATGAGCGCCTTGGACCTCGCCTGGCGGGCCGAGCGCTTGGCCACCACCAGGACTCGGATCGCTTCGACCGCACCGTCTCTCGACTTGGGGCTGCCGGTGGCTCGACCGCTGAGCGCCGCTCGAGCGGCTTCGACGGCATCGAGGGAATCGGACTTGCCACTGCGTCGGCGCTCGTCTCGGTTGGGCCGGTCCACCTCGATCACGGTGACTCCCACCCGACGCAGGTGCCGAGCCAGGCCAGCACCATACGAACCGGTGCCCTCGACGCCGATCTTGGTCACATCGCCAAACGAACGCAGCCACTTGAGCAGCGCCTTGTAGCCGGCAGGGTCGGTGCTGAACGACTCTGAGCCGAGCCGCCCGCCGAGCGGATCGAGGGCGGCGGCCACATGGACGTCTCGATGGGTGTCGACGCCACCGGTCACACCGCGTACAGCTTCTACAGTGGTCATGGTCATCCCTTCTCTCTATGTGTTGAGGGATGGCACGGCCGTTCCGGATCGGAGCGACGGGCGGTCTGGGTTGTTCTAGCAACCCGGACCAATCACCCCAACTCGGAGACGGGACGTGCCGGTTCAATGTGCACCTGGAAGGTCTCGGTCGACGACACCCGAAGGCGTCTCTGGACTCCGAGTCAGGCCGAACCCAACCAGTACTCCCGAAGCTATTAAGGACCAGCAGTCAAGCGGTGGACCCTCAGAGAAGTATCAATGTACGAAGGCACCCAGCCGACACCAGACCGGGGCAATCACTCAGGAAGAGGGGAGTCCGTTCAGGCGGACAGCTCCTGCACTTTGAGCGTATCGACGTGCTGCTGCATCGAGATGGCTTTGCCATCACGAAACGTCCAGACGTGCGCCATCTGCACCACTGCTGGCTTGCCCGTCGAGCGATGCTTCCACGAGTAGGTGCCCGTCGCGACCACGGTGTCGTCTTCGGCTACGAATCGGGTCGGGTTAACCGCGAAATCGTCGCCGATCTCACCGGTTCGCATGAATACACCATCGACAACCGCTTGCGCCTATGTAAGTGCCGTGGAGCGGGAAGCCTTCTGCCTCAGTCCACTTGATCTTGTCGTCCATCACCGCCACCACCTTAGGTACGTCGCCCTCGGCGAAGGCTTGGTATGCGCCTTGAATGATCTGCTTGTTGGTCGGCATTGCAATCTCCTGTCGCGGTCCGCTTCACTCTCATGCCATTCTGCGAATCCGCTGTTACAGATGCGCGTCACCTTGAGAGTTTGGGTTGTCCCAGGTCAGCTCCCATGATGTGGTGCGGAGGTTCAGCAGTCACCGAAGCGCCAGAGGGTGCGCACCGCTCCGGCGACAGGGGTAGTTAGGGTTGCATCCGCTCCCGATACACGTCGCTGAATGGAATACTCCGGGGATGGATACCTGGGGCGCACCGCTCTATGGAGACCCGTGTCGTGAATGTGGGTTTACCTGGGCCGCCGGCCAAGCTGCCTCGATTCCGCTGATGCGCAGTCTTCCTGACTCGATCGACGAACTGGTCATCGGCGCAACGGGAACTGAGCGACTCCCGGACCTCGGATGGAATGTCTCCGGCTACATCGCACATATGACCGACAACACCCGGATTTGGGCCGAGCGGCTTATAGCTGTGGCACGGGGCGGGGACTCTCACGTCGTCCCCTACGAACCCGACCTTCTAGCCGAGTCCAGGCATTACAACGAGGTGGCTCTCCAGGGAGCGATCTGGTCGTTTCGCATCGCAGTTGAGGCTTGGCTTAGCGCTGTCGATGAGGCCGTTCCCGCTGGAATCGTCATGCTGCACTCAGTACGAGGCGCAATGGAACTCTCCGATGTTGTCGCTTCGAATGCTCACGACGCGTTCCACCACCGATGGGATTTGACGAGGATTCTTAACGTACCTTGATCAATAGGCGCATTGCCCTCCAGGAGTCCCGGGCAGGTCACCCCGTCCCGGCGGGGGCGTCCTGCGTCGTAGCCATGTGGCCCGGTGACCAGCGTGTATCTCACAAGCCAGTTTCTTCTCCAGTAGCGTTCGGAAGGTGAGCGGACGGACGCGGTATGCGAATCAGGCCCACAAGATTCGCGTGACCGACGGTCATGCGGCCGACGCCAAGGCGGCGCAGTTGCGCAAACGCCCAAACCGGATTGGACTCTTCTTCCTCAAATTGCTGGGATTCCGGGGTCAGGTCACCCCGCCTACGGGTCAGAGACGCTATGCCGGACGGTCTCATGAGCACCCCGAGCACCCCGAGCACTCAACGCCCGCCAAGTAGCTGCGAGGACGACCGCCCGTAACTTCCGAAGTGTCCCAACGACTGGGCCTAGGGAGGCAGTGCTTCGACTAGCCCTGCTCAGCTCTCCTTCGAGTCAAACTGACTTGCGCTGCTACCCATGGGCGAATCATGGCCAGGTACCAAGTCCCACCGACGAGTCCCACCAAACAGGCGATGGCGCCTACCACCCCGACGAACAGAGTCGCGGGGACAATGAGAAGCAGCGAAAGGCTGGAGATAAGGATTGCGACTGCTGAACACCCCAACGCGAAGAACCATCGACCCTTGGACACCTGGGCGACTCGGAAAGCAAGTGAGGGACGCAGCAGCAGGTCTAGGAATCCCCATGCGGAGACAACGAACGCTCCAGTGACGAAGAAGGCCACGATCGTGGCGCTCGTGGTTCCTGCGGTTGCCAGCATGCGGACCTCCGACCGTCTGGAAAGGCCTCCAGCAGCCTCCCACAAACGCGCTGGCTGGCTCCACTTCCCGGCGATCGGGGGCGGTGCCTAACTCACATTCTCAGATGGTGTCCCTAGCGATTGGGTGTTTCCATTTCCGGGATTGGCATTTCTTCAAGAACAACTATTTCGCAGTCCTTCGCCCAGTGCAGATGGTGATGATCCCTGACCATCTCCAAGGCGTCGTCCATGGACTCCGCAAGCAGAATCGACATCCCGATAACGCTGCTCTCGGTACTCGCGACGCTGCGTGTCGACACCCTGTGGGCGTTGGCCAGCGGCCTTCCAGGATCCACCAACCCAGGTCCGATCTTCTGTGCCCAATCGACCCAGAGCTGCATTCCTGCCATGGCTTCCTCGGGTGTCGCCTGGGCGAACCGTTCTGCCACACCTAGTGGTGCTTCGTACAGCACGATGTACCTACCCATTTTCGAACCTCCGCTTCTTGGGTTGCTTCTTCTTCAAACTCTCCGACCCGTCACACGATGGTCGATTTCCCTCGCCATCTATATCGAGTGAGGACTCCAGGACTCGAGCGATGCCCTCGAGCCCATCCGCAATCTGCGCCAATTGCGTCGGACTCAGCTGCTCCATCGTCCGCTGTGACCACTCCACCTGACGTCGGTAGATCTTCGCGAGCACCTCAGCGCCATCAGGCGTCAGTTCCGCGAGCCGCGCTCGTCGATCAGCCGGATTGTCTTCATACGCAATCAGACCTTCTGCGGCCAGAATGTCAGCGATCCGCTGAACACTCTGACGAGCGTGACCGATGTCTTGCGCCATCTTCGCCACCGTCGTCGGCTCGTATGCCCTCCCGAGAACCTGCCATCGAGCACTGCTTTGGCCCATGGGATTCGTGATGCCCTCACCGGCCCGGATGATGAGCCCGTTGACCTTGAAGACACTCATGGCGAACCGGGTCCAGGCATCTTCTTGACTGACTGCAGGGGTCACGGACCAGACCCTACCCCGATTGACAGTATACTGTCAATCGATCGGCCACTCGCCGTGTCGGCGTCCGAGGCGCACCCGGGCGCGTCCGATGAGACGACCCTTAGTGGCCATCCCTAAATCGCAACAAGGCCTCGAGATCCGAGACACGAAACGAGTGGTCCTCAAGCTCCAAGAGAAATCCCCTGTCGAGGAGATCGGCCAGTGCTTGCTCATACCAGTAAGTGCTCGCAACTTCTTCCCCCGAATCTGGCTGCTCCGGAGGATCAGGCAATGCGGCCGACTCAGCCACGAGATCCCAAGAAGAAGCGAGGTCGTCCGGTGACAGCGTCAGTGCCGCCCCAGGATGATTGACCTTCCGTTCTGCGAGCAGTTCAAGCACCGATGCAAGCAGAGCTCTGGGAAACTCGTCCAAGCGCTCGAAGTTGGTCATGGCTAAGTTCCTGCTTTCGCAATCGCTCGTTTCACGCCGCTCCAACTGCTTCGAGGCGGCGTCATCTACGACGCCACGATAGCCAGCGACAGCTCCGATACGGCTCGGGCAGCCATCGAGACTGCCTCGCGCCAGCTTCGACGTCACGAGTAGACATACCGCCCCGACCGGCATGCTCGGGTCAGAATGTCTGGCCAATGGAAACAATTGAAATCGACGTTGACACGTCAAGGCAGCGAATGGTCGATATATCGGAAACACTGAAGCGATTCTGCCGCGAACGTGGTGACGGTCTGGTTAACGTGTTCGTCCCTCACGCCACTGCTGGACTTGCGCTAATGGAAACAGGTTCGGGATCCGAAGCAGACCTAAAAGATGCTCTGGACAGACTGCTCCCGCGTGATGATCGATATCAGCATGCTCACGGCTCTCCGGGTCATGGGGCTGACCACGTTCTCCCCGCGTTCGTCAGCCCCTCGATCACTCTTCCCGTGTTTGGGGGTCGTCCTGCACTCGGCACATGGCAGTCCGTAGTGTTGGTGGACCTCAACATGGACAATCCCCAACGGAAGGTTCGGTTCAGCTTCGTGCCAGCCTGATCTAGCTCGAATTTTGATCCTCCAGAAGCAATAGTGAAGTGAATCGCCTGGCAACGCCGCTGTCTCACTTGTGACGTCCGTGCGGCGGTGTCCGATGGTGACGGTCTCCGTAGGAGGACTCAGCCGACACAGAACTCGTTCCCCTCCGGATCGAGCATGACCGTCCAACTCGTTCCGTTCCCTTCTCGGAACTCGACCTTTGTTGCGCCGAGAGCAACGAGCCGTTCGATCTCTTCTCCTGGATCTTTCGCGGCCAGATCTAGGTGTACTCGGTTCTTTGCGATCTTGGGCTCGGGCACCTGGAAGAACAGGATGTGCTGAACGCCCCTCTTGTCGGGGGCTTGAAGGGCCACGAAGTCGTCTCGCTCGGTGATGGGGGTGTAGTCCGTGACCTTGGACCAGAAGCCGGCCAGTTTCCGTGGTTGGGCACAGTCGAAGGTGACGTTGAAGATGAACGCCGACATAATCCTCCTTGCGCGGTGCCCCGACAGACTCAGTACGATCGTACCGGGATCGCTGCCGCTGTCCTGACCCCGGGATTCGGCAAGAGATGGTCTCGCCGTTGGTGGGCCCGGACCTTCGTTCAAATGGTGAGGTCGTAGAGCTCAACGTCGTGCCCCTTGATGCGTGTGAGCTCGACCAGTCCAAATCCAAGCTTGCTTAGAACATTCCGCGACGCGTGGTTTTGCGGGTCGATGAACGCGAACAGCTGGCCATGCCACGTCTCGCGTGCCAGTTCAAGAATCGCCAGCGCGGCCTCCGTGGCAAATCCCTGGCGACGGGATTCAGAGATGAGTCTGTATCCGAACTCGAGCCGCTGCTCTCCTCGCAATTCAAAATAGTCAACGCCGACATACCCGATGGCCATGCCCGTCACTGTCTCAATGATGGCCTGTTTACAGAACGGAATGTCTGCGGATAATGCGAGCATGTGGTCAAAGCGAAGGTTCGCCGCGTCTTGGCCAAGTGCGCCAGATGCCGAAAACACCATAAAACTCGACTCTGAGAACAGACCGACAAATCGATTTCTGTCCGATTCGCTGACCCGACGGATCTCAAGCCTCGCTGTTCTCATATTGATGGAATCCAGTCACCATTGCCTTGCCTGGGGTTAACCCCAAACCAGAATCAGGTGTCCAAACATATTCGGGTGGAACTTCGAGCGTGACCAGGTCCCGCACCGGAAATGGAGAAGCCCAGCGGCCGGACAATGATCGGGCGATGCAGGATCACTACACACTCCCGCTGCTTCAAACGACGAGTTCCAATAATCGACGGTGAATGAGTTCCCACAAGGAGCGGCGACCGAGACTGGCTCAGCGGGTTTCGCCCCGTCCAGCCATTGCCGCGAGGGAATCCCGATCTGAAATTTTCCGCCCCATCACCGTTCCGCCGGTCTACGCTCTGCATCATGAGGATGAGCCGACGAACACTCCTTCAGGGTGGGTTGGTGGGGGCAGCCGGCCTGGTCCTGACTGGCTGCGACTGGCGACCCCTCCAACTTCTCCTCTCCGGGGACCTGCCAGGTATCGGCCACCGACCGCTCCGCGCACCGGGTTCGCTCCCGTACCCGTTCCTGCCCTCCGGCACCGACACGCTGCCGCAGATCGACCACATCGTGGTGGTGATGCTCGAGAACCACTCCTACGACAACATCCTGGGTTCCATGGTCAACCGGGGAGACGGATTCACGTTCGGACCAGATGGGCTGCCGACGGCCAGCAACCCCGGGCCGGGCGGTGAGGTCGTCCACGCCTTTCCCATGCCCAATGCCTGCCAGCAGCAGGGCCACCCTTGGAACACGTGGGATGCCGGCCAAGCCTCCTACGACGGGGGGGCCATGGACGGGTTTGTCCTCAGCCCGAGCGGACCAGTTTCCATGGGCTACGAGGTCCAGTCCACCCTGCCCTTCACCTACTCGCTGGCCCAGACCTTTCCGGTGTGCGACCGCTACTTCGCCTCGGTGATGGCCCAGACATACCCCAACCGCCGCTACTTGATGGCCGGTACATCCCTCGGCCAGGTCGCCGACACCCTCAGCGTGACCGAACGCCCGCCCAACGGCACCATCTTCGAATCGTTGGAGGCGCACGGGATCACCTGGAAGAACTACTACTCGTCACTGCCCACCGTGGGCATCTGGACCTACCTCCTGAACGAGCCCCAAACGAGCGCCGGCTTGGCCAACATCAGCCAGTTCTATTCTGACGCCGCAGCGGGGAGCCTTCCGGGCTTCAGCATCGTCGATCCGAACTTCGGCACCCAATCCGAGGAGGACCCACAGGACGTGCAGTACGGGGAGCAATTCCTCGCCCAGGTCGTGAATGCCGTGATGTCAGGTCCAGGCTGGGCCAAGACGCTCCTCGTGTGGACCTACGACGAAAGCGGGGGCTATTACGACCACGTGCCGCCACCGAGCGCCATCGAACCGGACTCCGTGCCGCCGCAGATCACCGTGCCGCCGGACCTGCCTGGCGCCTTCAATCAGTACGGATTTCGGGTGCCTGCCGGGGTCGTGTCGCCCTATGCCATTCCCGACTACGTCTCTCATTTCGTACATGACCACACGTCGATCCTGAAGACCGTGGAGCGGAAGTGGAATCTGCCTGCCCTCACGTTCCGGGACGCCAACGCCGACGATCTGCTCGACTCGCTTGACCTCTTCGCGCCTCCGAGGTTCCTCACCCCACCTACCTTGGCCGCTCCGGCCAACCCCGCCCTGGGCAGCGGCTGCATGACCACCGGGCCCGGGGTCATCCCGCCGCCCGGATCGGTCACTTAGTCATTGTCAAGCACTCGTCATTGTCAACGACGAGTGCCGTGGGGCTAGCGGCGGTGACGCGCGGCGGGTGAGTCAGGCCCCGACCGCGTTCTTGACTACCTCCTCGACTTTCTACGCCAGATTCTCAGAATGACCACGCCGGATCGGGCGTGTCGAATGGCTACGCCCGGGGAGGGATCAGAACGCGAAACGCCAACGGCGCATCACTTCTCCTGGACCCTGACGTTAAAGGTGAAATCCGGCACATCAAGGTTGCACGCAATTGCCTGGCGGATCATGGGTTCAGCCTGATTGAGCTGCCACACATGTGAATGCACCCTTGGCAAGTCATCCACCGTGATCGCCCAGAAATTCCCCTCCCGCCTTGCAGTCGCCGTGAAGACCTCCGTCTCCCCAGTCCGCCTCCCCATTGCAATCACTCCCCCTCCACTGTCATGTGGTCAATTGGTACCCATGACGTTGCCGTCATCGTGACCCCAGCGAGTACCTGCGCCGTCCCAGCTGATCGGGGACAGCGCAGGGACGCAGGATACCTACCGTCCTGAGGGATGCGACCGATTGAGGCACTCGCTCTGGGCCAATCGGCAAGAGGCGTCACAGACCTCGTCATACTCCTGGGCATCCTGGCGCTGAATTTCGTCGCTGTCGCCAAGATCATCACCAAGGCCGGCTACTCGCCCAGGTGGATATGGGTCCCGCTGACCCCAGTCTGTCTGTGGTTCTTCACACTTATCCTGCTCGCGGTCGACGTGAGGACGATCGTCCTCGGGCGCGACGCCACGGTGAGCCTGCCGGTGAGCCTGGGTAACTTCGCATTGCTCCAGGTGGCCGACGTCCTCAGCGTCATTGTCACATGGGTGTTCTTCCTCATCTTCGCTTTCTCGACGTGGCCGGTGACGCTGCCGCGCCGGGAGGCGCGGAGCTTCGAGAGGGATCCCCGGACCACGTTCGTGCCGGTGGCCCGGTCTCGGGCCGGCGCTCCGGCCCTGACGCCGGACATTCCGGGGAGCGGGGCTGCCACCACGACGCCCGCCCACTCGCGTCCCGTCCCGGTGTCGGCCCAGACGCTGCCACCTCCCTCGGTCGAAAGGTCGCGGATCATCTACTGCAGTTGGTGCGGGAGTCAGCGGGCGGGCGATGCGGTGGCCATTCACCACTGCGGTTCATTGGATCGACCGGCCGTCTACTGCATGAACTGCGGGTCAACGCTCGGCTCGGGCGCGCCCAGCTGCACCTCGTGTGGGACGCCGGCGACCAGCGTGTCGCGCTCGTAGCCGGCTCGGCGCCGCCCATCGTCTCCAACGTTTTCGCGTCCATGCGGCAAGGGTGAGGAAAATCCCTGGGCGGTGGTGCTCATCAGGTGCATCGAAGAGGCACGAGGAACTTCACCTGTCTCTTGGGCCGCGCCCAGACCGCCAGGTGCAGGAAACAGGCCGGAATGAACGTGAGGTCGTTCACCAGGGCTTCATGCTGCCGTCGCGTACGCGACACCCGCTGCGGGTACGGTGCCCCTACATGACCCTCTCGACGAACAAGTGGTCGAGACGAACCACCCTCTCACTGTTGGTTTCCGCCTGCGTCTTTCCGATTTCCGTGGTCTGCCCGACCACGTCGGGAGCACTGAAGCCCTCGAATTCGGCGACTCAATTGCTGCAGACCGCACTCGCGTCGGCCACTCAGCGCGGATCCGTGCATGTGACTGTCCACTTCTTCTCCGGTAACAAAACAGGCGAAGTTGTTGAGGACTCAGCATTGCAATCCGGCGTCGAGACGGTGGCGATTGGCCAGGAGAGGGTGTCGATCGTCCTCGCTGACGGAAACGCCTACGTCACCGGCAACCGTCAGGGCCTCCTCTCGTACATGGGGCTGCCGGCCTCGATGGCCACCGCCCTGGCCGGTCAGTGGATCTCGATCCCGCCCTCCGACCGCGGCTTCACATCGGTCACTTCAGGGTTGACGCTCTCCTCGGCCTTGCACCAGGTCACTCCGGCTGGCTCCATCTCGCAGGGCAAGCAGAAGACGGTGAATGGGCAGTCGACCATCAGTGTCTCCGGAACCGGGTCAACCGGACAGGCGAGGACGTCCCTCTTCATCGCCACCAAGGGGAACCGGCTCCCCGTCGAGGCAGTGGCCGCCACCGGGAACGGCAAAGCCGTGTCGGGCGAGATTGTCACGTTCGCGCGCTGGGGCGAGAGTGTCCACACGCCGAAACCAGTGACGTCGGTCCCGATCTCCAGCCTCAGGGCTGGGTCGGCCTCATCGGGCTGACGTTCGGGAACTCGAACGAGGGCCCAGATAGTCGTCGCTTGAGATCGTCGCTACAGTCGTCGCCGAAGTCGTCGCTGAGACAGGCGCCAATGTCGCCGTCGGCTCGCCTCGGCGAAGTCCCGGGCGTCGGCCGCGTTGGCCGTGCGGCACCGCGGATCGGTCAGCCCCCGATCTGACACCGTCGGCGACCAAAGCGTCCGCAACTCATGTGATCGTGGGGCGGTACGGCACCTTCGCGAAGAGTTCATCTCGACGTAATCGATCCGTCACGGACCCCTGTGTTGGAGTGAAGGTGAGAAGCAACCCACAACGCGGCGCGGGTGTCGGAAGAACCCGGGCCGCAATCAAAGGGCAACGCTTGCCAAGAAAGCGGAGGTGCATGGAATGAAACTCTTCGTTGGCGTGAAACGTGCCGTGATGATCTGCGCCGCCGGTCTGGGTCTGGTCGCCCTGGTGACGCTGCCTGGCCTCACTCAGGGCCCGGCCAAAGCGGATGAGCACCAGGGTCCAAGTCCCATCCAGCACCTCGTGGTCATTTTTCAGGAGAACGTGTCGTTCGATCACTACTTCGGGACGTATCCCAACGCCACCAACGCCAGCGGTCAGCCGTTTGTCGCAGCCCCTGGGACCAAGCCGGTCAACGGGCTCACTCCGGCCCTCCTGACCAGCAATCCGAACGGGGCCAACCCCCGTCGCCTCGACCCTTCCAACATCAACGACCTGCTGACGTGCGACCAGGACCACAACTACACCGCCGAGCAAACCGCCTTCGACAACGGCGCCATGGACAAGTTCCTCTCGGCCACCGGCACCTCCACCGGAACGAGCCCCACCGGTCAGCCCTGTAAGGCCAGCGACGTCATGAACTACTACGACGGGAACACGGTGACCGGGCTGTGGAACTACGCCCAGCACTTCGCCATGAGCGACAACTCGTTCGGGACCACCTTCGGGCCCTCGGCACCGGGTGCCATCAACCTGGTGTCGGGCGACACCGGCGGGGTGAGCCGCGCCATCCGGGGGGCAGCCACCGACGGGGACGTGGTGGCTGACGGTCAAGGGGGCTCCTCACTGATCAGCGACGCCCAGCCGTTCTTCGACGACTGCTCCAGCCGGGATGCGACGGTGATGTCCGGTCAGAACATCGGAGACCAGCTCAATGCCGCTGGTCTCAGTTGGGGCTGGTTTGAGGGTGGCTTCGCCCCGACCACGGCGTACACGGGACCGGCCGACACGACCCTCTCGTACGACCCCGAAGCCCCCGGGGTCTCGAAGGCGGTCTGCGGTGCCTCCCACCCGATCGGGGCGGCGCTCGGAGGGACCGGCCAGTGGGGCACCAAGGCCGACTACATCCCCCACCACGAACCGTTCCAGTTCTACGCCTCGACGGCCAACCCCCACCACCTGGCCCCGACCTCCTTGGCCGCCATCGGAACCGACACGGCCACGCCCGGCCAGTTCAATACGGCCAACCACCAGTACGACATGAGCAACTTCGACGCCTTGGTCGCCGCCATCCACGCCGGGACGCTGGCGCCCAGCCACCTCCCGGCCGTCAGTTTCTTGAAGGCACCGGGCTACGAGGACGGTCACGCGGCCTACTCGGACCCCATCGACGAGCAGAATTTCGTCGCCAACGAGGTCAACGCCCTCGAACAGCTTCCGACCTGGTCGAGCACCGCCGTGGTCATCGCCTACGACGACTCTGACGGCTTCTACGACCATGTCTACAGCGGCATCCACAACCCGTCCCAGACCAGCGCCGACACCCTCACCGGTGCCAACTCCTGCGGAACCGGAAGCCCACTCGCTGCAGAAGGTGGACGGTGTGGCTACGGCCCCCGCCTCCCCCTGCTGGTGATCTCTCCGTGGGCCAAGGCGAATCACGTCAGCCACTCCATCAGCGACCAGTCCTCGATCGTGAAGTTCGTGGAGGACAACTGGGACCTCGGTCATATTCCCGGATCGTTCGCCAACGTCGCCGGATCATTGAACGATCTGTTCGACTTCTCACATGGCGGGGGCACCAACCCCCCGCTCTACCTGAACCCTTCCACGGGTCAGCCAGAACTGGTTCCGACCTTCACGGCGCACTGAGGGCGGTCGCCTGAGCGTGATCCCGCCTCGGCGCCCAGCGGGGACGCCGAGGCGGGCTGGAACGCGGCGACGATCCGGGTCGGGGTTGGCACTGCCAGCGTCGGTCCAAGAGATGCAGCCGAGCACGGCCACGCCCGAGACGCCGCCGAGCCTGGGATTGAGGTATCGGACTATCGGGACGATGCCCAGCTGACCGGGTCGCCCGTCGCCGTCCATGCGACGAAACGTGTCGGCCACGTCGCGGACATCGCTCTCCCGCCCGCCGGACCCGGACGTGGTCAGAAACGTCGCACCTCGCCGGGCCACGATTCATCACCCTCGGACCCGGGCGCGGCCGCGCCGAGCCGAAACGGCGACGGGGCGAGATCCGGCATTCGTCCCTATGGTGTTGCCACCAACGAGGCGAGGTTCGAGGGCGACCGACAACAGAACCGGGGGCACGTGAACCGGATCGGCGACTACGGGATGATCGGCGACTGCCACTCGTTGGCCCTCGTCGGCCGGGACGGTTCCCTGGACTGGCTCTGCTTCCCCCGCTTCGACTCGCCATCGGTCTTCGCCAGAATGCTCGACGAGGACGCCGGGCATTTTCGGGTGGCCCCGGCCGGGGACGTACAGGAGGTGCACCGCACCTACCTTCCCTCGACCAACGTCTTGGAGACCACGTTCGTGACGGCGGCCGGAGTGCTCGAGCTCACCGACTGCATGCCGGTCCGACCGTTTGACGAGGAGACGCCCACTGCGGTCGACGCCCACGCCTCCGTCCTGCGGCGGGTGCGGTGCCGCTCGGGTCGGTCCGAGGTCATGGTCGACCTCCGGCCGCGCTTCGAGTACGGCACGGTCCTGCCCCGGTTCACCCCGCTGTCGTCAATGGGAGCGGCGATCGTCGGCGGTCCCGATGCCTTGTGGGTCCGGGCCAGCCGCAGACTGGACGTCGACCGGCAGCACATTTCCGCCCGCTGGGAGCTGGCGGCAGGTGACGAGGCGTGGATCGAGGTCGAGTGGACCCCGGCGGTCAGCCGGTCACCGCACGACGGCATCGGTGATCACCGGACCGACATGGAGCGCAGGCTGGCGGAGACCGTCTCCTTCTGGGAAGCGTGGTTGGCTCGATGCAGTTACGTCGGTGACCACCAACGGCGCGTCCACCGATCGGCCCTGGTGCTCAAGGCGTTGACCTATGCACCCACGGGGGCCGTGGTGGCCGCCGGGACGACGTCGTTGCCCGAATGGGTCGGCGGTGGACGGAACTGGGACTACCGCTTCACCTGGATCCGTGACGCCACCCTCACGCTGGCTTCCCTGGCCCTCCTGGGCTATCTCGGTGAGGCAGCCGCCTTCAAGGGCTGGTTGGAACGAACCTGTGCCGGCCGGCCCGAGGACCTCCAGATCATGTACCGGGTGACCGGGGAGCGGCTGCTCCCCGAGCTCACCCTGGGCCACCTCCGTGGCCACCGGGACTCCGCACCGGTGCGGATCGGCAACGGCGCGGCGGGGCAGCTCCAACTGGACTCGCTGGGACAGTTGCTCGAGGCGGGCTACCTCTTCGGGCGGGCCGGTGGCGAGCTCACGGTCGACAATGCGGGCTTCCTCGGTCGGGTGGCCGACCTGGCCGTGCGCGACTGGCGGCGACCCGATCAGGGCATCTGGGAGATCCGAGATACGCCGCGTCACTTCGTCCACTCCAAACTCAACTGCTGGATGGCCCTCGATCGGGCGGTGCGCTTGGCCGAAGCGGGACAGCTCGCCGGTGATCAGGCACTGTGGCGGGCCGAACGCGACGCGGTGGCTGACTGGTTGCGCTCGGAGGGCTCACCCGACGGGTGGTACGTACAAGCCGCCGGCCACAATCTGGCCGACGCCGCCGCGCTGCTCATCCCCGCGCTCGGCTTCCTGCCGCCGGCCGATCCGCGCGTCCTGGCCACCATCGACGTCGTCCAGCGCGACCTGAACAACGGGGGCCACGTCCATCGCTACCGCTCGCCCGATGGTCTGCCCGGAGACGAAGGGGCCTTCCTTTTGTGCTCGTTCTGGCTGCTCGATGCGCTGACCCACGCCGGGCGGATGGACGAGGCGGAGGCGCTCCTCGAGCGGCTCCTCGGGCTGGCCAACGATGTAGGTCTCTACGCCGAGATGGTCGATCCGACGACGGGCGAGCAGTTGGGGAACACCCCGCAGGCCTTCACCCATATGGCCGTGGTGACCTCGTGCAGCGCCATGTCGGCGGCCCGGAGGGGACAGCTGCCCTCGCCCGACCAGCCGTTCTCCTTCGTCGAGGCCGCACTGGACCGTCGGTTGCGGGCGGCCGATTCGTGACTCGACGTGGGCCGGCGCCGGTCGCCGCGAGCACCGCCCTGAGGAATCTGCGCTGATCGCGTGGCAAGCTGGCGGCTGCTTTCGTCATCCGCACATCGTTGACATCACCACTGACATCACCACTGTCATCACGACAGTCATCGCCACACCCATCGCCACACCAATCACGAACCCCACGGAGGTCCAGACCACCATGCAGGAGCGACAGATCGGCAACCGGACCGTCAGCGCCATCGGCCTGGGGGAGATGCCGCTTTCGATCGAGGGGCGCCCCGACCGCACGCAGGCGATCTCCACCATTCACGCCTCGCTCGACGCCGGCGTCACCATCATCGATACCGCCGATGCCTACGCGCTGAATACCGAGGAGCACGGCCACGGTGAGCGGTTGGTGGCCAAGGCGCTGGCCACCTACGGAGGTTCGACCGACCAGGTGCTGGTGGCCACGAAAGGCGGTCACCGCCGACCCGGCGACGGGAGTTGGACCATCCACGGTGATCCGGCCTACATCAAGGAGGCCTGCGACGCATCCCTGAAAGCCCTCGGGGTCGAGGCGATCGGCCTCTATCAGTACCACCGTCCGGACCCGAAGGTCCCCTACGGCGATTCGGTCGGTGCCCTGGCCGATCTGCTCGACGCCGGGAAGATTCTGATGGCCGGGATATCCAACGCCACGGTGGCGCAGATTGACGAAGCCCAGGAGGTCCTCAACGGTCGGCTGGTCAGCGTGCAGAACGAGTTCTCGCCTCGATTCCGCTCGTCGGAGAACGAGCTGGAGCACTGCGAGAAGATCGGCGTGGCCTTCATTCCGTGGAGCCCCATGGGAGGGATCGGCCGGTCCGGCCATATCGAGAGCGACCACCCGGCCTTCAACGACGTGGCCGCAGAGGTGGGGGCCACTCCGCAGCAGGTGACGCTGGCCTGGATGCTGGCCAAGGGCTCGCGCGTCATCCCGATTCCGGGGAGCAGCCGCCCGGCTACGGCCACGGCTTCGGCGGCGGCGGCCGACCTGGTGCTCTCCCCCGAACAGGTGACCCGGCTGAACGCGTCCTGAAGGCGTCCTGGCGACGCACGCCCCACCCATCCGCACCTCATCGGGAAATTCCCATCGCCGGCGGGATCACCGAGACGCGCCTGGCGAGCAGCCAAGGAACAGAGCGACCGTCGCCGGTGTTGCACACAACGGTCTGCAACGTATAGATCGAGAAGGAGGTCCCGATGCCTGCCGTGACCGTTGACGACAACCTGACGCTTGACCGTATTGGCACTCCCGCTCTCGACGCCAAGGTCCGGCCAGTCCTGGCCGTCACCGACGCGCCGTCGGGGTTCGAAGGCGAGGGGTTCCCCGTGCGACGCGCCTTCGCCGGAGTGCCGATGGCCGACCTCGACCCGTTCGTCCACATGGACCAGATGGGTGAGGTCGAATACGCGCCAGGCGAGCCCAAGGGGACCCCGTGGCACCCCCACCGGGGCTTCGAGACCGTGACGTACATGATCGACGGTACCTTCCAACATCAGGACTCGATCGGTGGCGGCGGACTCATCACCAATGGCTCGACCCAGTGGATGACGGCGGGTGCCGGCATCCTGCACATCGAGCGACCGCCCGAACAGCTGATCGCCACCGGAGGGCTCTTCCACGGCATCCAGCTCTGGGTGAACCTGCCCGCGGCGGAGAAGTGGGTCGACCCGCGGTACCAGGACCTGCAGGCTCAGGACAACCTCCTGCTCACCTCCCCCGACGGTGGCGCCCTGGTCCGCGTCATCGCCGGCGATGTAGCGGGTCACCGTGGTCCGGGATCCACCCACACCCCGATCTCGCTGGTCCACGCCTCGGTGCAGCCGGGAGCGCACCTGCTCCTGCCCTGGCCCAGGGAGTTCAATGCGCTGGTCTACGTACTGGCCGGGAGTGGGACCATTGGCGCCGAGCACCGCCCCATCCACACTGGGAATCTGGCCGTGCACGGTACGGGGGACGCCCTCGAGATCTCGGCCGATCAGGTCCAGGAGGCGCGTCACCCGGTCCTCGACGTCCTGATCCTGGGGGGCCGACCCATCGGCGAGCCGGTCGTGGCCCACGGGCCCTTTGTCATGAACACCCGGGACGAGATCGTCCAGGCCTTCGAGGACTACCAGGCGGGCCGCCTCGGGACCGTTCCGGCAGACCACATCGGTCACGCCTGAGCGCCCGAGTGAGCCCACGGTCATGGTCGACCCATGACATGGGTGACCTGAGCGGTTCGGTGGCGCTGGTCACCGGCGCCAACAGCGGCATCGGATTCGAGACCGCTCGCGGCCTTGCCGGCCATGGAGCCCATATGGTGTTGGCCTGTCGGAATCAGGAGAAGGCTCGGCGGGCCGGCGCGGCATTGGAGCGCGACATACCGGGCGCGTCACCCGAGCTCCTGGCCATCGACCTCTCCGACCTGGTGTCGGTGCGCCGGGCGGCCGAGCAGTTCCGAGATGGACATGACCGGCTCGACCTGCTCATCAACAACGCCGGGGTCATGGGTACCCCGTACCGTCAGACCGCCGATGGGTTCGAGCTCCAGATGGCCACCAATCACCTGGGGCACTTCGCCCTGACCGGCCTCCTGCTCGACCGGCTCCTGACGTCCGGTAGCTCGCGCGTGGTCACCGTGAGCTCGTTGATGCACCGGTCGGGTCGCATTGACTTCGACGACGTCGCAGGGTCGGCCATCCGCAATACGTGGCTCAACTACGGGTCGTCCAAATTGGCCAACCTCCTCTTCACCGCCGAGCTGAGCCGGCGGCTCGGCGCCGTGGACCACGCCGCCATGGCACTGGCCGCGCATCCGGGCTGGACCCGCAGCAACCTGGCCGGCACGGGCGCTGCGGTGGGAGAAGGCCGGGTGCGGGCCGCCGTGGGCCGCGCCGCCGGACGCTGCCTGGGCCAGTCCGCTACCGCCGGAGCCCTGCCGTCGCTCTACGCCGCCACCGGAGCCGACGTGGTGAACGGACAATTCATCGGGCCGGGCCACGCCTTCGAGCTCTTCGGGCCACCAAAAGCGGTGCAGCCGAACCGGCGGGCCAAGAGCGTCGTCGATGCCTCCCGCCTGTGGGACATCTCCGAGGAGCTCACCGGGGTTCGGTACGCCCTTCCGGCCGTTCCCTGACCGGGGCGCACCGGCCGCACCGGTCATCCCGATTCGCCAGGTGACGCACCCGGGCCAGATACGCCGCGTGCGCACCCACGAGATCAGGCCGCAGGACCCGGCCGACCGGGATGATCACGGCCGACCGCGCGCCGGCGCGACGGAGCGCCGCGGCGGCGCTCTGGGCCCGGGCCCCGCTGACATAGGTGTCGTCGAGCAGGACGATCCGGACCCCACGGACCGATGCGTGGTCCGCCACCGAGAAGGCCCGGGCGTTCGGCCGCATCGGCCCGACCGGGCCGGTGGATCGACGCAGGAGCGAAGGCAGCCAGCGGGCAGTGCCAGCTGAGCCACCAGGGCCATCAGGGCCACGCAGCGCCTTGACAGCGAGGTCACCCAACCCCTCAATCTGTTCGAGCGAAGCGGCCGGGCGCGAGGTCGACGGCACGGGGAGGACGACGTCGCCCTCGCCGCCGAGCGACGCCACCACGCACGCCCGGTGGCGGCAGAAGTACGAGGCGAAATGGGTTGCCACAATGCGGGCGAACCGTTGGCGGGCGGCGTCGACCGACGACTCCTTGTACCCCATCAGGACGGTGTAGAGCGGACCGGGCAACGGGCAGAGGCGAACCGGCAGTGCCGGAGCCAGAGGCAGGTTGAGGCGCTGGGCCACCGTCCGGCAGGCGAAGCAGTGGGCGAACCCGCCGGACGACGGGCCGCAGCAGACGAAACAGGTCCCGGGTCCCGGGCCGAGGACCGGATCGCCGAGTAGGCGACCGGTGGCGAACGGCGGGATCTCAGGCTTGAGGAGCGGCTTGGTGGCGATGCAGAAGAAAGGTCCCGGTGGCTCGACTGACGATGCCGCCGTCGGCATCCCGCACCGAGGCTTCGCCGTAGGCCACCTGCTTGGCCATGCGGACGACCTCACCGCGCAGGGCGTAGGCCGTTCCCTTCATGGCCGGGCGCATGGTTTCGGTCTTGAGCTCCAGGGTGGCCTTGGTGCGATCGCGGCCGGAGAGGGCGGCGTTGATGGCGAAGTTCATGCAGGCATCGAGCAGCAGGGCGTGGACCCCGGCCTGGACCACCCCATGGGGATTGCAGGCGAGCTCCTCCGGGATGAAGGTGCCGGCCACCCAGCCGAGGTCCTCCCCGTCGACGCCGTACCCGGTGAAGGCCCCGCCGACCGCGCCGATGATGGACATCCCACCGTCGCCCAGCCAGCGGTCCATGTCCTTGCCGCCCATGGGCCAGACCCTATCCGGCCGGATCGGAGCCACCGGGCGGGGGACGATCGTCCGGGCGGCCGGGCCGAGTCAGATAGACCTCCCGACGAGGGTGGGTAGAATGCCTTCGATCTGCAACCGGCGGCGAATGCCTGCCGGATCCGGGAGGAGAAACCCATGTCCACCGCAGTCATCGTCGACGCCGTTCGCACCCCCGGCGGCAAGCGAAACGGGAAGCTTCGCAATTGGCACGCCGTTGACCTGGCCTCCGAAGCCCTCAAAGCGCTCCAGGAGCGCAACAGCCTGGACCCGGGCGTGGTCGACGACGTCATCATGGGCTGTGTGATGCAGGTGGCCGAGCAGTCACTCAACATCGGTCGCAACGCGGTGCTGGCGGCCGGATGGCCCGAGTCGGTACCCGCCACCACCATCGACCGTCAGTGCGGATCGTCCCAGCAGGCCCTGCACTTCGCCGCCCAGGGCGTGATGGCCGGGGCCTATGACGTCGTCGTGGCCGCGGGCGTCGAGAGCATGACCCGCACGCCCATGGGCTCGTCGGTGGTCCGCGAGCTGGGCTACCCGTTCGGGCCGCGCATGATGGCCCGCTACGCCCCCAAGGGCGGCCTGGTCGGCCAGGGCATCGGCGCCGAGATGATCGCCGACCAGTGGGGCATCTCCCGCGACGACCTCGATGCCTTCTCGGCCCAGAGCCACCAGCGGGCGGCCCGGGCCACCGCCGAGGGGCGCTTCGAGAACGAGCTCGTCCCGGTGGCCATCCGCGATGACGAGGGTAACGACACCGACGAGCGCATCACCACCGACGAGGGCATCCGCCCGGACAGCACGGTCGAGACACTGGCCAAACTGAAGCCCGCCTTCAAGCCCGAGGGGGGCAAGGTCACCGCCGGCAACTCGTCGCAGATCACCGACGGCGCCTCGGCCGTGCTCATCATGAGCGAGGAGAAGGCCAGCGCGCTGGGCCTGCGTCCCCGGGCCCGCTTTCATGCCTTCGCCCTGGCCGGCGTCGACCCCATCACCATGCTGACCGGCCCGATCCCGGCCACCGCCAGCGTGCTGGAGCGGGCCAAGATGACGATGGACGACATCGACGCGGTGGAGATCAATGAGGCCTTCGCCTCGGTCGTGCTGGCCTGGGAGAAGGAGCACCACCCGAACATGGACACGGTGAACGCCAACGGCGGGGCCATCGCCCTCGGCCATCCGCTCGGCGCCTCGGGCGGCAAGCTCATGGCCACGCTGCTCAATGAGCTGGAGCGCACCGACGGTCGCTACGGGCTCCTCACCATGTGCGAGGGCGGCGGCTTGGCCAACGCCACCATCATCGAGCGACTGGGCTGAACCCGGTCGCGCCCTGCGGGCGCTGCGCCAGTGCCGGGCGCTGACTCTCTCGCTAGCGGTAGCGGGTGGCCATGAGAAAGCCGGCGAAGATCATCGCCAGCCCGACGACCAGCCCCCACGGTGATCCGTGCGAGGCGAAGGGCAGATGGGCCAGGTAGTTGACCACGATGACGGCCACGCCGCCGATGAGGAGGGCCAGGACGACCACGCCGTACCAGGGCGGGCTGCGGCGGACACTCTTGGGGATCGGCGGCGTGTAGCGCCCGCTCTCCTGCGCCGTGGAAGGTCGGCCGACCTTGGACGTGGTGCGCCCCCCGGCCGACTTCCCCTTGTTCGACGCCTTCCCGGGTCCTGATTTCGTCTTGTCTGGCACAGCGCCGAGGATACTCAGCCCGGGCCGGTCGCTCCCTTCAGCGAGGGTACGCTTCCTCCTTCATGGGAGCCCGGGTCCTGGTCATCGACAACTACGACTCCTTCGTCTACAACCTGGTCCAAGAGTTGGGCGAGCTCGGGGCCGATCCCTTCGTCTTCCGCAACGACGCCATCGACGTGGAGGGCATCCGGGCGCAGCGGCCCGACGCCATCCTCATCTCCCCCGGGCCGGGCCGCCCCGAAAACGGCGGCGTCTCCCTGGCGGCGCTCGACCAGCTGGCCGGCGAGATCCCGATCCTCGGCGTCTGCCTGGGCAATCAGTGCATCGGCCAGGCCTACGGCGGCCAGGTGGTTCCGGCCCCCCACCTCATGCACGGCAAGACGTCGGAGATCCACCACGACGGCCGGGGCATCTTCGCTGGCCTGCCCAATCCCTTCGTGGCCACCCGCTACCACTCCCTCGTGGTCGACCCCGACTCGGTGCCCGACGCACTCGTGGTGACGGCCACCGCCACCGACGGC
>DASZJQ010000241.1:0-5489 GCA_035947875.1 Acidimicrobiales bacterium
CTCGCCGGTTTCCGGTTGACGGCGATGCCGCCACCGCCGGCTGGGAGTCGGCGTTCATGGCTGCCGGTCGGTGTTGGGCGTGTGTACATGGCTTTCCTTGCTAGACGATGGTCTGGTCGATGAGGCGGCCGAGGTCGGGGCGTTGCGTGAGCCGGCAACGGATCAGCCGGAGGGCCTTGTCGTACTCATCCAGGGCAGTGGATAGGCCGTAGGCCACGGCGGAGTCGCTGGCGACCCATAGCGCGTCTACGCACATGCCGCGGGCGTACAAGGCGAGCTTGCACACCTCGGCGGTGTAGGCCTGCTTGGCTTGCCGTTTGCGTCGGCGGTTGAACATCTCAGCCGCCACTTGCGCCTGGCCGCGGGTCGCCGGGGTAGTAGACCTTCGGGTCGCGGCCGACGATGCAGCCCTGGGATGGCGGCGAGCGCCACCACCTCGACCATTTAATGGGCGGCTGACCTGCGGGGAGGGCTGTGCCGGCACGTTCGGCTTGCCGGCGCTTCAGCAGCGAGAAACCGGCGGCCCACCTGCCCCCCGGTACGATCCTCAACCATGGCACGGGCCTACGACGTGATCGAAGTCGAGAGGAAATGGCAGCGACGGTGGGCAGAGGACGGCACCTACGAGGTGGATGCCGACGATCCCCGCCCCCCGTGGTACGTGCTCTCCATGTACCCCTACCCATCAGGCCCGGCCCACATGGGCCACGTGCGCAACTACACCTTTGGTGACCTCCTGGTCCGGCACCGGACCATGTTGGGCTACGCGGTGTTGTCTCCCTTCGGTTTCGATTCCTTCGGCCTGCCAGCCGAGAACGCGGCCATCAAGACAGGCACTCACCCCCGCATCTTCACCGAAGCCCGGATCGCTGAGCTGAAGGAGTCGATCACCTCACTCGGAGCCGTCTACGACTGGCGACGCGAGATCCGCAGCCACGACCCCGAGTACATCAAGTGGAACCAGGTCATCTTCCAGAGACTGCTGGCCGCCGGCCTGGCCTATCGGGCCAACGCCCCGGTCAACTGGTGTCCAGGGTGCAAGACCGTTCTGGCCAACGAGCAGGTGTTGCCCGACGGCACCTGCGAGCGTTCCGGCGACGTCGTGGTCAAACGAGACCTCGAACAGTGGTTCTTCCGAATCACCGAGTATGCCGACGAGCTGCTGGCCGGGCTCGACGATCTCGAGTGGCCGGAGCGGGTCAAGACCATGCAGCGGAACTGGATCGGTCGCTCCGAGGGAGCCGAATACGACCTGGTCGTCGCCGGTCGTGACGGCACGGACGGGCGCGAGAGGCTGGGTCTCCGGGTGTTCACCACCCGGCCGGACACATCGTTCGGCATGACCTACGCGGTGGTCGCCCCCGAGCACCCCATGGTCGACGCCCTGACCACTCCGGAGCACCAGGACGAGGTCGCCGAGCTGCGCACGCGAGCGGCAGCCAGCACGGATGTCGAGCGGATGTCCGAGAGCGGGCCCGTGAGCCTGGCCAAACGAGGCGCCTTCACCGGGTCGTCGGTGATCAATCCCTTCACCAACCGGCCGGTCCCCGTCTACGTGGCCGACTATGTGCTGATGGGCTACGGCACCGGCGCCATCATGGCCGTGCCCGCCGAGGACCACCGGGACTGGGACTTCGCCCAGGCCTATGGGCTTCCGGTGGTGCGCACCGTGCGACCGCCCGAGGGTTGGGAGGAGCACGGCGGCCCGAACGGCGGGCCGGGCGGTGCCTACACCGGCGCGGGCGAGAAGATCAACAGCGAGTGGCTCAACGGGCTGGACATTCCCACGGCTACGGCCAAGGCCACCGAGTGGCTCGAGGCCGAGGGCATCGGGGTGCGGAAGATCAACTACCGCCTCCGGGACTGGCTGATCTCGCGTCAGCGCTTCTGGGGCTGTCCCATCCCCATCGTCTACTGCCCCGACCACGGCATCGTCCCCGTCCCTGTGGACCAGCTGCCCGTGCTGGCCCCGGACGACGTGGAGTTCCTGCCCACGGGTGAGTCGCCCCTGGCCACCAACCCGGAGTTCCTCAACACCACCTGTCCGCTGTGCGGCGGACCGGCCACTCGCGAGACGGACACCATGGACACCTTTGTCGACTCGTCGTGGTACTTCCTGCGCTTCACCGATCCGTGGACACCCGATCAGCCCTTCGATCCCGACATCGCCCGCCACTGGATGCCGGTCGACCAGTACATCGGCGGCATCGAGCACGCCATCCTCCACCTGCTCTACGCCCGGTTCTTCACCCGGGCCCTGGTCGACCTCGGACTGGCGCCAGCGGGGATGAGGGAGCCGTTTGCCCACTACTACGCCCAGGGGATGATCAGGATGGACGGGACCAAGATGTCCAAGTCCAAGGGCAACCTGGTGGCACCGTCGAGCTATTTGACCACGGTGGGCGCCGACGCCCTCCGGCTCTTCCATCTGTTCGTCGGGCCGCCGGCCGACGACATGGACTGGACCGATCAGACCGACAGTGTGATCGAAGGTTGCGGACGCTTCCTCGACCGGGTTTGGCGTCTGGCCGTGCCCGACGGCGAAGGCGTTCCGCTGTTGGAGGAAGGGCCGCTCACCCCCGAGGACCTCGAGGTCCGTCGGGCCACCCACCGGCTCATCGACCGGGTCACTCGGGACTTCGAGCGCTGGTCGTACAACACCGCGGTGGCCGCCTGCATGGAGTTCGTCAACCTCCTCCATCCCTATGCGCGCCACGATGGTCAGGCGCAGATCCTCGACGAGGCCGTCGACACCCTGTTGCTTCTGCTGGCACCGATGACGCCGCACCTGGCCGCCGAGGCCTGGGAGCGCCGGCACGGTGATCAAGTCCATCTGCATCCGTGGCCGGTTGCCGACCCCGAGCTGGCCGCCGAGGAGTCGGTGACCATGGTGGTGCAGATCAACGGCAAGGTGCGGGATCGGATCGAGGTGGCACCGGACATCTCCGAGGCCGAGGCCGAGGCAAAGGCACTGGGGTCCACTGCGGTGGTCGAGGCCCTGGGGGGCCGCTCACCCCGCCGGGTCATCGTCCGTCCGCCGAAACTGGTCAACGTCGTGATCTGACGGCGGGCCGAAGAGGACTCGCCGGCGCCCACCCTCCTCGATGGCGGGCGGCCCGCTTACTTGAATCCGGCCAGCACCTCGGCCCACCGCTCAGGATCCATGGCGTAAGGGGCGTAGAAGTTGAAGCGATCGACGAGCCCCCCGAATCGGCCGAGGACCTGGCCGGCGATGTCGTCGAGCTCACCCACCACGGCGAAGGTGTTGAGCATCTCGTCATCGATGAGATCGGCCATCTGGTCCCAGGCCCCCCGTTTGGACAGCGTGTTGAGCTCGGGCTGGAGGTCTCCCCACCCGTGCAGGTCCAGGACAGGGCGGTAGGCCGGTGTCGACCCGTAGAAGGCCAGCTGCGCCTTGACCGCCTTGGCGGCCTTCTCGAAGCCGGCCGCGTCGGCGCCGGTGACCACCATGCCCGGATACGAGATCTGTATGTCGGATCGGACCCTCCCTCCGGCCGACAGGCCCCGTTCGAGCGCCGGCACGGTCACCTCGCGCAGGTACCGCTCGGTGGTGAAACCGTGGGCCAGCATGCCGTCGGCGACCTCGCCGGCCACCTCGGTCATCTTCTCGCCGACCGCGGCGAGGAAGATGTCAGGGTTGCCGTAGGGGTTGGGTCCCGGGTCGAACATCGGCGTCATCAGGGTGTGGCGATAGAACTCCCCCCGGAACGCCAGCCTGCTGCCGTCGGACCAACTGGCCCAGATGGCCCGGATAGCCAGGATCAACTCACGCATACGCGGCGCCGGATGGGACCACGGCATCGAAAACCGCTTTTCGATGTGCGGCTTGATCTGCGAGCCGAGGCCCAGCATGAACCGGCCCTGAGAGAGGGCGTGGAGGTCGTTGGCCGTCACCGCCAGATTCATGGGGTTGCGGGCGAAGGCCACGGCGATGCCCGTCCCGAGCTTGAGGCGTTCGGTGTGCTCGGCGGCCAACGCCAGGGGAAGGAAGGGGTCGTGGCTGGTCTCGGCCGACCAGATGCCGTCATACCCGACCCGCTCGGCCAGTACCGCCGATTCGATGACTCCACTCGGGTCGAACCCGAGACCCCCGTCCACGTCCATGGGATGCCACGGTAGCCCGGGGACCAGGCCGGAGCTATCGGCGGGAATGGGAGGTCGGGTTGCGAAATGGACGCCGCGCGTCCCAGAATTTGCGGATGGCCGATCATCTGACTCCTGGTCGTCGGGCGTCGGACGAGGCGACGCGCCCCCCGGCACCGGGGGAGGGACCCCGTCAAGTCCCCGAGTGGGCCGTGGGCGAGGGTTCCGCCATCCGGTGGGAATCGCCCGCCGCCGGCCGTGGCGACCTTCCGCTGGACCCGACTGGAGGAAGCTCCCACCTTGCCGGTGACTCGGGGACGGTGACCGATGAGGACCGGACCCGCTACGGAGTTCTGCTCGACCGCGCCGCGGAGCGCGGGCTGTTGGCACCCTACGACTACGAGATGCGGCTGCGCGACCTGGCCTCCGCCACCACCATCGAGCAAATGAAGCAGATTGTCACCGAGCTTCCGGTGTTCACCAAGGTGGCGGGGGCGACGCCGCGCAACAATCGCAGTTCATCCAACCCCCTCATCTCATCGAAGCGACCGCCGTTCTCGGCGGCGGCTCAGCAGCGGCGGGCCCGCCTGTGGTTGATGGTGACCATCATCATGGTGGTGGCGGTCGCCTCGCTGCTGTTTCTCTCGATCTACACCCGGCACGTGGTCAACAACCGCAACTCGGGACTGCCGGTGATCGCCCTGCCCGTCAGTGGCCTTCTCCTCTGAGGAACTGTTCGAGCTCGGCGGCGATCTCGTCGCCGCTGGGTACCTCGATGTCGAGGCCCCCCGTGGTCTCCTCGGAGTCGAGGGCGGCCTCGAGGCGGCGGACCATCTCCAGGTGGTCGGGATTGGCCCCGATGAGCTCGTCCACCTGTTGCCTCGACGCCTCGCCGGCCCCGCGCAGGGAGGTCGTGTCGAGCACCGTTCCGGTCACGGCGCACAGCCCCTCGATCAGGGTTGCGCTGGCCTCGGGGTAGGGCATGGCCGAGACGTAGTGCGGAACCCGTGCCCACAGCCCGATCACCGGAATGCCGGCATTGCCGAGGGAAACCTCGAGCGCGGCCTGTACGCCGGCCGGGACCTCGAGGGTCCCGTGCACGGTGCCCACCCGTCCCGCCAGTTCCACCGACTGGGGAGGGACCGTCGAAGCCAGGCGGACCGGTCGGGTGTGTGGGGTGGGCGCCGGAAAGGCTCCGAGCCCGACCACCGTGCGGACCTGGAGGTCCCGAGTCAGGCCCACGACGGCATCGATGAAGGTCGGCCACCGGAAATCAGGCTCGGGACCGGTCAGGTACAGGATGTCCGCTCCCACCCGGTCCTTTCCCGCCACCAGGCGGATGGCCGGCCAGGTCAACTCGGTGGTGACGCCATCGACCAGGCGGG
>DASZJQ010000242.1:0-5115 GCA_035947875.1 Acidimicrobiales bacterium
AGACCGTCCCTGAGGGCAGGTCCGATGGTGCGCACCCAGGCCACTCGCGAGTTGGTCTTCTCGAGTGTCCTGAGGTCGTCGTAGATGGACTGCGCCTGCATCATGCTCACGACGTGGGTCGCCGTCCGTACCCACGGTGGTGTGGGTGCGTCACCACCGAAGACTTCCGCCATGTGCGATGAGGGAGCACCCGGGTCGGGGTGGATAAGGAGATGGACGCGCTCGTCGTCGCCGCTTGTGACGGCGCCGGCCAGGTCGATTGACCGGCCGAGCGGTTCGTTGTCGACCGTCCCCCCGTCGGTGTACCAGAACTCGCCGTCGGCCGGGAAGCCTTCCAGGCCGGCATCGATGTACTCCTGCTCGTGGGACTTCCGGTTGAGGCGCAGAGGAGGGAAACCCATCGCATTCGAACCCGACGCGATGGCCCCGCTGGCATAGCGGACATACACGTTGGCGTCGTCGTCTTTGGTCAACGTGACGTTGTAGAAGTCCAGGTATGTGGAGGCGGCCACGGCTGTCTTGCCGCTCAGGCTGGCCAGGCTGTAGGTCAGGCCGGCCAGGCTGGCCAGTGCCATGGAAATGGTGATGGAGTGACCCTGGCGGGGCACCTCGGGTGGCCCGTCCTTGATCCCATTGGGAGCGAGCAGGTCAGAGGCCATCGCTTGCAGGGCCTTCGACGAGAGCGGCGACTGGGTCGACCTCGTCTTCATCTTGGCGAGTGACGCGCTCTCGACCCAGGCGGCGCCGAGGAGATCGGTCGGGCTGCACCCGCGGAGGAGTGCTCTGGCCGTCAACAGCGCGGTGATGGAGCCGGCCGAAGCCGATGCGATGGTGTCGATAAGGACGTTCTCTTCCCCCAGCGTCCGAGCCGCGAGGATCAGTGCGGCCAGGGCGCCGCCCTCATAGGCCCCGAGCGACACGGCGCCCGGAATGGTCAGCGAGAGCCTGAGCTTCGGCATCGTGCCTCCCTCAATACGCCGTGCAGGCCCAGCAGCACCGGGCGGCCTCCGGCGGCCCAATCCTAGTTGCAAATGAGCGCCTCCGCCGTCGGGACAGGTGGTGCGTCAGGTTCCGGGTTCGAAGAGGACGTCGACAGTTCATCGACCGACAGTTCATCGACCGACACGGCGAAGGGCGAGGCGCCGATGTGTGGGGGTCGTGAGATGGTCTGGGTCAGGTGGACGTGGCCAGATACTCGTGGACGGCACGCACCGCGCTCGACCCCTCTCCGACCGCGGCGGCAACCCGCTTCATGGATCCCAGCCGCACATCGCCGACAGCAAAGACCCCGGGCGCCGAGGTCTCGAACGGCAAAGGCTCTCTACCTGAGAAGAGGGGATCGACAAGAGCACCAGTAGGGAGCAATCGATCGGTGAGGATGAACCCCTTCTCGTCCAGCGCGACAGTGCCGTCGAGCCACGACGTCGCGGGCACCGCGCCAATAAAGCAAAAGAGGGCGGCGCATTCTTTGGCGTGGCGATATCCGGACGGCGTGTGCTCGAGGATTACGCTCTCGAGGTGGGTATCGCCGTCGAGGGCCCGGACCTGGGTGTCGGTCACGACTTCGATGTGCGGATCGACGGCGATGCGGTCAATGAGGTATTTCGACATGCTGCTCGAAAGGTCCGAACGGCGAATCACGATCGAAACCCTGCAGCTTGCCTGGCTCAGGTAGATGGCGGCCTGCCCGGCCGAGTTTCCACCACCGACGACCAAAACATCTGACCCGCTGCACGATCGAGTCTCGATATCCGTCGCGGCGTAGTAGACCCCATTGCCTTCGAACTGGTCAAGATTGGAAATTGCCAACCGTTGATACTGGGCGCCCGTGGCGACGATGACCGACCGAGTGGGTACCTCACTCTGGTCGACAAGCGACACGATGTGGAATCCATTCTCGACACGCAGGCCCGAAACCTCACACGGGCTGACCAGCCATGCTCCCAGTCGCTGGGCCTGGACCGCCGTTCTGGCCGCAAGGTCACCGCCCGAGATGCCGTTGGGGAATCCCGCATAGTTCTCGATACGTGAGCTGGAGCCGGCCTGGCCGCCCGGACCAACGGTGTCAAGCGCGACGGTGTCAAGACCCTCGGAGGCCCCGTACACCGAGGCGGCGAGGCCAGCTGGCCCCACCCCGACCACAACCAGATCAAAGGTTCGGCCCGGGATGGGGTGGTACGTAAGTCCCATCTGCTCGGCAAACTGGCCCGGCGTCGGATGGCGAAGGACCCCGGTCGGAGTGACGACAACCGGGGTGTCGCTGGGGCGGAGGCCCTTGCTCGCCAACAGCACCTCGACATCGTCTTCCTCCTCGAGGTCGATCCAGGCGTAGGCCAATCGGTTGCGGGCAGCGAACGTGCGCAGGGCCAAGGCCTCGGGTGAGAAACGCGAACCCAGGATCTGCACCGCCTCGCCACCCACGGTGGTTCTCAGGGTCTCCCTCCGGCCGATCAGGGCACTAAAAATGATGTCCGAAATGCTCGGTTTCGTCGCCATGAGTCGGCGGAACTCGTCGTGGGGAATGACCAGAACCGACCCGTTCTGGGTGGCCCGCGCCATCAAGTAGGTCCGCTGCCCCGTAAGAAGCCCCAGCTCCCCGACGAACTGTCTCGGCCCGTAGACGACCACCACCTGTTGGGACTCATCGTCCCGAACGACCTCGACCTCGCCTTCGAGAACCACGTAGAAATCCCACCGCGCCTCGCCGGCGCGGTAGAGGGCATCTCCGGCTGCCAGCTCCAAGGGCTCCCCGAACTCGGCGAGCTCTTCGAGGACCTCCGGCGAGAACGCCGGAAACCGCTGGTCGGACGGGTCGGCCATCACCAGCGGAGATCGGGTGGCCGGGGCGCGGTCGATCATCCCAGTCGTATCCCGAATCGTCGACTCCCACGGGGCGTTGAATGTCGATGGAATCTCGTCATGGGGCCAACGAGGCTACGAGGGTGATCCCAGACACGCCAGCCATGTTTCGGCGGACCGGGCATCCGGCACTGGCGCCTTGGCTCTCCACCGAAAGCGGCGCCCTCGTCCAATCCGGGCACTTTCAGGACCGCACGAGACGGGCAATGGCATCGGTCGCCTCGGTGATCTTCTCCTTGGCCCCGGGCCCACCGGCTTTGACCGCCTCGCTCACACAGGAGTTGAGGTGATCGCCCATGAGCTCGACGGCCACCGCTTGCAGGGCCTTGGTCGCGGCTGAGATCTGGGTGAGGATGTCGATGCAATAGCGGTCGTCCTCGATCATCTGCTGCAGGCCCCGAACCTGGCCCTCGATCCGCCGCAACCGCTTCGCGACCAGATCTTTGTGCTCGATGTATCCGTACATGGTTTCCTCCAGGATCCGTTATACCCCCATAGGGTACACTTCGATTCAGCCACAGTCATCGATCCGGTGTTTCGCCCACCAGTGATCCGCAACGAGACGAGGGCCCATGGAGACCTGCTCGCCAAGTGAACGTCAGTCGGCTGGGAGGACCTGCCCGAGCGGGGCGACCCGCTCAGACTCCTCATGGCCGGCCCATCCGAGCTGCCGCCGGTGAGGGTTATCCACGCCATCGGGCATGCGCTCGCCGTGGCCGGTGGAATGACGTGGCAGATCCTCTGGTCGCTGATCTTGGGCTTCGGCCTCTCGGCGATCGTCCAGGCCCTGGTCCGCAAGAGCACCGTCGAGCGGCTCCTCGGCGACGACTCGCCCAAGACCTTGGCGGTGGCCACCGGCTTCGGGATCGCCAGTTCCTCGTGTTCCTACGCCGCGGTGGCGCTCGCTCGGGGTCTCTTCCGCAAAGGGGGGGACTTCACTGCCGTCATGGTGTTCGAGATCGCCTCGACCAACCTGGTGATCGAGCTGGGGATCATCATGGCCCTCTTGCTGGGCTGGCAGTTCACGGCCGCTGAGTTCGTCGGAGGGCCGATCATGATCGTCCTCATCGCCGTGCTCTTCCGTCTGTTCCTCCGCCAACGCCTGGTCGACGCCGCCAAGCACCAAGCCGATCGGGGGCTGGCCGGCTCGATGGAGGGCCACGCGGCCATGGATATGAGCGTCAAGGCGGAGGGAAGCCTGTGGTCCCGTCTGTCCTCGGCCGAGGGGTTCACCGCGGTGGCCCACGTCTTCGTGATGGAGTGGGCGGCGGTCCTGCGCGACATCGTGCTCGGGCTGCTCATCGCGGGCGCATTGGGCGCCTGGGTGCCTGACAGTTTCTGGCAACATCTCTTCTTCACCGGGCACCCGCTGCTGGCCAAGGTCTGGGGGCCCCTCCTCGGACCGGTGATCTCGATCATTTCCTTTGTCTGCTCGATCGGGAATGTCCCGCTGGCCGCCGTTCTGTGGAATGGCGGGATCAGCTTTGGCGGAGTGATCAGCTTCATCTTTGCCGACCTGATCATCGTGCCCATTCTGGTCATCTACCGGAAGTACTACGGGACAAAGATGATGCTGTTCATCCTGGCCACCTTCTACGTGACCATGGTCACCGCCGGCTACGCGGTCGAGCTGATCTTTGCAGCCGCGGGGTTGATACCGACCACCCGCAACGCGACGGTGCTCAATCCGACGATCAGCTGGAACTACACGACCTACCTCAATATCGTCTTCATCACCGCCGCTGCCATTTTGATCTGGCGCTTCTTCCGCACCGGCGGGGCCATGATGCTCAAGATGATGGGTGGGAACCCCGAGCCCGCCGACATGGGCTCGATGTAATGGGCCACCGCGGACGAGTCGAGCGGCTCGCGGTTCTCACCGTCCGCTGACCTCGTGCCTCGGCCCGAATCGTGCGCGCTTGGGCGGCTCGAGCCCGGCCCCGGCTTCTGAGCTGAAGGTTGGTGTCCGTGAATTCGGGCTCAGGGCCAGAGTTGAGCGGAGTGGGGGTAGAGGGTCCCTACAAAGATCACCACGGCGAGCACCCCTTGCGAGAAGGCCAACACCCCGATCACGGGCCCCTCCCATGAGGGTCGCATCCGCCAGGCGTAGGCCGCAAAGAGCGGGGTGACGGCCAGGGAGTAACGCAACACGCTGACCGGCTCGTAGGAACTCATCATGCCCAAGATGCTTCCGACCGTGAACACCCACCAGAACAATGGGATCGCCACGCCACGGTCCCGTGCCTTCGCCAACAG
>DASZJQ010000243.1:0-3431 GCA_035947875.1 Acidimicrobiales bacterium
CACCGGGCGGTGGATGACGATGGCGCCGGTGGCCTCGACCACCGTCGCCGCGCGTACGTCCTGCACCATGGCAGCCAGACGCTGCACCAGGGACTGCACACCGGCACCGGTCGCGGACGACAGCAGCATCTGGCACGGGCCCCGCTCCCCGTCGACACCGCGTGCCGCGCCGGGGGCGCGCAGGTCATCCTTGCTCCCGACCACCACGCGGGGACGTTCCAACAGCTCGGGCTGGTAGCCGCCGAGCTCGCCCAGCAGGATGCGCAATTGCTCGTCGGGGTCCTGCGCCGCCATCGGGTCCAGGTCCAACAGCACCACCAGCACCCGCGCCCGCTCGATGTGGCGCAGGAAGCGCTGGCCCAGCCCCTTGCCTTCGGCCGCGCCCTCGACCAGTCCGGGTATGTCGGCCATCACGAACTCGGTGCCGTCCCGCACTCCCCCCACCCGCACCACGCCAAGATGCGGCTCCAGCGTCGTGAACGGATAATCGGCGATCTTCGGCTTGGCCGCCGAGACGGTGGCGATCAGGGTGGACTTGCCGGCGTTGGGGAACCCGACCAACGCCACGTCGGCCATGAGCTTGAGCTCCATGTCGAGCCAGCGCTCCTGGCCCTTCTCCCCCTGTTCGGCAAAAGCGGGGGCCCGGCGCCGGTTGGAGAGGAAGCGGGCATTGCCCCGGCCACCCTGTCCACCCTCGGCGATGAGAAACCGATCGCCGTCGTTGACCAGGTCGCACTGCACCGCCCCCCGGCTGTCCCGCACCACCGTGCCCACCGGAACGGGGACCGTGATGTCCTTGCCTCGCGCCCCGTGCTTCTTCTGGCCCTGCCCGTGCACGCCGTCGGTGGCGCGCCGGTGGGGATGGTCGCGGAACCCCAACAGGGATGACTGGTTGACCGAGGCGACCAGCCACACGTCGCCTCCGTGCCCGCCGTCACCGCCGTCGGGACCGCCCCGGTCCACATGCGCCTCGCGCCGCCACGACACCGCGCCCGCGCCCCCATCACCGGCGCGCGCGTGCAGTTGAGCCTGGTCGACGAATCCGGACATGGGCGTGTCAGCCTACGAGCCACCGCGCCTCGGGGAGGACCGGGCCGCTAGATGAGGGCCAGTCGCCGGGCCCTCCGCCCCACCTCGAACCGCGCCCGCTGGCGGTCGATCTGCGTGCTGGCGCCCTCGGTCACCACGGCCGCGCCCCCCACCCAAACGTCGGTCACCAGGTGCCCGGCACCGGCCCAGACCAGGTGACCCAGCAGCTCTGCCTGGTTGACCGCCGGGGTGAAGCGGGCGTCGTCGGTGTTCAGCCGGATGATGTCGGCGGCGCGGCCCACCTCGAGTGACCCGACCGGCAGAGCCAACGCTTCGGCGCCGCCCCGGGTGGCCAGGCGGAGGGCGTCGGCCGAGCCCAACGCACCGGGATCGGTGGCCGAGGCCCGCGCCAGGATGGCGGCCAGGCGCATCTCGTCCCACAGGTGGAGGTCGTCGTTGGAGGCCGGGCCGTCGGTTCCCAACCCCACGCGGAGCCCATGGGCAAGCATGCGGGTCAGCTTGGCCACGCCGGCGCCCAACTTGCCGTTGGACCCTGGACAGTGCGCGACCGCCACGTCGTGGGCGGCCATGACGTCCATCTCCTCCTCGTCGAGCCAGACACAATGCGCCGCCAGGACTCGCCCGTCGAGCACGCCCAGCCGGGCCAGGTGGGCCGGCGCCCCGACGCCGTGGCGCTCCTCGACCACCCGCCCTTCGGCCTCGGTCTCGGCCAGATGGATCTGGATCACGGCGTCGCGCTGTTGCGCCGCCCCGGCCACCGCACGGAGACCCTCGGGCGGCAGGCTGTAGGCGGCATGGGGACCGAAACCCAGATGCAGCCGGCCCGCCCGGCCGTCCATCTCGTCGAACAGGCGGCAGGCCTCGGCCAGTTGGAACTGCCACTCGCCTTCGGGACCGTGACCCGGCACGTCGAAGATCCCCGGCGTCAGCAGGCAGCGGATCCCCGAGTCCACGGCGGCCTCCGCCACGATGCCGGGGTGCCGGTACTGCTCGCAGGTGGTGGTCACACCATTGCCCAGCAGTTCGTCCGCCCCGAGCATCATCCCCCAGTAGACGTCGTCGTCGGTGAGACGGGCTTCACGGGGCCACACCGCCTCGTTGAGCCATCGCTCGAGCGGCAGGCCGTCCCCGGCGCTGCGCAACAGGGTCATCGGCGAGTGACCATGGCAGTTGACCAGACCGGGCATGAGGAGCCCGCCCATGTCCCGCACCGTGGTGGCGGGCGCGGCCGGTGTCGCCGTCGGGTCCCCGACCCAGGTGATCAGGCCGGCATCGAGCTCCACCGCTCCCGGCTGCCACACCGTGTCGTCGGCGTCGACGGTGAAGACCGCGTCGGCTTGCAGCCGCACCGTCACCGGTTCATCCGGCCACCGGTTTTCACCGAGCCACGCCGCCGCGCTGCGCCTCGGTCGACCCTGTCAATCGGTCACGCCGCGCTGACGAAGAGGCGGTCGGACAGGGCGGCCGGCAGGTGCAGCGAGCCCGGCTCGCCCTCCACCCGGACCTCGACCGTCCCCTCGCCGTCGCGGCCGTCGACCACAGCCCAGGCCCCGGGGATGAACCCCCCGTGGTCGAGCAGGGCCAGGGAGCCCATGTTGAGCTCGACCTCTTCGCTGATGCGCAGCAGGCGCACGCGCTCCCCTGCGTCCACCTGCCCCAGTGGACGCGTCGGTGTCGCTGGGGCCGTCGAATGCGAACCCGGGATCGGGTTCCCGTGCGGACAGGTGGCGGGGTCACCCAGTAACTCGACCAGACGGGCCTCGACGTCGTCGGATATCACGTGTTCCCACCGACCGGCCTCCCGGTGCACCTTGTGCCATTCCAGCCCGATGACGTCGACCAGCAGCCGCTCGGCCAGTCGATGCTTGCGCACCACCTTCTCGGCCAGGTCCCGCCCCCGCACGGTCAGGTCGAGGCGCCGTCCCTGCCGGGTCACGTACCCGTCGTCCGTGAGTCGCTCGAGCATCTCGGAGACGGACGGAGCCGAGCGTCCCAACCGCTCGGCGATGCGGGCCTGAATGACCGGCACCCCCTCCTCGGCCAGCGAGAGCATCGTCTCGAGGTACTCCTCCACCGGCGGGTGGTACTCGGCCGGCGAGTGCACCGACTCCGACGCGGGCGACGACGACACAGCCGCAGCATCAGCTTCGACCTGAGTCCGGAATTCACTCGGCATGACAGTGCCCCCCTCCCGGCGACGAGGGCGGCACGTCGAGCGCGGGATTGCGGTCGAAGAAGCCGACGGGGATCAGCGAGAACCCTGTGTACTCCACCGGCATCACGGGCCAATCCTCGGGCCGGGGCAGGTGCGTGACTCCGAAGGAGTGCCACAGCACGATGTCCGTGTCGACGATCGCCCGGTCCCGGGCCGTCCAGGCGGG
>DASZJQ010000244.1:0-3783 GCA_035947875.1 Acidimicrobiales bacterium
ACCCCGCTCGGCCCGGCCGCTCACGTTGCGGGTGCCCGAGCTGTTGCCCGGAGGCGGCCGGGCGGTGCTGGGTGATGCGCTCGAGCTGACACCGACGCTCGGCCCCTTCGACCTGGCGTACGTGGATCCGCCGTACAACCAACACCGGTACTTCACCAACTACCACGTGTGGGAGACGCTGGTGGCCTGGGATGCGCCCGAGGCCTACGGCGTGGCCCGCAAGCGAATCGACTCGCGTGATCCTTCGACCCGGAGCGCCTTCAACTCCAAGCGCACCATGCCCGATGCCTTGCGCCGGGTCGTGCGCGACCTCGATTGCCGGCTGCTGGTCCTGTCGTACAACGACGAGGCCTGGCTCAACGCGGAGGAGCTTGAGGCCGTGTGTCGAGAGGGCGGCGGTGGCGGCGCTGGCGGCGGGCGCGGCGGAGCTGCCGGAACTGGTTGGGCAGGTGAGCGGGAGGTCGTCACGTTGAGCTTCGACTCGGCTCGCTATGTGGGAGCGCAGATCGGCATTCACAATCCGGCCGGCGACAAGGTGGGTCAGGTGTCACATCTCTCCAACCACGAGCTGCTCGTCATCGCCGGCGAGGGCGACCTGGTGCGCCACGTCGTGGACCAGGTGCGAGAAGCGGAGACCGAGCCTGCGGCGGACGGGTCCACCAGGTCGAGCGCCGGGGTCGCCAGCGGGCTGATGGCAGATCGGCTTCAATAGGCGCCGTGACCAAACACGTCGCCCGGTTGGAGGATGTAGACCTCACCGCTCGCCTCTCGAAAGAGGAGGAGGAAAAGCGCCTGCACGCGGCCCAACTCCGGTTGTTGCATCTGCGTCTGATCATCGGCGGCCAGCTGAGCGGCGGGGAGTTGGGTCCGCCGGTCTGCATCGTCTTCGAGGGATGGGACGCCGCCGGCAAGGGTGGCGCCATCAAGCGCCTCGTCGCGCCCCTCGATCCACGTCACGTCCGCATCGCCCCCTTCGCCGCCCCCACGCACGACGAGCTGCGCCATCATTTCCTCTGGCGCTTCTGGCCGCCGTTGCCCGGCTGGGGCGGCATGACGATCTTCGACCGCAGCTGGTACGGGCGGGTGCTGGTCGAGCGGGTGGAGCGGCTGGCGACCGAGGTGCAGTGGCGTCGGGCCTACGACGAGATCAACGACTTCGAGCACTCCCTGGCCGAAGAGGGCATGATCGTGATCAAGCTCTGGATGCACCTCTCGCACCAGGAGCAACTGCGCCGCTTCGAACGTCGCCGAGACGATCCCCTCAAGTCGTGGAAGCTGACCGAGGAGGACTGGCGTAATCGCGAGAAGCGACCGCAGTACACCGAGGCGGTCAACGACATGCTGCGCTTGACCGACGGCCCGCTGGCGCCGTGGGATGTCATCTCTTCGGAGCACAAGCGCTACGGGCGGGTCGAGGTCATCGAGACGGTGATCCGCCGCATCGAGGCCGGCATGGCCCGGCTGGGCATGCAGGTGCCGTCCTCCGATGACGAGGCCGAGCAACAGACGGAACTGGCCCTGGGTGCCGACGAGGCCGACTCCCAGGCCGATCACCCCGCCGCCGTCGCCGCCGAAGGCACCGCTCCGCCGGCGACGGACGGCCGATCCGCACCGGCATCCGCACCGGCATCCGCCGATGAAGGCACCGCTGAATCATCCGCTGAACCAGCACCAGCACAAGCACCAGCCGACACTGCAGGATCGAGGATCGACGCGTGAGTACCGCTACCCGCTACGGCATCACCATCCCGTTCGACGGCGTGCCCCTGCACGCCCACCGCGAGTGGTTCGCCACCCTGCGCCGGCTCGGTTACACCGATGTCTGGTCGGCCGAGGTCGACGGGTCCGACGGCTTCACGCCTCTTGCCCTGGCCGCCGCCTGGGAGCCCGAGCTGAAACTCGGCGTCGCCATCACTCCCGCCTACACCCGGGGCCCCGCCCTCATGGCGCAGAGCGTGGCCTCCATCGCCGACGCCGCCCCGGGGCAGTTCGCCTTCGGACTCGGCGCCTCCTCCGAGGTCATCGTGGCCAACTGGAACGGGCTGGCCTTCGAGAACCAGTACCGCCGGGTCCGCGACACCCTGCGCTTCCTCCGCCGGGCCCTGACCGGCGAGAAGATCACCGAAACCTACGAGACCTTCCACGTCAAGGGATTCCGGCTGGCCCGGGTGCCCGAGCAACTCCCCGATCTCTATCTGGCCGCCCTGCGGCCCGGCATGCTGCATCTGGCCGGCAAGGAAGCCGATGGCGCCATTCTCAACTGGCTGAGCGCCGACGACGTGCGCAAGGCGGTGGCCGAGGTCGAGCAGGGTGGCGGGGCGGGCAAGGAGATCGTGGCCCGCATCTTCGTGATCCCCCACGAAGACCCGAACGTGGCCCGGACCATCGGGCGCCGCATGATCACCGCCTATCTCAACGTCGAGGCCTACGCCGAATTCCACCGCTGGCTGGGCCGGGGGCCTGCCCTCCAGCCGATGTGGGACGCCTGGGCCGCCGGTGACCGCAAGGCCGCGTTGGCCGCCATCCCCGACGAGGTGGTGGACGATCTCATCGTCCACGGGTCGACGAGTGAGTGCCGGGCGCACATCCAGCGCTATATGGACAACGGCATCTCCGTGCCTGCCCTGGCCGTCATCCCCTTCGGCGTCGACCTGGCCGACGTGGTGGCCGGCCTCTCCCCCTCGGCCGCCACAGCCGCCGCGGCCGCCTCGGCCGCCGGCACGCCCACCTGATGGACTTCCGCTCCACCACCGTGGCCGATCTGGCCCGTCAGGTCCGCAGCCGCACGGTCAGCGCCCGGGAGCTGGCCCAGGCTGCGCTCGATCGGATCGAGGCCCTCGACCCCACGTACCACGCCTTCGTCGCCGTGGACGGGGAGCGGGCACTGGCGGAGGCCGCCGCGGTCGACCAGGTCATCGCCACGGGCGGTGATCCCGGTCCCCTGGCCGGCATCCCGCTGGCCGTCAAGGACAACCAGGACGCCATCGGTTACCGCACCACGTTCGGCTCGCCGCTGCTGGCCGACGCGCCGCCGGCGACGCACGACATCCCCTTCGTGGCCCGCATGCGGGCGGCCGGATGCGTGGTGGTGGGCAAAACCAACACGCCGGAGTTCGCCTGGTCGGCCAACACGACCAATGCGGTCTTTGGGCCGACGACCAACCCCTTCAGCCTCGAGCACGGGCCGGGCGGGTCCTCGGGTGGAGCGGCGGCCGCGCTGGCGGCCGGCATGGTGCCCCTGGCCACCGGCTCGGACGGCGGCGGGTCCATCCGTATCCCGTCGGCCTGCTGCGGGCTCTCGGGCATGAAACCTTCGCTGGGCCGGGTGCCCGGCGGCGGCGCGGCGCCCCCCGGCTGGATCGACCTCTCCACCAGCGGCCCCATGGCCCGGCGCATCACCGACGTCACGACCGCCCTCGATGTCGCCGTCGGCCCCGACCCGAGCGACCTGCGCGCCCTGCCCCGCGCCGAGGCGTCGTGGTTGGCCGCGCTGGAGGATCCCCACGTGCCGGTCCGGGTGGCCTGGGCCCCGACCCTTGGGTATGCCGAGGTCGACGCCGAGGTGCTGGCCGCCTGCGAGCGGGCGGTGGGCGTCCTCGAGTCGCTGGGCGCCCAGATCACGACGATCGACACCGTCTTCGACGAGGACCCGGTGGGCGACTGGCTCACCCTGGTCGGGGTCTGCCAACTCCGGACCATGCGCCCTTTCTTCGATCATCCGAGGTGGGACGACGTCGACCCGGTGCTGCGGGCCATCGTCGACGGCGCCAAGGCCACCACCGG
>DASZJQ010000245.1:0-6873 GCA_035947875.1 Acidimicrobiales bacterium
AACTGGTCGCGCATCTACGCCAGCCATCCCGACCATCTGGCCGCGGGCGAGGCCGCCGTCTGTGCCGTCTATCCGGACGCACGGAACCCGTTTGCCTTCCCCGATCTGCTCGACGAAGGCCTCGAGCCCCACACGGTCCCCGAGCTCTGGGTGATGGCCACCGACCGCGCCGACCGGGCCGTCGACGTCACCGACTGCTTCGATCGCAAGCTGGCCGCGCTCAGGTCCCACCGGAGCCAGGTCGGCGACGGCGACCATCTGGAGGAGCTGCTCCGAACCTGGATGTCGGGCACCGCCCTGGCCGCGGGCCTGCCCGAGGGGAAGCTGGCCGAGGCATTCCATGTGGTCAATACCACCTGATGGGCACGGCCACCTGAGGGTACGCCAGCTCGGTGCGGCCCGGTCGACTCCGGCGCTCAGCCGGCCATCTGGCGCAGCATGTAGGCCAAGATTCCCCCGTGCCGGTAGTACTCGGCCTCCATCGGGGTGTCGATCCGCAGGCGGACCTCGAACTCCACCACCCGCTCGCCGTCCACAGCCCGCACGGCCACCGTCTTGGGTGTGATGCCCTCGTTGAGGGACTCCAGCCCGGTGACGGAGATGACCTCATGCCCGGTGAGCCCCAGCGACGAGGCGTGCTGACCGTCGGCGTACTGGAGCGGAAGCACCCCCATCCCGATGAGGTTGGAGCGGTGGATGCGCTCGTAGCTCTCGGCGATGACCGCACGGATGCCGAGCAGAGCCGTGCCCTTGGCGGCCCAGTCGCGTGAGGACCCCGACCCGTACTCCTTGCCCGCCAGGACCACCAGGGGAACGCCCTCGCTGGCGTAGCGCTGGGCGGCGGCGTAGATCGTCGTCTCCTCGCCGTCAGGAAGATGGAGGGTGAACCCGCCCTCGGTGCCGGGCGCCAATTGGTTCCGCAGCCTCACGTTGGCGAACGTGCCCCGCACCATCACCTCGTGGTTGCCCCGGCGCGTCCCGTAGGAGTTGAAGTCGGTCCGTTCCACACCGTGCTCGGCCAGGTAGTGCCCGGCCGGTGTGGTCGGGCTGATGCTGCCCGCCGGTGAGATGTGATCGGTGGTCACGCTGTCGCCCAGTTGGGCCAGGACGCGGGCCCCGACCACCTCGGACACCGGAGCCGGTGTCATGGAGAGGTCCTCGAGGAACGGAGGCCGCAGGACGTAGGTCGAGCCCCGGTCCCAGTTGAAGGTGTCACCGGTAGCCGTTTCGACCGCCTGCCAGCGCTGGTCGCCGTCGAAGACGGCCCCATAGCGTTGACGGAACATGTCGGAGGTGAGCGAGGACCGGATGGCCTCGGTGATCTCCTCCGCGGTCGGCCACAGGTCGGCCAGGTACACCGGCTCGCCGTCGGCTCCATTCCCCACAGGGTCGGTCGTGAGGTCGATGTCCATCGTGCCGGCCAGGGCGTAGGCCACCACCAGGGGTGGCGACGCCAGGTAGTTCATCCTGACCTCCGGATGGATCCGTCCTTCGAAGTTCCGGTTCCCCGACAGCACCGCGGCCACCGAGAGGTCGTGCTCGTGCACCGCCTCGGAGATCCCCGCCAGCAGCGGACCCGAGTTCCCGATGCAGGTGGTGCACCCGAATCCGACCAGATCGAAGCCGATCTCCGCCAGCGGCCCGGTGAGACCGGCGCGGTCGAGGTAGTCCATGACGACCCGGGAGCCGGGTGCCAGCGAGGTCTTCACCCACGGCTTGGGCCGCAGGCCCCGGGCCACGGCGCGTTGGGCGATGAGCCCCGCCGCCACCATCACCTGCGGGTTGGAGGTGTTGGTGCAGCTGGTGATGGCGGCGATGACCACCGCCCCATCGCCGACGGACGCCGTGGTTCCGTTGGGCAGCGAGGCGGTGCCGACTCGCGGCTCGCGTCCGAGGGCGGTGCGGTAGGCCGCCCCCGCACCGGCCAGCGTCACCAGGTCCTGGGGTCGTGACGGCCCGGCGATGCTCGGGACGACGGTGGAGAGATCGAGCTCGATGGTCTCCGAGTAGACCGGCTCGACGCCCCCGGCCTCATGGAACATGCCCTGCTCCCGGGCGTACGCCTCCACCAGGTCCACGTGGCGGTCGTCGCGCCCGGTGAAGCGCAGGTAGTCGAGGGTGATCTCGTCGATGGGGAAGATGGCGCAGGTGGCACCGTACTCGGGCGACATGTTTCCGATGGTGGCCCGGTTGGCCAGGGGCACGGCGGCGACGCCGGGGCCGTAGAACTCGACGAACTTCCCCACCACCCCGTGCTGGCGCAGGAGGTGGGTGATGGTGAGCACCAGGTCGGTGGCGGTGGTCCCCGCCGGCTGCTCGCCGGTGAGCCGGAAGCCCACGACCGGGGGCAACAGCATGGACAGCGGCTGGCCCAGCATGGCGGCCTCGGCCTCGATCCCCCCGACCCCCCAGCCGAGGACCCCGAGCCCGTTGACCATGGTCGTGTGGGAGTCCGTGCCGACCAGGGTGTCGCAGTACGCCCTGCCGTCGTCGGTGGCGAAGACCACCCGCGACAGGTACTCGAGGTTGACCTGGTGGCAGATGCCGGTTCCGGGGGGGACGACCCGGAATCCGTCGAAGGCCTGCTGGGCCCAGCGCAGGAGTTGGTAGCGCTCGATGTTGCGCTGGTACTCGATGTCGACGTTCTGGTCGTAGGCGTCGGGCCGACCCGAGGATTCGGCGATCACCGAATGGTCGATCACCAGTTCGACCGGCACCAGCGGGTTGACCTTGCTCGGATCCCCGCCCAGGGCCCCGAGCGCGTCCCGCATGGCTGCCAGGTCGACCACTCCGGGCACGCCGGTGAAGTCCTGCATCAGGACCCGCTCGGGCGTGAGGGCGATCTCCGACGCGTCGTGTCCTCCCAGTCCGTGACGCTCGGGGTGGTTGCCCCAACCGGCCACGGCCTCGACGTCGGCGGTCTGGACGGACACCCCGTCCTCGTGGCGCAGCAGGTTCTCGAGCACCACCTTGATCGAATAGGGGAGCCGGGCCACGTCGTAGCGGTCGGCCAGGGCGCTGATCCGGTGGATCTCGTAGGTGGCATCGCCGACGGCCAGGCTGCCGCGCGCACCGAAGGAGTCAAGGCCGGCCGGAGCAGTGGGGGAGTTTGCCATGGGTCCATTCTGCTGCTCCGGACCCGTCATGGCGAGCCGGGCGCGCCTCGGCGCCCCGGGGGTGGGTGGTGCCTCAGATTCGGGTGCGGTAGCGGTGGACGGCCAGCGGCACCAGCACGATCAGGAGGCCGAACGACCACAGCAGGGACTGGATGACCCACGTGGCGGTTTCCCCGCCCAGCATGAGGGCGCGGCAGGCGGTGATGGTCACGCTCACCGGTTGGTAGGTGGCGAACCCCTGAAGCCAGCTGGGCATGTTGGCCACCGGCACGAAGGCGGAGGAGGCAAAGGTCAGGGGGAAGAGCAGCGGGAAGGCGATGACCTGGGCGACCTCGCTGTTGGGAGCGGAAAGCCCGATGACCGCGAACCCCCACGACAGGGCGTAGGCGAAGAGCAGGATGAGCAGGATGCCGGCCACGTAGGGGAGCACGCCGGTCGTGGGGCGGAACCCGACCAGGAAGCCGACCACGGTCACGATGACCACCGTGAGGACGTTGCGGCACAGGTCTGCGGTGGTGCGCCCGGCGAGGACGGCGGACCTGGCCATGGGCAGGGCGCGGAACCGCTCGATGAGGCCCTTCTGGAGGTCCTCGGCCAGCCCGACGCTGGTCTGCACCGAGCCGAAGGCGACCGTCTGGACGAAGATGCCCGGCATCAGGTAGTTCACGTAGCTGGTCCCGGTGACGTTGATGGACCCGCCGAACACGTACCGGAACAACAGGACGAACATGATCGGCTGCACGGTCGAGAAGAACAGCGCCTCGGGGATCCGGGTGTAGCTCAGGATGTTGCGCTTGGTGATGGTCAAGCTGTCGGCCACGGCCCAGCGGAGCCGGGCGCCGACGTTGTCCGAGTGAGGCGCTCCCGAGACGGTCGGGGCGCTGATGGCGGTGGTTGCGGTGGTCATGACAGCTCCCCCATTCCGACCGTCTCCATGGCCGGGGACCCGCGCCGGCGGCCCCTACCGCCACCGCTGAGGGCCGGGTCGCCATCCTGGTCGGCTTCGTTCTCGGTGCGCCGGCCGGTCAACGCCAGGAAGACGTCGTCGAGGCTCGGCTCGCGCAGGGTGAAGGTGGCGGGGACGATCCCCGCCTGGTCGAGGAGGCGCAGGCCGGCCATGGCCGACTCCGGGCCGTTGTCCACGGTCACCTCGACCACCGTCCCGCTGACCAGCGGGGTGTGGGATCCGAGGGGCCCGAACAGTTCGGCCGCCCGCCGGGCATCGTCGATGGTGTCCAACCCCACCTCCAGCACGGTGGCTCCGAGATCGGCCTTCAACTCCTCCGGCGTGCCCTCGGCGATGACATGGCCGTGGTCGAGCACGGCCAGCGAATGAGCCAGGCGGTCTGCCTCTTCGAGGTACTGGGTGGTGAGCAGCACGGTGGTGCCCCCGCCGACCAGGCTCTCGATGACCTCCCACAGGTCGTTGCGGCTCTGAGGGTCGAGCCCGGTGGTGGGCTCGTCGAGAAACAGGACGCTGGGCCGGGCCACCAGGGCCGCGGCCAGGTCGAGGCGTCGTCTCATGCCTCCCGAATAGGTCTTCAGGATCCGGTCGGCCGCGTCGGCCAGGTCGAACTGGTCCAGAAGCTCCTTGGCCCGGCCGGCCACTGTCGATCGGGGCAGATGGTTGAGGCGGCCCACCATCTGGAGGTTCTCCCGGCCGGTCAGGTTCTCATCGACGGCCGCGTACTGCCCGGCCAGCCCGATGAGGCTGCGGACCAGGCTCGACTGCTTGGCCACGTCGTGGCCGAGCACCCTGGCCCGGCCGCTGTCGGGTTGGAGGATCGTGGTCAGTATCCGGACCGCCGTCGTCTTCCCCGAGCCGTTGGGCCCGAGCAGGCCGAACACGGTGCCCTCGGCCACGTTGAAGCTCACCCCGTCGAGGGCCCGCACCTCGTGCTTGCCGGTGAAGGTCTTCTTGAGCGTGTCGGCCTCGATCGAATACTGCATGGCACGGCCATCCTGTCTGGTCGGTGGGTATCGATGCGGGAGGCGTCGCAGGCGGCCGACGCCGGACATCGGGGATGCGACCCGAGATGACCGGGCTACGTCCGTCTCACTGGGCAAGGTCCGTCGCCGCATCTTACGGGGATGCCCGGACTTCGGTGACACCCTGTCCCGCCGAGGGGGGGCGCACCGGCCCGCCGCCGTGCACGGGGTGGTCGCCGGTCCCGGTTGGGGGGTCCGGTCCGAGGCGCTGTCGGATGCTTCGCACTAGCCTGGCGCCATGCAAAAAGGCGACTTGGCACCGGACTTCGAGCTCCCCGACGAGGATGGCACGCCGAGGAAACTGAGCGATCTGGCCGCCAACGGACCCGTCGTGCTCTTCTTCTACCCGGCGGCGATGACGCCGGGGTGCACCGCCGAGAGCTGTCACTTCCGCGACCTGAAGGCGGAGTTCGACGCCGTGGGTGCCCAGCTGGTGGGTATCAGCGCCGATCAGGTGGAGAAGCAGAAGGCCTTCTCCGACAAGCATTCCTTCGACTATCCGCTGCTGTCCGATCCCGACGGGGCGGTGGCGACCCAGTTCGGCGTGCGCCGACGGTTCACGATGATCTCTCCGACCAAGCGGACCACATTCGTGATCGGACCCGATCTCCGGATTATCGAGGTGGTCCAGAGTGAGATCCGGATGAGCGTGCACGCCGATCGCGCCCTCGAGGCGCTGAAGGCGGGCGCACCGGCGTGACCGTCGCGGCCTGATCCCGTGGTGGGCCGGGGGTCGACCGTCCCAGACCGCACAGGCTCCCGATGGGAAACTGTCCCCATGGACGAACGGTCGCGGGGCGGATCCTCATGAGCCCCGTTCCCGGGAGCGGTCGCGTGGAGCAGTTGGCTCAGGCGGTGGCGGAGCGCGTGGTGAACATCGTGATGGATGCCATCGACATGGATGCCCTTCTCGAACGGATCGATGTCGACGCCGTTCTGGCGCGGGTCGACGTGGACTCGGTGGTCAGCCGGGTGGACGTGGACAAATTGATCGACCGGGTGGACGTCGAGAAGCTCATCGAACGGGTGGACGTCGAGAAGATCATCGAACGGGTCGACATCGACGCCCTGATGGAGAAGACCGAACTGGGATCGATCATCGCCCGGTCGACCACTGGTGTGGCCTCCGAGGTCCTCGACGTGGTCAGGGCACAGGGTGTCGGGCTCGACGACTTCATCGGTCGGTTCGTCGCCCGCGTGTTGCGGCGCACGAACGAGGATCTGCCTCTGGGGCCCGCCACCCTGGTCGCGACGACGCCGTCAGGCCAGCCCGAGCTCACTGCGGGTCCCCGGTAATGGCTTCGGTGATGGCCGGCAAACCGGTCGAGGGCCGTCAAGGGCACTACGCCGGGGCGGTGAGTCGCCTGGCGGCGTTCGCCGCCGATGTGGGCGCTTCGTGGGGTCTCTTCACCCTCGGCGCCGCCGCCCTGGCAGTCTCCGTACAGCTGATCACCGGGCAGAACTTCTCCCTGAGCAGTCACCAGATCGCCTCGTTGGTCTCGGCGGCGATCTGGGCGTTCATCTACTTCGCCTATCAGTGGTCGTCGGCCGGCAAGACCATCGGAATGGCCCTTCTCGGCATCCGGGTGGTCAAGACCGATGGCAGCCCTATCGGACCTCGGCAGGCGATTATCCGGACCTTGGCCCTGCCGCTGAGCTTTCTCCTGTTCGGACTCGGCTTCCTCGGCATCCTCACCAATCGCCGTCGGTACGCCCTCCACGACCGCCTGGCCGGCACCGCGGTGGTCTACTCGTGGGATGCCCGTGC
>DASZJQ010000246.1:0-3177 GCA_035947875.1 Acidimicrobiales bacterium
CACGGCCCGGTACGCACCCGCAACGACCTGCCCGGCGGGGCCAGCCGGCTCTACGCCGAGGCCGTGGGCATCGCCCATGTGCTGGTGAACGGCACCGAGATCGTGCGCGAGGGATCGTTCACCGAGGCCCGGCCCGGCACCCTGCTCCGCTCAGGAACCGACACCGACACGGTGCACGCCGGTTCGGACTGGATCAACGGGACGCGGTGACCCGGCCCCACGTCATCGACGCCGACGGCCACGTCGTCGAGGGAACGGCCTTCGTGCTCGACGTCCTCGGCCGCTTCCCCGACCAGCTCAGCCTACGCAACGACGGGATTCCGGGCGTGGTCATCGAAGGGCGGGCCTATCCCGACCCCGAGGGCCCCGGGGCCGGTTGCCCGGCCGACCGGGGCGTGAGCACCGAGCCGGGCCTCGACGCCAGCACCGCGCCGGGGATCCTGGCCAACGCCGAGGCTGACGGGCTGGACGAAATGGTGGTATTCCCGAGCTTCGCCATGTGCGTGCCAAGCATCCGGGATCCGCACCTGGGCAGCGCCCTGGCCAGCTTGTACAACGAGTGGGCGGCCGAGTTGGTGGCGGACAGCGGTGGTCGGCTGCACGCCGCCGCCGTGGTGCCCATCGAACACGGTGCGGCGGCCCTGGCCGTCCTGCGACGCGCCAAAGGACTCGGTTTGGTGTGCGCCGTCGTGCCTCCGGCGCTGGAGCGACGCAACCTCGACCACCGCGATCTCGATCCGTTCTTCGCCCTGGCGGCCGAACTCGACCTGCCCCTCGGTATCCACGGGGCGCCCGGACTGCACATGCCAAAGATCGGGGTCGACCGCTTTGACAATTACATACAGGTGCACTGCGTCAGCTTCCCCTTCGACCAGATGACGGCCATGACGGCCATGGTCAGTGGTGGGGTGTTCGACCGGCACCCGACCCTTCGGGTGGCCTTCCTCGAGGCCGGCGCCGGTTGGCTGCCCTGGTTCGTCGAGCGGCTGGGAGAACACTTCGAGTCCCGGGGCGACTGGATCGACAACGGTTGGCAGCGCCATCCCGATGAGTACCTGGCGGCCGGGAACATATGGGTCACCTGCGAACCCGAGGAGCGCATGCTGCCGGCCGTGGTCGAGCAGATCGGCGCCGACCACGTGATGTTCGCCAGCGACTATCCCCATTGGGACGGGGCCTGGCCCCATTCCTCGGGCCGGTTCCTCGAGCAGGAGCTCAAGCCCGATGCCCTGGCGGCGATCGCCGGGGGGAACGCACGCCGCTTCTACGGGCTGACCGACCCGTGACCTTCCCGGCTTGACGGACCGGCCGCCGTGACCATGCCGATCACGCGTGACCGTGCCGATCAGAGCAGGCGGGTGGGCAGCGCCTTCTCCATCGTCGTGTCGCCCCGCCGGGTCAAGGAGTAGGCCGTCTTGTCCGGCTGCTCGCTGAAGGCCTCGTGGAGCTCGGTTCCCAGGAAGACCAGGCCCGTCCCGTTCTCGGTGGCGTAGCCATCGGGCAGGGTGCCGTCGGCGATGAGGCGATGGATGAGGGGACGGCGTTCGGCCTCGGCGTCGTGGTGGGGGCTGTTGCTGTAGGGCAGGAATCCAAGGGCATCGGTGACCGCATGGAGTGGGAGCCCGAAGGAATCCGTGGTCCCTCCGACGTGCCAGCACAACGAGCCGGCCGACACCCCCGTGAGCACCACGCCGGACTCCCAGCACTCGCGCAGGATGACGTCCATGCCGTGGGCCCGCCAGAGGGCCAGCAGGTTGACCGTGCTCCCTCCCGACACCCAGATGACGTCCTGGGCCAGCAGGTGGCTGCGCATGTCGGTGAAGGTCGGCATGGTGAACAGGGCCAGATGCGTGCTGATCCAGCCGGCCTTGCCGAAGGCGTTGTGCGCGGCGGCGGCGCGGGCGTCGCTGTCTCCCACCGCCGTGGCGATGATGCAGGCGCGCGGATGGGAGCCGGCCCGAGCCAGCTCGGCTGCCAGGCCAAAGGAGGGTCCGAGCCGGAGGTTCTGGGTGTCCGGGCCGTCGGCCTGAAAGCCGATGCTGGTGGCGATGATGGTGGGTTGACGAGCGCTCACGTCAGTCCGCGAGCACCTCGGGGTTGACGATGTGCAACGGGCGCGCCCCGGCCATCAACCGGCAGAGGTCCTCGGCGATGGTGCGGGTGTGGTTGGCTTCGGTGTCGTAGGTGGCCCCGCCGATGTGCGGGGTGAGGACAACGTTGGGGAAGGTGGTCAACGGGTGGTCGGTGGCCAGGTGCTCGCCCTCGAAGTGGTCGAGCCCCGCCGCGCCGACCTTGCCGGAGGCGAGCGCGGCCACCAGGGCGTCGGTGTCGTGGATCTTGGCCCGTGCCGTGTTGAGGTAGACCACCCCGTCGCGCATCTTGGCGAAGGCGTCGGTGCCGATCATGCCGCTGGTCTCCTCGGTCACCGGGGCGTGCACCGAGACGACATCGGAGCGCTCGAGGAGTTCGTCCAGCGAGGAGGTGGCATCGGGGGCGTAGGGGTCATAGGCCAGGACGTCCATGCCCAAGCCGCGCAGGCGCCAGCGCAGGGCCCGCCCGACCGCGCCCAGTCCGACCAGGCCCACGGTCCTGCCGTTCAGTTCCCAGGCCCGGTAGCGCTGGTACGGGATCTTCCCGTCCCGGTAGACCTCCCCGTCCCGGACGTCCCGGTCGGCGGGAATGATGCCCCGGGTGGCGGCGAAGAGGAGGGCGACGGCCAGTTCGGCCACCGCATCGGCATTGCGACCGGGTGCCCGCAGCACCGGGACGCCGGCCGCGGTGGCGGCGGGCACGTCGACGTTCGTGGGGTCGCCCCGGCAGCTGGCCACGGCGATGATGGGCTGCTCGTAGAGCTCGGCCCCGCAGACGTCACCCTCTACCACCACGAGATTGGCGCCTTCGGCGGCCACCCGCTCGGCCAACTGCTTGGCGTTGTAGATGCGGAGGGACGGTTGGTCGAGCCACGAATCGAGGACCAGATCGGCCAACTGATGGAGCAGATCGAGCCCGGGCCCGCTGACCGCGGCCGTCACCAGTGCCTTCGGTCGTGTCGTGCTCATGTTCGTTGAACCCCTCTCGATTGTCGAACGGGGTCCATAATGGCGGACATATGACTCCTGTGTCAGGTTCGTGAGCAATTCCCGAGGTGCCATCACGATCGGGGTCGATATCGGCACG
>DASZJQ010000247.1:0-5303 GCA_035947875.1 Acidimicrobiales bacterium
GGTGCCGAGAAGGTGACTCGGTATTCACGTCCGCCATCACAGGCCCTCGCCATCGACATGTGGGCGTGACGGTGAACTCGGGTACGAAATGGGAACGGCCGACAGACCTCGGCTGCCGTAAGTGCTGCCTGGCATGAGCGCCGAGACCGGGACTTTTGAGAGCGGGACCTCGCCCCGAGAGTCCATCCGCCGCCGACCCTGGCGCTCGATTGTCTTCGCTCCCGAAGGCGACGGGGCCCGACGCCGGCGTGGATCGGACGGATTCCGACTCGGCACTGCCGTCGTGGTGATCGTCATCGGACTCGCCATCACCCATTTCGATCCGGCGGCCGAACACTCGGTGCTCCGTTTCCTCAGTCCGCCGCCGAACGGCGTCAGCTGGCTGGTGACGAGCGTCTATGTCCTGGGGTCCTTCGGACTGATTGTGATCCTGGGGTCGGTGGCCCTCCTTTCCCACCGGCGGGCCGTTCTCCGCGATCTGGTCGTGGCCGGGCTCGCCGCCTGCGGGCTATCGGCCCTTCTCTGGCTCGTCTTCGGCATGACCGGCGGTCGACCCAACGACGCTTCGCTGGCCGGGTACAACCTCGACTTCCCGGTGGTCATCGTTGCCGCGACGGTGGCGGTGGCGATGGCCGCGCTGCCCTATTTGTCACGCACCACCCAGCGCTTGGTCGAGCTGGTTATCGGGCTGGCCGCCGTGGCCACGGTGGTGGCCGGAGACGGGCTCCCCGTGAACGTTGCGGCCAGCGTGGCCCTCGGCTGGGGGACGGCTGCGCTCGTCCACCTGGTCTTCGGGTCGCCCCTGGGCCTGCCCTCGGGAGAGGAGCTGGCCGTCGTGCTGGCCGATCTCGGGGTGCCGGTCAGCACCATGTCGCCGACCGAGCACCAAGTGTGGGGGGTGGCCCGATACACCGGCATCGACAACGTCGGCGAACCGGTGGCGGTGTCGCTCTATGGTCGCGACGCCGCCGATGCCCAGTTGTTGTCCAAGACGGGCCGATTCCTCTTCTACCGGGACTCCGGGCCGACTCTGTCGTTCTCCCGGATCCAGCAGGTCGAGCACGAGGCATACATGACCCTTCTGGCCGAGCGGGGCGGTGTGACCACCTCGCACGTGCTGGTGGCCGGCATCGGCGGTCCGAGCCGCGATGCCGCCCTGGCCGTCAGGCCCCCACCGGGCATCCGCCTGGGCGAGCTCGACGCGGCGGAGCTGACCGACGACGTGCTGGACGCTCTCTTCACCACGATGCTCGACCTGCGCAGGGCCCGTATCGCTCACGGTTCGCTGAGCGGCGAAACGATACTGGTCGATCCGGCGGGGGCCAGCGTCGCGGTGGTCGACTTCCGGACGGCCTCGCCGAGCCCGGCCGAGGAGCGTCTGGACACCGACCTGGCCGGGGCCCTGGCCGCCGTGGGGTTGGTCGCCGGTCCCGAGCGGACGGCGGCCGCCGCCCGGCGGGTGCTGTCGAAGGAGGCGGTCGCCGCCGCGCTGCCCCATCTACGGCGAGCCGGTCTCGACCGGGCCGTCTCGACGGCACTGAAGGGGCGCAAGCAACTGCTCGAGGACGTGCGTACTCGAACCGCCCAGGTCTTTGACATCGAAGCGCCCAAGCTGGCCGAGCCCAAGCGAGTCAGCTGGGGAACCATCGTGATGACCCTGGGCACCCTCATCGGCGGGTGGGCGCTCATCCTCGTCCTGATCAAGGTGGGCCAGTCATTCGACACCATCAAGGGGGCGGCCTGGGGCTGGGTGGCGGCGACCGCCGTACTGGCCCAACTGGCCTACCCGTCGACGGCCGTATCCGTGATCGGCACGGTGAACCAGGCCCTCCCCTACGGGAGGGTGGTGGACCTCGAGTTCGCCAACTCCTTCACCTCTCTGGCTGGAGGGACGCCGGCCACGTTCGCCACCCGGGTGCGCTTCTTCCAACAGCAAGGTTTCGACGCCACGCAAGCGGTGACCTCGGGCGCTCTGGTGAGCACAACCAGCTGGATCGTGAAGGGCGCGCTTTTCCTCATCTCGTTGCCGCTGGCGTGGGGCAACCTGGACTTCTCTCAGAGCGGAACGGACAGTTCGGGGAACCACGGCAAGGCCGTCTGGTTGCTGCTGGCGATCATCTTGCTCGTGCTGGTGCTGATCGGCGTGGCCCTGGCCATCCCGCGCCTACGCCGACTGGCGGCCGACAAGGCCCGCCCGAAATTCCGCCAGGTATGGGGTGACCTCAAGGTCCTGGCCAGCCGGCCGGCCAAGCTGGTGGAACTTTTCGCCGGGGCCCTCACGGCGCAACTGATGGTGGCTCTGGCCCTCGGCACCGCCCTGCATGCCTTTGATCAGCACCTCTCGCTGGCCACGATCTTCATCGTCATCACGCTGGCCTCCATGCTCGGCGGCGTCACACCGGTGCCGGGCGGCATGGGGGTGGTGGAGGCCGGCATGATCCTGGGCCTCACGGCGGCGGGGATCCCCGAGTCCCAAGCGGTGGCCGCCACCTTCGTGCAGCGCATGTTCACCTCCTACCTACCGCCCCTCTGGGGCTGGTTCGTCCTCGCCTGGATGCGCAGACGGGAGTATCTGTAGGGAGCCGCCGGCACGAGCGCAGGGGGGACCGGGGTGCTCGACCAGCTCACACGAGCACCGTTGGAGGCTCGCCGTCGCTCAGAATCCCAACCTCCGTGACGTCCCGTGAGCACGAGGACCAATCCTCGAAATTGTCGACGCCGGGAACACGGCTCCGAGTCGACGTGCCCTCCGATTTCGTCATCTTGTCGTCAGGCTTGCTCGATACCATCAGCGTGTGAGCCACCGCGGCTGCCTGCTCCCAGCTCCTCCACCACGGTCGTGCCAAATCGTCGTGCGCCCATTTCACGTGGCGGACGCCTGAATGGAGAGCTCTTCCTCCCAGAACATGACTGAGTCCCGCGATGGCGTGCCACGGCACAGGCAGCGGCGCCGGAACGGACCCGAGGGCAACGCTCGGCTGACCGGATCGACCGCAGCCGTAATTTTCATCCTTCTCGCTGCCGAAGGATTGACGATCCTCAGTATTCATTCACTCCTGACCCCACACGTGTTCATCGGGATGTTGCTCGTGCCGCCGGTCTTGCTGAAGATGGGAAGCACGTTCTGGCGGTTTGGTCGTTACTACCTCGGTGCCCCCGAATATCGTCGGAAGGGACCGCCACCCCTTGGCTTGCGACTTCTCGGCCCGATCGTGGTCGTCTTGACCGTATCCGTGTTCGCCACCGGGATCGTGCTGCTTCTTGGGCCAAGTTCGATACGCAGTCAGATGCTCTTTCTCCACAAGGCGACGTTCATCGTGTGGATCGGAGCTATGGCCCTCCATGTGCTGGGACACGTTCTCGACACGGCACGGTTAGCGCCCCGAGACTGGTTGCCGCGGACCAGACGGCAGGTAGACGGAGCGAGCCTTCGCCAGTGGTCCGTGGCGGCGAGCGTGGCGCTCGGGTTGGTTTTAGGAATGCTCGTGGTTCCTCGTATTGGCCCATGGCTCGCGGCGGGTCCGATTCATCACTGATGGACAGACAGGGGATGGCCTCGAGACGATGGCCCTAGTCCTCGAGCGCCCGAGTGACGACCGTCACATCCTCGTTGCCGTGGCCCTGCTTCACGACCCCCTCCCACTCGTGAGCAAGTGAAGCGAGGACGGTCGAATGCTCCGGGCCGGCTTCCTCCAGGGCAAGATGGACGTCCTTGAGGGCCAGAGCCAGAGGGAACTCGGGCGAATAGTTGCAGTCTTGGATCCGTCGGAGCTTGCCGGCCGTCCATTGCGAGATGAGCGGACTCCCTGCAAACGCGTCGACGACGCTGGGCGTGTCGAGACCCAGCTGGCGGGCCAAGGCGAGGGAGTTGGCCACGCCCTCTGCAGTGAACGCCAGCAGCGTGTTGTTGATGAGCTTCATTCGGGAGCCCGCCCCGACATCTCCGAGCCAGATCGTGCGTTGGCCGATCGCCGCGAAGACGCGTTCGGCTGTCGGTCGTGCCTGCTCGGGCCCGGAGGCAAAAATGGTCAGCTTCCCTTGTTCGGCGGGGACCTTGCTTCCCGACACGGGCGCGTCAAGGAAAAGCACGTCCGGGCGCTGACGCTCGACGATCGAGTTGATGGTCGCAGTCCCTTTGACGCCGATCGTGCTCATCTGGGCCCAGACGGCCCCGGCGGGAAGGGACTCGAGCATGCCGAGGTCAACGGCGATGGAGGTCACAGCCTTGGTGTCGGTGACCATGGTGATGACCATGTCGGCTCCCTTGACCGCTCCGCTCACTGACTCGGCAACCTCGGCTCCGTGTTCAGCCTGTTCAGCCCAGCGACGAGCCACGTCGGGATCGCGATTCCATACGACGGTCGGAATGCCGTTGCGCAGGGCGGAACCGGCCATCGCCTGGCCCATCGTGCCCAGCCCGAGCACAGCAAGCTTCTGGTTTCCCTCCCCCATGACGGCCCTCCTTTCGGCTCTGTCGACCCCGGGACCACAGAGGGCGCCGACTCGATCAGATTGCAATTGGCCGCCAGGCACGCGCTCACCACGCGCTCACCACGCGCAACGGCCCTTGCTCAACCCGTTCATTTTCGCGCCGACCCGCACGTTCGACAAGGGTGCGACGAGCTCGTGGGCTGCGGTTGGTGTGGTTTCCCGCCGTCGGCGTCCATCAGAGGTTGGGAAGAGAAACAAAGAATTACGTTCTCTGACTCGTGGCGTCACCCCGGCCCTCGACTGTCGACTCTCGCCTACCCAGCCAAACACTCAACCAGTTGTGCAGCCGTCCATCTCCCCCGGATGCCTGGTTTTCCTCTGAGGTAGGCCACGGCGTCGTCGGTGCTCAGCCCGTGAGATTCCTGTAGGCCAGCGTGAATCATCCGCAGGTAGGGAGGGGAAGGACGATTGAAGTCAGTTCGGTTCTCCGACGCGGTGAACGTGAGCATCGGGTAGCCGTCTCGTTCGCCGCAGTAGATCAGCTCGCTGTAATGGCCTTGGGAGAGGATGCGGGTGTGTCCGTGTTCCCTGGCCTGGTCGAGGTCCAGTTCAATGCCTTCGACGCTGGCGACGTGGGCGTTCTCCTGCCGGACAATCTCTTGAAACTGCGTTGGGGCAATCAGGTATGCCCTCGCCAGAGTGGGGGGTTTTCGTGCCCCGAGCGTGATGAACCCGGCCGCGGTCCCACCCCAGGCACGATGACTCCAGCCGGCGAAGTACAGCGACTGCGGTAGCTCCAGGGCGATATCGTCAAGCGGAGCCGTGGTATCCGTGCACCCTTCGTAGACCACGTCATTCCCGGCGACGGTGCC
>DASZJQ010000248.1:0-2063 GCA_035947875.1 Acidimicrobiales bacterium
GGAGTGCGGTGGCCCGTCATCAAGGTCCTCGACCGCGGGGTCGAGCGCCGTGACGTGCTCTATGCGCTCCAGGTCAACAACCGGCTCGACGGCTACCTGGGCGACCTGCGGGCGCAGATCGGTGCGGCCAAGAAGGCGGCCGACGACCTGGTCGTGCTGGTACAGCGCTACGGCGTCGACCAGATCGAGGCGGCGGTCGACCACATGATCGACTACGCGGCCAAGCGGTTCGGTGAGGAGATCACGGCGTGGCCGGACGGCACCTACGAGGGCGACTCGTACGTCGACCACGACCCGCTGGGCAACCCGGACATCCACCTTCACGTGGCCATCACCGTCGACGGGGCCAAGCTGAAGATCGACTTCACCGGAAGTGACGATCGCCAAGAGCTTCAGGCCTGGTCCACCTATGGCAACACCCGCGGCTACACCGTGGCCCAGATTGCCGCCATGATGGATCCCGAGATCCCCAAGAACGAAGGGTTCTTCAACTCCATCGAGTTGGTGGTACCCGAGGGGTGCGTGTTCAATCCCGTGGTCGGTCGACCGGTCAGCGCCGGGACCCACCATCCCGGGGCCGACATCGGCGAGCTCGTCGCCGTGGCGCTCTCGGGGGTCCTGCCCGAGAGGGCCGTGCCCCAGACCTACAAGACCGGCATCCCGACCAACATCATGGGCATCGACCCCCGTACCGGGCAGGTCTTCGTCGACGGCTCGGCCGAGGTGTACGCCGGCTGGTGCAACGCGGCCAAGGGTATGGACGCCTGGGGTGCCGTCAGCGCCAGCTTCGGCAATCTCTGGAAGGCCACGGCCGAGATCAACGAGAGCCTCTACCCCCACATCCAATGGAGCCGTGACTACCGCACCGATTCCGGCGGCGCCGGGCAGTGGCGCGGCGGTTGCGGGAGCCACTACATCAAAGAGGTACGGGTGCCGTCGAACGTGTACACCTACGTGGTCGGCATGAAGTACCCCATGCCCGGCATCGCCGGCGGCGGGAAGGGCGCGCCGAACAAGTTGACGCTGCGCTACGGGTCCGACGACGAATTGGTGGTGGCCCACACCGCCGACTGGGTCCCCATGGCGGCGGGCGATCGCATCTGCTTTGACTACGGCGGCGGCGGAGGCTGGGGCGACCCACTCGATCGTCCCGCCAGCGCCGTGCTCGATGACGTGCTGGACGAGTACGTCAGCGTCGAGGGTGCCCAGCGCGACTACGGCGTGGTGCTCACCGGATCACTGGAAGAGTTGACCCTCGTCATTGACGAGCCGGCCACCGAGCGCCGTCGAGCCGCCATGCTGGCCGCCCGCGCCGCCTGAGAACTCGGGGCGGGGCGACACCATGACCGCCGGCATAGTGGCGTGGGGCACCTACCTGCCCTATTGGCGATTGCCGCGGGCGGCCATCGCCCAGGTGCTGGGTGCCGGTCCGCGCCAGGGCACCCGGGCCGTGGCCTCCTACGACGAGGACACCACCACACTGGGGGTCGAGGCCGGGCGGCGGGCCCTGGCCGGGGCCGCACCGTCGCCGGCTCCCCAGGATTTGCTTTTCTCCACCCCGGCGCCCGGCTACCTGGACAAGACCAACGCCACCACCGTGCACGCCGCCCTCGGCCTCGCCCGCAGCGGCGCGGCCTACGACTTCTGCGGCTCGTCCCGCTCGGCGCTCGGTGCCCTGACGCTGGCCCTCCGGGGCGCCGCTGACCGCGCCACGCTGGCCGTGGCCTCGGACCTGCGCAGCGGGCTGGCCGGCGGCGCCGAAGAGCGTGATTCTGGCGATGGCGCGGCGGCGTTTCTCTGCGCCGCCCAGGGCGCCGTGGCCGAGCTGGTCGGCCGGGGGGCCTCGAGCGACGAGTTCCTCGACCGTTGGCGCGTCCCCGGGGAGTCGGACTCCCACGCGTGGGAGGAGCGCTTCGGCGAGGAGATGTACGTCCCCCTGGCCCGCGAGGCCTTTGCCGACGCGCTGAAGGACGCGAGCATCACCGAGAGCGACATCGACCACGCCGTGGTGGTCGGCCTGCACGTGCGGGCCGTCAAAGCGGTGCGGGCCGCCTTGGGTACCC
>DASZJQ010000249.1:0-2349 GCA_035947875.1 Acidimicrobiales bacterium
ACCACGTGCGCCATGCCCAGACGGGCGATGCGGTACGCCGGCAGCTTTGTGATGTCCTGTCCGGCCAAGTTGATGGTCCCCGACGTCGCTGTCACCAGTCCCGTCACCGTGCGGGCCACGGTGGACTTGCCCGCACCGTTCGAGCCGACCAGCGCCACGATCCCACCCGCCGGCACGGTGAAGGAGACGTTGAAGAGGGCGCGGTAGGGGCCGTAGCCGGCGCAGACGTCGTCGACGACCAGGATGTCGCTTTCAGACGTGTCGGGTGCCGTGGGACGGGCCGGGGCGGGGGCGATCGAGCTCACGCTGCGCCCATCTGCCCCAGGTAGGCCTCCCGCACCGATGGGTTGGCCATGACCTCGTCAAAAGTGCCGTCCGCCAACATGGTCCCCAGGTCCATGACCACGGTGCGGTCGACGACGTCGCCCACCATGGCCAGGTCGTGTTCGACCAGGAAGACCGCCGTGCCGCGCTCGCGCTGGACGGTCCGGAGCACGGAGGCCACCTCGGCCGTCTCGCGCAGGTCGAGGCCGGAGGAGGGTTCGTCGGCCAGGAGGATCTTGGGTTCCGCCGCCAGCGCCCGCGCCAATTCCACCAGGCGGCAGTGTCCGAGGCCGAGGGCGTTGACCGAGGTCTCGGCCATGTCGGCAATGCCCACCAACTCCATCGCCGCCTCCACCTTGGCCAGCTCTTCACTGGTGGGCGCGCTCATGTTGAGCAGGTCCTTCCACAGTCGCCCGGTCCCCCGGCGCGCCCGCTCGGCCACCAGAAGGTGATCGTGCACCGTCATGTCGGTGAAGACCTCGACCTTCTGGTAGGTCCGCCCGATGCCGAGGCGCGCCCGCTGGTAGGTGGGGAGTCCGTCCAGCGGCCGCCCTTCGAAGGAGATGTCGCCCCGCTCGTTGCGCAGCTGCCCGCAGACGCAGTTGAAGAGCGTCGTCTTGCCGGCCCCGTTCGGTCCCACCAGTCCCACGCTCTCACCGGCATGGACGTCGAAGGAGACCTCGTGCACGGCGGTGACACCGCCGAAGGACTTGGATACGCTCCGCATGGACAGGAGGACGTCGTCGCTAGCCATTGGCGCCCGAGGTTGAGACGGCCGACCCGATCGTGTCCTTCTTGTCCCGTGTGTTCTTCTCATCTCTGGTGTCCTTGCCGCTGAAGAACAAGCGCTCGAAGCGCTGCGTCCCCTTGCGCTTCTGATATTCGAGCACGCCTTCGGGATGCTTGGCGAACTGCAACGCTCCGAAGGCGAACAGCACGATGGTCAAGCTGTTGCCTCCGAGCCGGGCGGGGAGGTAGGTGAGGATCTGCTGAATCACGACGAAGGCGATCGCCGCATTGATGGCCCCCTCCACCGTCGAGACACCGGTGCTGACGACCAGCACCACGAAGATGAGCGAGAAGGCGTAGTTCCACTGCGCCGCATTGACCACCTGCTGCTGAATGGTGACCAGGACGCCCCCCAGTCCGGCGATGGCCCCGGCCAGAGCGAACACCGTGATCCGTTGCCATGTGAGGTTGATACCCAGTCCGGCCGCGGCCGTCTCGCTACCACGCATGGCGGCCAGATTGCGCCCGGCCGTCCCCTTACGCACCAACAGGACCACAAAGACACAGAAAGCCAGCACGCAGATGGAGAGAATGAACAGGGCATGGCCGTTGAAGTTGAAGAATTCACTGGTGCCCAGCCACTTGGCCTGCAAGCTCAATCCCTGGGCACCGCCGGTGATGGACACCGCATTGAAGAAGGTGTTGTCGAAGAGCAGGGCCGCGGCCAGCGTCATGAGCGCCAACCCGAGTCCGCGCAACCGCAGGGAGAGGAGGGCGACGATCACGGCCACGATGGCCGCCAGGACCGCCCCGATCAAGCCGCCGACCAGCATGTTCAAACCCAGGTGATTGGCCAGCTGGGCCGCCGTGAAGGCTCCCACCCCGGCCAAGGTCGCTTGGAAGAGGGAGATCTGCCCCGCCATCCCGGTGATCAGGGTGATGGAGAGGAAGACGGTGGCCAGCGCCAGGCCGGAATTGAAGACGCCCTCCCACGTGTTGGGGATCCAGGTGAGCATGGAGACGACGAAGCCCGCCAGCACCACGTACCACAGGATGCGGATGATTCGGTCCATGCTGGGTGCTCTCGACGCCACCGCCGTCGGCGGTGGCGGTGGGTCGATCGTGGCCAAGGGATCCCGGCTCGAGTCGAGTGCCCGCATGCCGGGGAGGAAGAGCAGGGCGCCCACCAGCACGAAGAACGGGAGCGAGGGCAGCACGGCCGAGTAGAGCAGGCTCCCGGTCGGCAGGTAGCCCTGCAGGGTGGTGCTGACCACGCCGATGAGCACCGCCACCCCG
>DASZJQ010000250.1:0-2118 GCA_035947875.1 Acidimicrobiales bacterium
CCGGTCAAAGTGTGAGCCGTGGCGGGTCCAGCCCGACGTGCCGCCGGTGATGGCGGCGTACTGGCCGATCGCGGTCACGACGGCGCCGCCGTGAAGCGAACCGAGGAAGTGCAACTTCGGTGACGCCCGGTAGACCACCAGGCGATCCGGGGTGGAGAAGTCGACGACGCGCACCTCGGAGCGCGTGGCGCCCTGCCCGTTCGACTGGGTATCGGTCAGCTGGATGGAGAATTGATGCGCGCTGAAGGTCTCGTCCGTGCCGTTGTGCACGGCCAGGTCGGCGCTGTTGGGCGCCATGGTCAGCGCCAGCACGGCGAAGCCCACGGCCAGGAGACCCAGCACGGCCAGCAGGGCAATGGGAACGATGCGACGGGCCATCGGCGAACGTTATCCCGCCGATCCGGGCGTTACGGCCATGTGACGCTCATGCTGGAGTTCTGGCGGCGCGCCGTTGCAGGCTCGACCGGTCGGGCTTGCCCGAGCCGAGCAGAGGCAGGTCCTCGAGTCGTTCGACCCGCTCGGGCGTCTTGAACCGGGCCATGCCCCTGCCGGCAAACCACGACCGGCAGGCGGCAAGATCGAAGGGCTCGGTCGTCACCACGTAGGCGGCGACCCGCTCACCCATGAGGGGATCGGGATAGCCCACGACCACCGCCTGGCGGACGGCCGGGTGGGCCTCGAGCGCGGCCTCGACCTCGGAGGCCGAGATGTTCTCACCCCCGCGGATGATGACCTCCTTGAGACGACCGACGATGCGGAGCCACCCCTGGGCATCCACCGTGGCCAGGTCACCGGTGCGGAACCAACCTCCGGCGGCGATGGCCTCATTCGTCTGTTGGGGGTCGGCGTAGCCCGCGAACATCTCGGGGCCGCGCACCCACAGTTCACCCCGCTCGCCGGTGCCCACCTCAGTGCCGGTGCCGGGATCGGTCACCCGCAATTCGACCTCGCCAACGGCCCGTCCGTCGGTGTCCCGGGCCGCTTCGAAGGGGTCGTCGTTGGTGCTGGTGGTCACCGTGGGAGCCTCCGTGGATCCGTAGGTCCGCTTGACGCGGCAGTGAAAGGTCTGGGCCGTCTGCTCCACGAAGGCCGGCGTCACCGAGGCCCCTCCGCTCGAGACCAGACGGATGGACGAGACGTCGAGCCGGGATGCCTCGGGCGAGGCCAGGGCGCCGGCCATGGCCACGAAGAAGGTGGGTGGACCGGCCAGAAAGCTGATCTGCTCCCGTGCCACCAGTCGCAATGCTTCGGCCGGGTCGAACCGGCGCACCAGCACGGCCCGCATGCCGGCTGCACCCGGGACGAGGATCCCGTTGAGCACCCCGGCAATGTGCGCCATCGGTGCCGGCATGAGGACGGCGTCCCCGGAACCCAGACCATGGACCCCGGCCATCAGCGTCGCCTTCCAACTCAGACCCCGGTGGGTGTGGAGGACGGCCTTGGGCGTGCCGGTGGAGCCCGAGGTGAAGAGGATGACCGCCAGGTCCGATGGGCGGACCCCGCTCGTGCCCACCGGCACCGACTGATGGCCCCATACGTCGGCCAACGCGTTCGAATCCGAGATGGCGTCGAGGCCGACGTCAACCACGAGGGCCGGGTCGACCTGGCCCAATGCCCGCTCGACGTCGGCCGGCCCGAGGGAGTGCAGGACCGGTGTCGCCACGGCCCCGATGCGCCAACAGGCGCGGGTGAGGACGGCGGCGGCCAGACAATTGGGCAGCTGCCAGGCGACCGACTCACCCTTCTTGACCCCGCGGGCCCGCAGGCCACCGGCGACCCGGGACACCAGGTCCTCCATGGCGCCGGCGCCGAGTCGAGCGTCCCCGTCGACCACTTCGCCGCCGCCGGCCGAGATCAGGGCGTCGAGGGTGGGAACGTCCCACGGACCGTGCGGGCGGCGGTACCGACGGGCCAGGTGCGGCACCCAGGTGGCTCGAAGTCGGGCCGTCACCCTGGGCACCCTACTTCCACCCCCTACTAACGTGACATCGATGTCAGGCAACGGAAGTGGGCCTTCGTGGACCTCGCGCTGAAGCCGGAGGACGAAGCATTCGCCGGCTCGCTGCGCCAATGGCTCAAGGCCAACCTCGAACCGGTGCCGGCCTTCGTCGACGTGGC
>DASZJQ010000251.1:0-2764 GCA_035947875.1 Acidimicrobiales bacterium
TTCGGAACAGCGACTCCTTCGAGGCGTTGAGGTGCTTGACGAAGTCGACGATGCCGCCGGCGTAGCGGAAGGTGGTTTTGAGGGCGGGGTCGGGGCGCTGGTCGACGAAGCGGATCTCCAGGCCCTTGTTCAAGAAGGCCATGATCTGCATGCGTTCGATGATGGTCTGCGCGCGGAAGTCGACTTCGTCGAAGACGGCGGTGTCGGGCCAGAACGTGACGGTGGTCCCGGTGCGGGGCTCCCCGGTGCTGCGATCGAGCGGCGCCGGGCCGGTGGCGGCGATCTTGCGGGTGACCTTGCCGCCCTTGGCGAACTCGGCCTCCCAGTGCTGGCCGTCGCGGTCCACTTCGAGGACCAGCCGGGACGACAGGGCGTTGACCACCGACACGCCCACCCCGTGCAGGCCGCCGGAGACCTGGTATCCCTTGCCCCCGAACTTGCCGCCGGCATGGAGGGTGGTCAGGACGATCTCGGCCGCCGAGCGCTTGGGGAACTTGGGGTGCGGGCCCACCGGGATGCCGGCGCCGTCGTCGCTCACCCGGCAGCCGCCGTCGGCCAGCATGGTGACGTCGATGCGCGTGGCTCGGCCCGCCATGGCCTCGTCGACGGAGTTGTCGACCACCTCCCACACCAGGTGGTGCAGGCCGGTCGGTCCGGTGGATCCGATGTACATCCCGGGGCGCTTCCGCACCGCCTCCAGTCCTTCGAGGACGGTGATGTCACCCTCGCTGTAGGAGTCCTCCGTTACCTTGTCGACCTTCAATGCCACAGGCGCGCCTTTCGAAACAACAGTCATCGTGGTCCGTGTCGAATGCCCGAAAAATGGGGTACCCGGGGCATGCGATACGACTCACACAGTCTACCCGAACGGTGCGACTTTCGGGCCGATCCGAGGCCCCAAAACCCGCTTCAGGAAGGCCGTTGCACCGCCACGTCGATCCGTTCGACCGAGGTGTCCCCCAACTGCCGCAAACGGTCCAAAATGTGGCGCGATTCCATGCGGCCGCGGGTGGCCCAGGCCGGATGATCCACCCCGATGAGGAGCACCGACTCCTGCAGGCGAACCGGGTGCAGATGCCCGGCCAGTTCCGCCCCCACCACCTCCTCCCAGCGGCTGAAGACCAGCTCCATGGTCGACGCTGAGGTGGATGCGCCCATGCGCCCGAGCACCTGGGACATGGCCCGGCCGACGTGTTGCGGCCCGGCGTCACTCCCGGCCGGGGGCCGGCGGCGGCGCGCGCTCACGGCGTGTGCACAGGTTCGTCGCTCACGGCGTCTGTCCTACCTCGTCGATGTGCACCATTTTGGCCACGTCGATGCCAGCCGGCAGCGGCACGGCCGTGGTCAGGATCGACTGGCCCTCGGGCAGCTCGGCCACCAGCGCCCGGCTGCGCGCCGGGTCGAGTTCGGAGAAGACGTCGTCGAGGAGCAGGGTTGGGGTGAGGGGCGTCCGCGCCGTGACCAACCGGTGGATCCCGATGCGCAGGGCCAGCGCCAGGCACCGTTGCTCGCCCTGTGAGGCGTGGGTGCGGGCCTCGCGGCCATCGATCTCCAAGAAGAGCTCGTCGCGGTGCGGCCCCACCGTGTTGACCCCGCGCCGGAGGTCGGCCGGCCGGCTGGCCTCGAGCGCCGGCAGCAGGTCCCCCTCCCAGCTGCGCCGGTAGGCCTGGGTGACCACGACCCGGCCGCCCGACCCGGCCAGGCGCCCGTAGGCCGGGGCCACGTGCTCCTCCAGCGCGGCGGTCAGGCGCTCCCGGGCCGTGACCAGGATCTTCCCGGCGTCGGCCAACCGTTGGTCCCACACGTCGAGGGTGGCGGCCACGTCCGCGCTGGCCCGGCCGGCGGCCTGGCGCAAGAGGGCGGCGCGCTGGCGCAGCACCTTGTCCACCTCGTCGGCCGCCCGCGCCCCCTCGGGGTCGACCAGGGCCAGCGTGTCGTCGAGCAGTTGGCGCCGGCCGCCCGGCCCGCCGCTGACCAGGGCCAGGTCCTCGGGGGAGAAGATGGTGCAGGGCGCGGCGGCGGCCAGGTTGCGGCGGCCCACCGCCGTCTTGCGGTTCACCTGGGTGCGGCTGCGCCCGGTCGGGACGATCTCGGCTTCGACCAGCGTGGGCGCCGCGCTGTGGTGGAGTTCGGCCCGCACGATGGCCCGGTCGGCGCCGGTGCGCACCATCGCCTCGCGCGGGGCGCCGCGGAACGAGCGCTGCGTGCCCAGGTACACCAGGGCCTCGAGCACGCTCGTCTTGCCGGTGCCGTTCGGTCCGGTGATCACGGTGGTTCCGTCGACCTCGGGCTCGAAGTCGGCGGCGCCGAAGATGCGAAAGTCGACGAGCTCGAGGACGCGCAGGCTCACCGCGGGAACGGGTCGCCGCTCAGGAAACCCGGACGGGCATGAGGAGATAGCGGAACGAGTCGTCCTCGGCGCCACGGACGGTGGCCGCCTTCGACCCGTCGGCCGTCTCGACGATGACCTCGTCGCCCTGCACGGCCTCGACGCCGTCGATCAGATACGAGGGATTGAAGGCGATGATGAGGTCCTCTCCGTTGAAATCCCCATCGACGGTCTCGGAGGCGTCACCGACCTCTTGACTGACCACACTCAGGTCGACGCCGCCCTGGCGCATCGACAGGCGCACCGGGGTGGTGTTGTCGCGGACCAGGAGCTGGACCCGGCGCAGCGCGGCCAAAAAGGTCTCCTTGCCCAGGTGGAGGCGGTTGGGGTAGTGGTCGGGGATGAGCTGGTTGTAGTCGGGGTAGCGACCCTCCA
>DASZJQ010000252.1:0-4750 GCA_035947875.1 Acidimicrobiales bacterium
GGCTCTCCGGTCGCCTCGGCCGCTTGAACACCATGCGCAACGCGCGGCGTACCACGACGACCGCGGCGGCGCTGATCATCGGGGTGGCGCTGGTCAGTGTGCTGGCCATCGTGGAGTCGTCGGCCCGCGCCTCGACCAACAGCGAGATCAACAGTTCGCTCTCGGCCGACTTCGAGGTGCTGGCGGCGGGCTCGGGCCCGATCAGCCTCGGGCCATCGCAGTCACAAGCCCTCAGCCCCGTCGTGTTGGACCGCCTGCGGGCTCAGCCCTCGCTGGTGGTGTCGCCGTATTCCTTCGTGAGCTTCGCGCTCCGCGGGCAGTACAACTACGGGGCCGCCGTCGACACCGCCACCATCTCGCGCATGATCTCGTTCGGGCCGGTGCAGGGCAGCCTTGCCGCTTTGGCGCACGGTGGTATCGCCGCCTCCTCGGTGCAGGCCAGGGTGCAGGGTCTCCACGTGGGCCAGATGGTCGACGTGGCGTTCCTGCGTCAAGCCCAGCCCGGCACCGCCACCGTCGCACGCACGCCGGTCGTGGCCATCTACACCCGGGGGGACGATGAAGCGGGCTACCTGTTCTCCACCGGGACGGCCAAGGCGATCGACCCGTCACTGGCGCTCAGTGCCGTCTTGGTGGCGGCCCGGCCCGGGGTGTCACCAGCCGAGGCCGCCGCGGCGGTGAACACTGCGGTGGCTGGATTTTCCGATGTCAGTGTGCAGGATGTGTCCCAGGTCAGGGCGGCGGAGGACCGGAGCATCACGGGCCAGCTCAATCTCGTCTCGGTGCTGTTGGTCCTGGCCATCGTGGTGGCCCTCCTCGGGATTGTGAACACGCTGGCCCTGTCGGTGGTCGAGCGCACCCGCGAGCTGGCCCTGCTCCGGGCGGTCGGCATGTCCCGGGCCCAGATGCGCGAGATGGTGCGGGCCGAGGCCACCCTGATCGGCCTGATCGGGGCGGTGCTGGGCGTGGTGCTCGGGCTCTTCTTGGGTTGGGCCTTCCAGCGCGCCCTGAGCAACCAGGGCGTCAGCGAGTTGGTGGTGCCCTGGGCCCGGCTGGCCGTCTACGTCGTCGTCGGGGCCGCCACGGGGCTGATCGCCGGGACCATCCCGGCCCGCCGCGCCGCCCGGGTCAACATGCTCGACGCCATCGCGGCCGAATAGCCGGTGTCGAGGCCCTGTTCGTCACGGGTGAAGCCCGCTCCGGCCGATCCATAACCACCCGGCCAGCCGGCAACGCAGTCGCTCCGCTGAGGGCCAGAATCCGAGGGTCCTGAGGCCGGCGGACCCGCCGGCCGGCGGTGCCCTGGCGCACGTATGTCCCTGTGACCTGGGGAGGAGCCACAGCCGGCCACAGATTCACGGCGTACTCACAGGGGACGTTGGGCTGGACGACAACCTCCCGGGTTGTACTTGCCTCTATGTCCGACCGGGGAGTCCTTGCCGCACCTGAACGTTCAGCAGACGTCACGGCGGAGGTCCAGATCGTCGACGGCGAGGAGGACATTCCGATCAATGGCACCGGGCACAAGCGCACGTGGCTGCTGATCGGTGCCGCGGTCATCATCGTCCTGGGCGCGGCGACGGGACTCACGCTCTGGCTCACGGGAAGTTCGACGCCGACCGGTCTCGTGGTGACGACCCAGGTGGTCAAGGTGACCACCGGCACGATCAAGCAGACCGTGGCCACCTCGGGCACGATCGAGCCCGGGAGCCAGGCCAGCCTCAATTTCGCGGTCTCGGGAACGGTCGATGCCGTCAACGTCAAGGCCGGCCAGACGGTGACCACCGGCCAGGTGCTGGCCACCGTTGGTTCGACGGCCCTCCAGGCGGACCTCGACTCGGCCCAGGCACAGCTCACCTCGGCCGAAGCCCGCTTGTCGAGCGATCAGTCGTCGGGCGCCAGCACCGCGCAAATCGACTCGGACCAGGCCGCGGTCACCTCGGCCGAGTCCTCTCTCACGTCGGCGCAGACCGACTTGTCCGACGCTTCATTGACCTCGAGCATCTCAGGGACCGTGGCGTCGGTGAGCCTGACGGTCGGGCAGCAGGTGACGGCTTCCGGCGGCGGATCGGGCAGCTCCAGCCCCTCGGGCTCGGCCGGGTCGAACACTCCAACCGGCTCGACCGGAGCGAGCAATCCATCGAGTGCCGCGAGCGCCGCGTCGAGCGCCGCGTCAAGCTCATCGTCGGCCTCATCGACTGCTCAAATCCAGGTCATCGGTACGAACTCCTACATTGTCACCACCACGGTCGACGACACCGAGATCGGTCAGATCGCGGTCGGCGACCAGGCCACCATCACCCCGACCGGATCGACGACTCCTGCCTACGGGACGGTGGCTTCCATCGGCTTGATCGCCACAGAGAGCTCCAATGTGGCCACCTTCCCGGTGGTCATTGACGTCACCGGGACGCCGAGTGGCCTCTACGCCGGATCGACGGCCGACGTTGCCATCATCGTCAAGCAGCTCAACAACGTGGTCGAGGTCCCGACAGCCGCCATCAACTACAGCAACAGCGGCCAAACGACCGTCACCCAGGTCAAGGCGGGCAAGGACGTCACAACATCGGTCACCCTCGGCCAAGCGGCGAGTGGCGAAACGCAGATCACCGGGGGCGTTACCTCCGGGGACCAGGTGGTTGAGCGAGTGGTCAAGTTCACCGGCGTGCCCGGTGGATCACGGACCGGTGGTCTGGGCGGCTTCGGTGGAGCCGGCGGAGGCTTCGGCGGTACGGGGAGATTTCCGGCCGGAGGATTCGGGGGCGGTGGGGGCGGTGGGGGCGCCTTCACGCCATCGGGAGCCGCAGGATGAGCCAGCGCACGGGCGGATCACCCGAGCCGAGTCAGTCTGAGACCGAGACGGGAGAGTTGTTGCTCCCCCGGGGCCCGTCGCTCGAGCCAGAAAGGGTCATCGATCTCGAAAAGGTCACCAAGGTCTACCGCACCGGAACTATCGCCGTCGCTGCCCTGCGCGGCGTCTCTCTCTCGATCGACACCGGAGAATACGTCGCCATCATCGGACCTTCGGGCTCAGGCAAGTCGACCCTGATGCACATCCTGGGGTGTCTCGACACGCCGACCACGGGCACCTTTCGCCTGGCGGGAGAGAACGTCAGTTCCATGAGCGAAACCGCGCTCGCCGTCGTGCGCAACCGCCGCATCGGTTTTGTCTTCCAGCAGTTCAACCTCTTGGCCACCCTCACGGCCTGGCAGAACGTCGAGCTGCCATTGACCTACGCCGGGGTCGGACGTTCCGAACGCAAAGAACGGGCCATGGATGCCCTGGCGCGGGTGGGCTTGGCCGGCCGGGTGCAGCATCGCCCCGGCGAGCTCTCCGGTGGCCAGCAACAGCGCGTGGCCGTGGCCCGGGCCCTGGTGACCGAGCCGGACCTGATCCTGGCCGATGAACCGACCGGCAACCTCGACTCGGTCTCGGCCGGCGATGTGCTCGGGCTGATGGATGAGCTGCACCAGTCCGGCCGCACGCTGGTCCTCATCACCCATGACATCGAAGTGGCCTCGGCGGCCGGTCGGGTGATTGGGATTCGCGACGGCCTCATCACTGACAACACCGACCGTGAACTCGAGAACGTCCGATGAGTTGGCTGGAGACATTTCGAACCGGGCTCAACGGCGTCCGAAGCCATCGACTCCGGTCCGGGCTCACCGTGCTGGGGATCCTCATCGGCATCGCTGCGGTCATCCTGACCGTTGGCCTCGGCGAGGGTGCCCAGGCGCAAGTGGGTTCGGAGATCACGTCACTCGGGACCAACCTTCTGACGGTGTCGCCGGGCAGCTCGACCTCGAGCAGCGGCATCCGCGGCGGATTCGGAACGGCCTCGACCTTGACCACCGCCGATGCGGCGGCGCTCGCCTCCAAACAAGTGGCGCCGGACATCAAGGCCGTGGCACCGACCACCTCATCGTCAGAGACCCTGACCGCCGGTACCAGCAATTGGTCGACGAGCGTGGTCGGTTCGACGCCTTCGTGGTTGACCGTGCGTGGCCGCAGCGTGACCCAGGGAAGGTTTCTCGACAATCAGGACGTGACCGACCACGAAGCGGTGGCCGTGTTGGGTTCGACCACTGCAGCGGAGCTCTTCAGCCGTAGCGATCCGGTGGGCCAAACCGTCAACGTCAGCGGTGTGCCGATGACGGTCGTGGGGGTCCTCAACACCGCCGGATCGTCATCATCGACGTCGACGGCCGCTAACCCCGACGATCAGGTCGTAGTGCCGATCACCACGGCCGCCGAGCGGATCTTCGGGGGTACCTCTCGGAACTCGGTGAGTTCGATCATCATCCAGGCCAGGTCCTCCGCCGCCCTCACAGCGGCCTATCAGGAAGCCGATCACCTGCTGCTCAACCTCCACGGGATCACCACGGCATCCAACGCCGACTTCACCATCACCTCCTCGGCCTCCCTGCTTTCGGCCGCCACCTCGGTCGACCGGACGTTGACCATCCTCCTCGGTGGCGTGGCCGGCATCTCGTTGTTGGTCGGGGGAATCGGAGTGATGAACATCATGCTGGTGTCGGTCACCGAGCGGATCCGGGAAATCGGGTTGCGCAAGGCGCTTGGGGCCACCCCTGGTCTCATTCGCCGTCAGTTCCTGGTCGAAGCGTCGGTCTTGGGGCTCACCGGCGGTGCGCTCGGCGCCCTGCTCGGCATCGTGGGGGCGATTTTCTTGCCCGGAGTCGTCGGTGATCCGATCACGATCAGTCCCCCCGCCACCGCCCTCGCCCTCCT
>DASZJQ010000253.1:0-2285 GCA_035947875.1 Acidimicrobiales bacterium
CGCCGAGATCCAGGCTCTCATCTCGGCCATCGGCGCCGGCCTGGCCGACGAGTTCGACGTGACGAAGATCCGCTACCACAAGGTCATCCTCCTGGCCGACGCCGACGTCGACGGCAGCCACATCCGCACGTTGCTCCTGACCTTCTTCTTCCGGCAGATGAAGCCGTTGGTGGAAGGCGGCTTTGTCTACGTGGCGCAGCCGCCCCTGTTCTCGACCCTGGTCGGCAAGGAGAAGATCTACCTGAAAGACGAGGCGGCCAAGGCCGCCTTCCTGTCCGAGCACCCCGATCACAAGCACGACTTCAACCGGCTCAAGGGGCTGGGGGAGATGGACTTCGCCGAATTGCGCGACACCACCATGGACCCCTCCCTGCGCTCGCTGCTGCAGATCAACGTGGAACAGGCCGCCCTGGCCGATGAGGTGTGCTCCATCCTCATGGGCGACGACGTCGAGCTCCGTCGCCACTTCATCCAGACCAACGCGAAAGACGTCCGCTTCCTCGACATCTGAGCGACACCACGAACGACACGACGAAGAGAGATCACATGGCACGAAGTACAACGCGCGGCGGCTCGGGGCGGGGCGGTCGGGGCGGGCGGGGAAGCGGCGGCACCGGCGCGCCGCCCTCCGACGGCGAGACCCCGGTCGAGGGGTTCATCGAGCCCATCGAAATCCAAGAGGAGATGGAGCGCTCGTTCCTCGAGTACTCCATGTCGGTCATCGTGTCGCGGGCGCTGCCCGACGTGCGTGACGGTCTCAAGCCGGTGCACCGCCGCATCCTCTACTCCATGTTCGACCGCGGCCTGCGGCCGGACCGGCCGCACAACAAGTGCGCCAAGGTGGTCGGTGACGTCATGGGGACCTATCACCCCCACGGTGACTCGGCCATCTACGAGGCCCTGGCCCGCATGGTGCAGGACTTCTCCCTGCGCCACCCTCTCATCGACGGCCACGGCAGCTTCGGAGGGCGCAGCCCCGACGACGGGCCGGCGGCCATGCGCTACACCGAGTGCCGACTGGCCCCGCTCGCCCTCGAGCTCATGGCCGACATCGACGAGGACACGATCGACAAGGAGCCCAACTACGACGGCTCGGACGAAGAACCGATCGTCCTGCCGGGCCGCTTCCCGAACCTGCTCATCAACGGGGCCCAGGGCATCGCCGTCGGCATGGCCACCAACATCCCGCCCCACAACATGGGCGAGGTCATCGACGCCGCTATCCACGTCCTCAACAACCCCGAGGCCACCCCCGACGACCTGATGCAGTTCGTCAAGGGGCCGGACTTCCCGACCGGCGCGCTGATCCTCGGGCGACAGGGCATCCTCGACGCCTACCGGACCGGCCGCGGCTCCATCAAGATGCGCGCCGTGGCCGAGATCGAAGAGGGCCGCGTGGGCGACCGCATCGTGGTGACCGAGTTCCCGTACCAGACCTCGGTCGAGGTGATTGAGCAGAAGATCACCGACCTGGTGCGAGCGGGCGACCTCGACGGCATCAGCGAGTTGCGCAACGCCTCGGCCAACCAACAGCCGCGCCTGGTCATCGAGCTCAAGCGCGACGCCAACGCCAACGTGGTGCTGAACAACCTCTTCAAGCAGACGCCGCTGCAGACCAGCTTCGGCGTCAACATGCTGGCCCTGGTCGACTCGGTGCCGCGCACCTTGAACCTGGCCCAGGCCCTCTCGCACTACATCGATCACCAGATCGAGGTGGTGACCCGGCGGACGGAATTCCGACTGCGCAAGGCCCGCGAGCGCGCCCACATCGTCGAGGGTCTGCTCAAGGCCATCGACATGCTCGATCAGGTGATCGCCACCATCCGCGGCTCGGACGACCGCCCGTCGGCGCGCACCGCGCTCATGGCGGCACCGTTCGAGTTCACCGAGGTGCAGGCCACCCACATCCTCGACATGACCCTGGGCCGACTGACCCGTCTGGGCCGGACCGAGTTGGAAGAGGAGATGGCCAAGCTGCGCGAGACCATCATCGAGCTCGAGTCGATCCTGGCCGACGAAGCCAAGCTGCGCGGCGTCATCGCCACCGAGATGACGGCGATCCGTGACACCTACGCCAATCCGCGCCGCAGCATCGTCAACCACGACCCCGGCGAGATGGGGGTCGAGGACCTGATCGACGACGAGGAGATCGTCGTCACCATGACGAAGGCCAACTACATCCAGTCGGTGGCGGCCGGCGCCTTCCGGACCCAAGGCCGCGGCGGCCGCGGGGTCCAGGGTGCCCGGCTGAAGGAGGAGGACCTGGTCAGCGAGGTCATCCACAC
>DASZJQ010000254.1:0-11225 GCA_035947875.1 Acidimicrobiales bacterium
CGACGGATAGGTGGGTATCCGCTCGGCCGCAGGCGGCGTGGTGTACAGCGCCACCGCCCCCGACTTCTGAAACGCCTTGGACGACCCGGTCGGCCACTGGCCCGGAAGGTAGCGCTTCCCACCGTCGACGTACTCGTAGAGCCCCGCGCCGGACCGGTTCAGCTCATCGGGTCCCGAGATCGACGGATTCCACCAGACCTCCGTGGCGTCGTCGACGCCGCCGTAGTCGGTCCCGGGCCAGATGCCATGATTGCCGTAGGACAGAGACGGCTGGGTGATGGCGCGGGGCGTGGGGGCGCCGGCGAACAGCGCCTTTTGGAAGTTCTGAGCCGTCAGGTTAGGTCCGATTCCCTGGAGGACGGCGTAGAACAAGGCGTCGTCGATGACCGAGACGGCCGCGCCCGTCAGATCGGGCGGCTTGTGGCCGAAGTACCACTCGTACAGGGGGATGGCACCGGTGACTCCGGTGCGGGCCGCGCCGAAGGACACACCGAAGGCGTGCGCCCACTGGCGCTGGTCGTAGGTCCGGCCGAAGGCGGCGGTGTCGGTCAGCGCCGAGCCGGAGATGATCCACTCGGGGAAGTAATTCTGGGCCGTCGCGGCGCGGGTGAGCGCCTGGGGCGCGATGGGATCGCCCGAGAAGATCACCGAGGTCACCCCGGCCGCTTTGAGCTTGGCCATGAGCGCCGGGGCCTGGGTCTGCAGGTCGGTGGGTGATGCGTACGTCACGTACTGGGCCACGTTGATGCCGGCCGACGAGAAGCTCTTCTTCCAGTCCGTGAGCAGGGTGGCCGTGTCGGCCCCGTTGACCAGGTCGATCATGCCGAACTTGCGTTTCTGCTTGGTGAAGTCGCTCTCGCCGGCGAAGGTGGCATCCTTCCCGTTGACCTGCTTCTTGAGGAATTCCGTCACGTGGACGATCGACTGCTGGGGCAGCATCCCGAGCGACCAGACGTACGGGGACCGCTGTTGGAAGTAACTGTTGGTGGTGCCATCCCCGCAGTCGATGCACAGCACATGGCGGGCAGCGAGCTCGTCGGCGAACGACGTGGTGAGGATGGGGCCGCCCCAGACGGCGAAGGGCTTGATGTTGGTGGCGATGGTCACCGCGTCGGCCCGTGCCGAGACGGGGTCGTCCGAGACACCCGACGCCGTGAAGGGAACGAGCACCACCTTGCGGCCGTACGTCTCGAAGAAGTGGTTGTAGAACGTCACCCAGTCCTGCATGGTCTGGATGTTCTGGGCGTTGGTGGCCGTGTCCTTAATCGCCGATTCGATGTAGTTGAGGATCGGGTCCGTGGCCTGAGGTACGTAGTAGACGACCTTGATGGTCGAGGCGGTCACGCCCTGCGTGGTCGTGCCGCCGTTGTTCCCGCTGAACGGCGCATAGCACGCGGCGGCGAAGAAGCTCGGATATTTCAGCGTGCCGGTCGGCACGTTGCAACGACTGCCCCAGTTGATCGAGCCGACCTTGCCCTCCGCCTTGGCCTGCGAGAAGGACAGCACCCCGGCCGGCGCAAACGGCGCGGCGGCCGCGCTCCTGGTCGAGCGCGCGCTGGCCGCGGCCGGAAGGGTGGCGCCCACCATCGTGCCGATGACGGCCATGGCGGCCACGACGGTGAGCAGCCGGCTGAAGGGCCTCCCCGTACGGGCCTCGGCCAACGGTGACCTCAGTTGCGACATCGTTTCCCCCCTCGTGCGTCTGCCGAACTGTACCCATCCGGCGGCGTCCCGGCTGGTCGCTGGCGCCCTTTCAGGAGGCAGGAGCGGGCCGCGGGGCCGCAACGGCGTCGGACCGTGCGATGGCCGTTGCGTTCTCACCCAGGTACGAGGCAATGACCAGGGGGTCGCGCAGGACGGCGTCGGGCGATCCCTCGACCAGGAGACTTCCCTGGTCCAAGGCGACCAGGCGATCGGCCAGGCCGGCCAGGAGGGGCATGTCGTGCTCGATCACGACCAGGCCGGCGCCGAGCAGGTCCCGGATGCGGATGAGCAACGGGCCGAGCGCCTCGGACTCCCGCTGGGCGATGCCGCTCGAGGGTTCATCGAGGAGCACCACCGAGGGGCGGTGGGCCACCACGCAGGCCAGGTCGACCACACGGCGCGTCCCGGTCGAGAGCTCCCGAACCAGCTTGGACCGGTACGCCTCCAGACTGAGCAGCTCGATGAGCTCGTCGACGGCGGCCCGGAGCCTGCGCTCCGAGCCCATCCAGGCCGACAGATGGAGCCCGGCGTTGGGCGGGTCCGCGACGCCGGGCCGACGCTTCAACGCCACCGTGATGGTCTCTTCCACCGTCATGGCGGGAAAGAGCATCGCGTCCTGGAAGGAGCGGCCCAGGCCGAGGCGGGCCCGACGGTCGGGCCCGAACCGGGTGACGTCGATCCCGCCGAGCCGCACCACCCCGCTCTCGGCGCGGGTGAAGCCCGAGATCAGGTCCAACAGCGTCGTCTTGCCGGCGCCGTTGGGCCCGATGACCCCCACGATCTCGGCCGGGGCGACCAAGAGGGTCACGTCGCTGACCGCCTGGATGCCGCCGAAACGGACCGAGAGACCTTGGGCCTCCAGGGCCGGTATGGCGTTCGCCTCCGCCGGGCCGGGCGACGCCGGCACCGTCGCCGTCGTCGCTGGGGCCGCCACCGCCCCGTTTCCCCGAAGGTGTCCGGGCACCAGCGGGCCCCGGGCGGCATCGGTTCGGGTGGCGGCGCCTTCGAGGAAAACCGAGCGCAAGATGTCGGGTCGCTCCAGCAGCTCCGAGGTCGGTCCGTGGAACCGGATCTCGCCCTTCTCCATGAAGTAGGCGGTCTGCGCCATCGACAGCGCGAGGTTCACCGATTGCTCCACCAGGATCACCGTGGTGCCCCGCGAGCGGATGAGCTCGATGATGGGGAGCAGCTGCTCGACGACCACCGGGGCCAAGCCGAGGCTGAGTTCGTCAATGAGCAACAGCCGGGGTCGGGCCAGGAAGGCCATGGATAACGCCAGCATTTGCTGCTGGCCCCCCGAGAGGTTGGCGGCGGGATCGTCGAGGCGGCTGGCCAATGCGGGGAACATGTCCAGCACCTCGGTGACGCGCTGGGCGTTCTGCTGACGACGGTGACGGTCGAGCCAGCCGGCCACCCGCAGGTTCTCGTGCACGGAGAGTCCGGGGAACACCCCCTGGCCGCCGGGCACCTGGGTGATACCGAAGGCGGCGATCTCGTTGGGCGGCGCATGGGTGATATCCCGGCCGTCGAATATGACTGCCCCCTTGTCCGCCTCGACCACGCCGCAGATCGCCTTGAGGAGGGTCGACTTGCCCGCGCCGTTGGTGCCGAGCAGCGCGATGATCTCGCCCTCGTCCACTTCGAGATCGACGTCGAAGAGGACCTGGACTTGGCCGTAAGACACGTTGAGGCCCCGCACCAGCAACAATTTGACCTGACCTTCGCGGCGGGCGAAGAGGACCTCGGAGCGGGCAGCGGCCAACGTCCGGACCTGGGTGATGTCCCGGTCGATGACCCGTCCCGCGGTGGAGAGGATCAGGCCCCCGATCAGGAAGACCGGCACCAGGATCAGCATGCCGATCCGGATGCCGGCCGTGTCGGCGATGGCCCCGATGATGGGCAGGATGACCAATCCCGGGATCACCCAGAGGGCGCCCATGGAGAACCCCAGGGACCTGGAGCGGGCCGGGATGGCCAAGGAGAGCGACCCGTAGATGCCGGCGCCGATGGCGGCCAGCGAGGCCGTGACCGCCATGTTGACCAGGATGGTGACCCACAGGATCGGCACCAGGGCGAAGAGCACGAGAAGCCCGGCAGCAACCGCGGCGACCACGGCCAGGAAGCGGATGATCAGCCCGGGGTCCTTGACGATCAGCTTGCTGGACACGTGGGCACCGATGGCCAGGCCGACGAGTTGGGCCGGCTCGGCCGCGGCCGCCACCCAACCGCGCTGGACGACGTCGAGTCCGAACTTCTGCTGATAGAGCAGCGAGGCCAGCGAGGCGAAGCCCACCAGTGAGGCGGCGAGGAAGGGCAGGGCGAAGAAGATCCGCCGCAGGCTCTCGATCTTCCACACCGTGCGCCAGCCCTCGGCGAAGGACGGGGGTGGCTCCTCGGTCAACAGGGCGTCGGTGACGCCCATGGCCGTCCGCTCCTGGATCCCCCGGCTGGGCTCCCTCAGGCGCAGGCCGAGGAGGACCAGGATCACCACCGGAACCGAGAGCACAATGAACGGTGCGCGCCACCCGAGCCAGGCGGCGAGCCCGCCGGCCAGGATCGGGCCGAGGAAGGCACCCACGGCGTTCGAGCCGAAGTAGAAGCTGTAGACCCGGGGTCGCGAATTGATCGGGTACCAGTCGGCGATCAGCGGGTTGTGGGTCGGGCCGACGGTGGCTTTCCCGATCCCGGCCCCCGACTGCATGAGCACGAGCATCCACGCCGCGATGGCCAGGCCGGTGCCGAAGACGAAGCCGGCGAAGATGGTGGCACCGAGCAACATGAGGCGAACCCGGTTGTGGCGATCCGCCGCCTGGGCGATCGGCACCTGCAACGCCAGGCCCACCACGGCGGAGACCGCCACCACTGAGAGAATGCCGGAATTCGACAGATGGAAGGCGTCACGGATGTTGGGCAACAGGATCCCGAACGAGGTGTCGTTCATCTGGGTCACCATGTTGAGGCCGAACAGGATCATCAGTGCGTAGACCGGGCCACCACCGGTGATGTCGCCGAGCCAGTGGCTTGGGTGCCGGATGGCCGCCCTGACCCGCGGCCCAATCGGGGCGGGAGGCGGCGGTGCCACGGGAGGGGGTGAGATCACGCCGTGGTCTCCACGTGCTCGACAGCATCGGCGGCTTCGGCGATCGGGTGCCCGTCGTCGTCATGGGCCGCCACGTGCTCCTCAACGGCCGTGATGAGGTGGCGCTCGGCCGGATCGACGAGGTCGGGACCAGCGGGGGGCGGCTCGGCGACGGCGCGGTCGGCCAGCAGGCTCGGGACGATGAGTCCCCGCCGGGTGGCCACCCACCGCAGCCCAGCGTCGCGTACCCGGTAGACCACATCGCTCAAGCCACCCGGCACGATCATCAGGACAAGCAGGACGCCGACGGCCGACGCCAGAGCCTGCCAGTCCGCCCCGGGCAGAAACCACTGGCCGCCTTCGAGGTAGATGGCCCCGAGGGCGGCGCCGAGGAGGGATCCGATGCCACCGACCACGGCCGTGGTGAACACCAGGATGCTCTGGTCCGGTCCGAAGACGGTCGGGGTGAAGGCCTGGAGGAGGAAGACGTAGAGGCACCCGCCCACCCCGGCGACGAATCCCGACAGGGCGAAGGCGGTGAGCTTGGCCCGGGCCACGTTGATCCCGAAGGACTGCGCCGCCCGCTCGTTCTCCCGCAAGGCCAGGAGGACCCGGCCGGTCCGGGAGCGGCGCAGACTGCGCACGGCGAACGCCAACAGGACGAGGCAGGCCAGGCAGAAGTAGTAGTAGCTGGGCTGGGAGGTGAGAGTGAAGACACCGAAGAGGTCGGGGCGGACCACCCGGTTCACCGGCACCCATGAGAAGTACTGGGGATTGAGTAGGTAGCTCGTGGTCGCAATGGCGAAGGCCAACGTGGTCACGGCCGGGAAGAAGCCGCGCAGCCGCAAGGTGGGCAGACTGACGATCATGGCCACCCCGGCCCCGACCACCCCGGCGATGAGCACGGCCAGGGCCAGACTGAGGTGCCAGGTCTGAGTGGCGTAGGCGCCGGTGGCGGCGCCGAAGGCCACGAACGACATCTGGCCGAGGGTCAACTGACCGGCCCATCCGGTGAGCATGACCACCGAGACGGTGATGATGGCGAAGATCACGACCGCAGTGGCCTTGAGCTGGTTCCCGGCGTTGCTCGAGAGCAGCCACGGCAATGCGAGCACCGTGGCCCCCAAGACGAGCGCTCCGACCCAGCGCACCGCTCGGACTTCAATGAGCGAACGCAGTTCGCGGGGGACGGAACGGACCTCCTCGGAAACGACCCAGGTCGACACGGCGTTGACCCCGACCCGTGACGAGCCCACCCGACGGACCAGTAGCACCACGATCACGACGGCAGCGAGCACCGGGCCGACCAGGCCGGGGTCGGACTCGTGGTTCCACAGCACCCCCTGCTGGAGGATGCCCAGGGCCACCGCAGCCAGGGCGATGGCGGGCAGATCGACCAGGTTTCCCAGCACCATCGCGGCCAGTGAGGCCAGCAGCACGGTGAAGCTCAAGTCGAGCCCGAGGGGCAGGCCCAGGATGCCGGCCTGAAGGAAGACCCCGATGAATGAGAGCACGCCGGCCACGGCCCACACCACGGTCTGCAGACGCTTGACCGGGATCCCGAGCAGGCTGGCCCGATCCGCCCGCTCGGCGCTGGCCCGGACGGCGATGCCGATGTTGCTGAAGCGCAGCATCAGGGCGACGCCGAGCAGGGCCACGGGGGCGATGATCAGCGCCACCACGTCGTCGGCCGTGAAGACCAACGGGAAGACGGTGAAGGTCAAGGAGATGGGCACGTGCACGACACTGCTCGTGGGCTGCTGACCCCAGATCAGCGGAATGAAGAGCGCCGCGGCTCCCAGCAACTGCGACAGTCCGATGGTGGCGACGGTGAGTATCAAGCGCGGCGACTTGAAGAACCTCCGGATGATGACCAGTTCCACCAGGCTGCCCAACAGCAGTGACCCCAACAGCCCGACGGTGACGGCCAGGAAGTAGTTCACGCCGGCGTAGAGGATCAGCGACACCGCCAGCACCGTCGGCGCCAGGCCCAGTTGGACTTGGGAAAAATTCAGGATCCGATTGGCCCGGTACACCAGTGCCATCCCCACCGCCACCAGCGCGCCGAGCAACCCGACGATCACCCCCTGCAACGTCACCCCAAGAGGCAGCGGGAAGAGGATCATCTGCACGGCGAGCACGGCCAAGGCCGGCACCAGCGTGGCGGCGGCGAGGCGCAGCCTTCCCGTTGTATCCATGCCTCCCAACGGGTCAGTCCCCCCTTACGTCGTCAGCCGCCCGGTCGCATGGACCGTCGGCGCCCGCTCGTCGGGAGGGCCGCCCATCTCGCGGACCTCTTCGAGCAAGTCCCGGCGGATAGGTGACATCGGCCGAATCCAGCAACGCGCCGTTCGTGACGGTGGCGCGTTGAACAGAAGCTAACGGGCGGGCTCAGAGTTGTCCACAGGCTGAGCGCAACTCAGGTGACGTCCCGGTCGCCGAGCGACGTGTGGTTCCTCCGATCACCCACGGCGATCAGCAACGGCGCCATTGATGCGGAACTCGAGGCCCTCGAAGTCGCCCGAGGTGCGCCACGCGTCGATGAAGTGGAAGAAGGCGACCGGCCCTTCGGGGTAGCGACCGGTGTTGAGCAGCTCGCGCCGGCCCATGGGCCGGCCCTCGTTGTTGTAGTACCCGGGAGTGCAGTCCGGGTCGGCCAGGAACGACTGTCCGCTGCCCTCGACCGTCCGTACCCAGTCCCCCTCGGCTGCCTCGCTCACCTCGACTTCGTCGGCGCCGACCTCGAGCGCGTGGGCGACCACGGCGGCGATCGTCGTGCCCGCCTCCGTGAGGTTGTGCGTGATATTGGAGATGAGGCTGGCATTCTGATTCGGGCCCACGATGAAGAGGTTGGGAAAGCCGTGCACGTGAAGCCCGTGCATGGTTCGCATGCCGTCGGCCCAGTGCACCGAGAGCAGGAGCCCGCCGCGACCTGCCGCCTGGAAGCCTGATCGTCTCGCGTAGTCGGTGCCGACTTCGAAGCCCGACGCGAAGATGAGGCAGTCGAGCTCGTAGTGCGCCCCGCCGACCCAGACCCCGGACTCGTCGATGGCCTCGACGCCGCGACCCTCACTGTCGACCAGCTCGACGCCGGGAACGTTGAAGGCCTGGAGGTACTCGTCGTGGAAACACGGCCGCTTGCAGAGTTGTCGGTACCACGGCTTCAGACCCTGGGCGGTCCGGGGATCCGCCACGATGGCATCGACCCGGGCCCGGATCTCGGCCATCTTCTCGTCGTCGCTCTCCTCATAGGCCCGCCGGAATTCCTCGGGGCCGAAGGGGACATCCGTTTGGCCGAGGCCCGCAACGATGCGGTCGCGGATCCGCTGGGAGATATCGGTCCAGCCGTCCTTGACCAGGTCCTCGTCGGCAAAACCACCGGCCTGGAGGGTGGCGAAGTTCATCAGCCACTTCTCCTGCCAGCCGGCCTCGAGCGTGGAGAAGAATTCCGGTTCGATGGGGTGGTTGTTGCGGACGTCGATCGAGGACGGCGTGCGTTGGAACACGAACAGCGCTCGTGCGGCCCGGGCCAGTTGGGGAATGCACTGCACCGATGTGGCGCCGGTGCCAATGATGCCGACCCTCTTGTCGCCCAACTTGTCCATGGGAGCTCCGCTGTAGGCGCCGCCGGTGTAGCCGTAGTCCCATCGGCTGGTGTGGAAGCAGTGCCCGGCAAAGGTCTCGAGGCCAGGGATACCCGGGAGCTTGGGCCGGTGCAGCGGGCCCGTGCCCATGGAGACGAACCGGGCCCGGATGCGGTCACCCCGGTTGGTCTGGACGACCCAGCGCGACGAAGTCTCGTCCCACCCGAGAGCGGTCACCTCGGTGGAGAAGAGCGACTTTTCGTAAAGTCCGAAGTGGCGGGCAATTCGCTGGGCGTGCCCGAAGATCTCGGGGGCGAGGGTGTACTTCTGCGTAGGCCGGTGCCCGGTCTCTTCGAGCAGGGGCAGGTAGATCATCGCCGCGGTGTCGCACATGGCGCCCGGATATCGGTTCCAGTACCACGCACCCCCGACGTCGCCGCCGCCCTCGATGATGCGGACGTCGGTGACGCCGGCTTGTTTGAGCCGGGCACCGGTGACCAGTCCCGAGAAGCCGCCGCCGATGATCACGACCGTCACCTCGTCCGAGACCGGCGCACGATCGACCGGCTCGGCGTACGGGTCGTCCAGGAAGTGGGCGAACCGACCGGTCGGTTCGACGTACTGGTCGTTGCCGTCCGGCCGGAGCCGCTTTTCGCGCTCTTGGCGGTACTTGGCCCGCAGTGCCTCGCGGTCGATCGGATCGGCAATGATGGTCTCGCTGGAGTGTTGCCTGGTGCTCACGCGCCCATTCTGGCCCGAATCTGCACCGTGCTCAGGCCCTGGGGGGATGGCGTGGCCTCAGCCGGGGGCTGTGACCTGGTACTCCTCTTTCCACCAACGGGCGGCCGCGACGTCAGCGGGATCGGTGCGGAGCGAGGGGTCCTGACCCAGGTCGGCCGGCGTCGGACCAACTCGATCAGCGATGGGTTGGAGGGCAGCCAGGTCGAAGCTGTAACAACGGGCGGCCGTCTCCCCGAGGAGCTTGCGGGTGTCCTCGACCGGAATGCCACCGAAATCGCTCCGCAGCTTCTCCTGGGTGTGCGGCCAGGTGCCCTCGGGGTGCGGATAGTCGGTGCCCCACATCACAACGTCGCAACCGAGAATATGACGGCGCCTGATCTCCTCTTTGGACATGGTGGACGCGCCGATGAAGATGTTCTCGCCGAAGTAGTCCGAGGGCAGTTTGGAGATCTTGCCGGCCAGGAGCGCGGCCATCTTCTTGGTGGTGTGACCGCCCCCCATGTACTGGTCCCACTTCCACATCAGGTCGGCAGCCCAATAGGCCGCCGCCTCCGTCACCACATACTTCAGTCCCGGAAAGCGCTCGAAGACCCCCGAAAAGAGGAGGTGCCACATGGGACGGGTGGCCCACCAGACCACTTCGGCCAGGTAGATGCCGATGTTGTCGTTGTACTCATCCTGCGGGGCTTCCCCCGAATGGGTGTGCACGGGGAAACCGGCGGCCTCGCAGGCGGCCCACACCGGGTCGTAGTCGGGGTGGTTGTAGGGCTGGAGGTCGTGCCACATGGTCGGCACCATGACGCCCTTGATGCCCGGCTGCGCCGCCAACCAGTCGATCTCGGCCACCGAGCGCTCGACGCTGTGGGTGATGGGCACCAGCGCGATGCCGCCATGGCGCTCGGGATTGCGGCTGCACATCTCGGCCAGGAAGCGGTTGTGGGCCCGCGCCCCGGCGAAGGCCAGTTCGGGATCGGTGATGGATCCGGCAGCGAGGCCGGCGCCGAACGGGGGCGAGGCCATCCCGGTGATCGCATCGGCATCGGCGAACATCACCTCAGCGGTCACACCGTCGGCGTCAAGTTCCTTGTCGCGCTGGTCGATATCCCACGCACCCCGCAGGCCTTCGGCGTTCTCGGTCTCCCACCCCATGATGTAGTCGTAATTCATCTGCAGCGCCTGACTGCGGTTCGCCTCGCGCTCGGCCAGGTACTCGTCGAACTGCGGCAGATAATTCGGGTCGAGGTAGGGCCGGTACTCCTGGCAGGGCAGCCCGGCGTGGGCGTCGGCCGAGATGATCGTGTAACGCTCACTCATTTCTTCGCCCCCAACACCGAGAGATCGTCATAGCGCTGATGGAGGTACGGCTCGAGATCGGCCCGGGGCACCGGCCCGATGATGCGGCCGACTTGCGTCGAGGCCCGCTCGGTCCAGTTGATGTCGACGATCCGGCGGATGACGAGATCGGCGATCGGGTCGAGCGGAGCCTCCTTGATGATGAGCTCACCCTCAATCCCCTCGTGGAGGCGGGTCCGCTCAGTCTTCTCGCCGTAGACCAGGAGCGGATCCTGGTCGAGCCGGCCCGGCGTTTCGGCCGAGGGGGACAATTTGAACCAGAAGTCCGTCTTCTCGAGCTCGTAGTTCTGGCGCGTCTCGGTGACCGAGCCGACGATCTCGCACAGCAGCGATCCCATGCGGGACACGCTGGCTTCGACCCGCGCCCCGTCGCGTCGAACGGCCACCTCGGCCAATTTCTTGGGCTCGCCGTAGGTCTCGCGCCCGCCGATGGTGGATTGCTCGGTGGTCATGGGCATGAAGATCGGGTACTCCCCGATCCGATCGCCGTGTCGGGCTTGCACCCCGATCCATCCAGCCCCGAAGACCGGGAGTCCGGGCATCTCCACCCTGGTGATGGTGACGCGCACCAGTGGTTCTGGTCCCACTTCGAGCGGCGGGGGAAGGACGGCGGCGATGATCCCAGGATCGGTCTCGTAGATGGCGGTGACCGCCTCCGACCAGATGTCCGCCTTCTTGGCCGCGATCTCGTGGCTGACCTGCTCGCGGCGTGCTCCGTACCTGATGGTGTCCATGTGCCCTCCTTCTGTAACACTGTTCCACAC
>DASZJQ010000255.1:0-23177 GCA_035947875.1 Acidimicrobiales bacterium
GGAGTCAGCAGCATCCGCCCAGACCTGACTCTTACAACGGCGGTCCGGAAAATGGGGTCAAGGTCACGCTGGCTGGACTGAACCCCGTTTGGTGGTCCAGTGGGCTTGACCCCGTTTGGCAGACCCCGTGGGCTTGACCCCGATTGGCAGACCGCGCTCATGACACTGCGGCCTGGTGGATGTGGGCGGGTGTAGATCCTCGAGTTCGGTCCGGGTCAGGTAATTCAACATGCCTGCGGCGCGGCAGCCAACGCGCCCGAGGCATCAGCGAGCACAGGATCTCGGACCGCTGTGGCGTATGACGCGAAACGAGAGGGCCGAAGCCCTCCCGAATCCGCCCCACCGCCAACGCGCCCCACGAAGGATGATTAGCGCGCTACCACCTGTAGAACCGGTGATTGCCTGCACCTTCGCCACGGCCCAGAGCAACTCCAGCGATCCAAAAAATGGCGAAGATGACAGCGGCGATCCATAAGACGTGCAGTGCGAAGCCTGCACCCGCAAGGATCAAGACCAGAAGCAGCAATAGAAGAATAAGCACGGTTCCCCCTTCAAGGATTGCCCGATGTGGACAACATCTGTTTACCCGGAATCACCAAATGGGAAACGCCGTAGAGCCCGAATGGCGACTTCTCGACCAACTGCCGAATGGTCGCTGACGCCCACCCGCCTGGGGTCAAGGCGCATGGCGTAACGCGCCAGAATCCCGGGCGTCCCGCACCCGGAATCTGGCGCTCAGGTTGCAAGAGTCAGGCTCGTGACTACAACCTCTCCTGTACCCCCTGAGACTGATGACATACCCCAAATGCGCCTAGTCCTAACCCGCGTCTGCGTCATGGCCTTATGTTCAAGTAGCCAGCGAGGCCCGAAATCTGAATCAATTTCATCGTGCGTGGCTGTGGCGAGCGGATGATCAAAATACGCCCGTTGGCGTCCATCCGCTTATGGGCCGAAACGAGCAGACCAAGGCCGGTCGAGTCAATGAACGTCACGCGTTCCATGTCGAGCTCGACCGAGTCGGCAACGTCCAGCGCCGCACCTTGAAGGGCATTTACCAACTCTGGTGAGCTCGCCACATCCAGCTCACCCGCGAGCGTAATGACGGCACCGGTACCGTAATAACTCACGTCGATCTGGAATAGATCAGAACCAAGCGACTTTTCCAGCGTCATGGCCAAACCCCTCTCTCTATTGCGGGAGTCGGGTCAAGCTGCTGTCAAACTTGGCCATTGGCCACGCTACACACAGACGCTGGGACGACCCTGTGAGGAGCCGATTGCCGAGTCGATGTGGAACGTGCGGCACACCGCGGGACCGAGTGGTGAAGCTTGACGGGAAACGTCCGGTAAAAGTCGAGGGGGGGGCCGCCCCTACGAAGTGTGCGTCCAGGTGGACTGGAGGCCAACCCAGACCCGGGATCGTCACTAGCGCTGTGTGCGGAGCATGAGGCAACGCTTGCTCGTTGGAGCGTTCTAGGGTTGCCGAGGAACAACGCGACAAGGCACAAGAACCTTCTCATTGAGGTGGTAGCTGGCGCACACCCGGTGATACCCATCGGCGATCCACAACGGATCGCCATAGACGAGAAGCACCGGGGAGAGCTTGGTGCCGAACTTGACCTTTTCGAGGTCGGCGGCCACCTCGGGATCGTCGGCTGCCAAGAGTGCAAGACCGCCCGCACGCAAGATGTCCTTGGCCGCGAAATGACTCAGTGATTGCTGCTTCTTCAAGGCCTTTCGTAGCTTGGTCGCAGAATTGAGTCCAACGAGCAAGGTGAGATAGGACTGGGCGGCTGGAAAGTCCTGTGCCTCAGGCTCATCTTTCCAGTGTTCGTCAGCCATGATGAATCCATCCTCTCATCGGGCGGCAACTATGCGGCCACTATGAAGCAAAGACGCCTCTGGGACGCCCGGCTCGACGCGCCAGATCCCGGGTGACCGGCCCGGATTTAGTAATCAGGTTACAAGGATTCGGTTCATGACAACCCGTTCCCTTGCACCCCCTGAGACGTATGACATACCCAAGGGCCAGTGCCCATAACCGCGCACGTGTTATGGCGTTATGTCCAAGTAGCTCAACCACTTGCACGTTGATGCCTACTTCAGTCGCAGTACCCCCCGTCGCAACGAAGCAAGCACCGTACGGAGTGAGCGCACGGTTCGAAGGGACCTCGATCCCCGAGGAATGCGCGCGGAAACCTCGAGTTCCCGCGCCCGCTCCAGCTGGACGATTTGAGCCAGGGCGTAGTTCAAGGTCTGCATGGCGTCTCCTTCCTCTCGGGCGTTGCCACGTTGGCGAAGCGTTCCATGGAGGTGTGACGGGTCGGGCACCTCAGACTCATCGCGAAGCGAGGAAATGATCCCTGAGCTGCTGAAACACTTGGTCACTGGCTGCGAAGAACCCACCCTGCTGACCTCGTCGGGGTCTGGTAAACCCTTCGGCCATGCGTGTCCTCGTCACCGGAAGCTCGGGGCATCTCGGACGAGCTCTCGTCCGAGTCCTGAAGTCTGAGGGCTACGAGGTCATCGGCCTCGACCTCCTCGCCTCGGCAGAAACGGACGCAGTCGGATCGATCACCGACCGCTCGCTCGTCCGGCGCTGCATGGCAGAGGTGGGAGCGGTCATCCACACGGCTACCCTCCACAAACCCCACGTCGGCACGCACAGTCGCCAGGAGTTCGTCGACACGAATGTCACGGGCACGCTCTCCCTCCTGGAAGAGGCAGCAGAGGCCGGGGTCGGCTGTTTCGTCGTGACCAGTACGACGAGCGTCTTCGGGCGGTCGCTCGTCCCGTCGCCGGGCGCGCCGGCTTCATGGATCACCGAGGATGTCGTCCCGCTGTCCAAGAACATCTACGGCGCGACCAAGATTGCCGCAGAGGAGCTCGGGCAACTCTTCCATTCCGACCACGGGCTGCCCTGCATCATCTTGCGGACCTCCCGCTTCTTCCCCGAGGCCGACGACAATCCCGAGATGCGGGACACCTACGTCGACGCCAATATCAAGGTCAACGAGCTTCTCTACCGCAGGGTCGACATCGAGGACGTGGTCAGCGCCCATCTCACCGCTCTGCGCCAAGGGAGCTCGATCGGGTTCGGTCGTTACATCATCAGCGCCACGACGCCGTTCGCCCGCGGCGACCTGGCTGAGCTGCGGTCAGATGCGCCGTTGGTGGTACGCCGGTTGTTCCCGGAATGCGAGGACATCTACGCCCGCCGTGACTGGCGGCTCTTCCCGAGCATCGAGCGTGTCTACGTGAACACACATGCACGCGACGAGCTCGGATGGTCACCCCGCTACGACTTCCGGCATGCCCTGGCCTGCCTCCAGGCCGGCACCGACCCGAGAAGCCCATTGGCCGTCGAGATCGGGGCCAAGGGCTACCACGCCACCTCTACCTATCCGTACACGCAGGGCTGATTCAATCGCGACGACCGGACTTCGAGACATTCGGTGTCAGATGGCCGCTTGGTCCATCACTCGGGAGTACTGCTCGCCTGCCGCTCAGCCCGGATCGGCCTAAAGTTCGCAACGACTCCGAGCCGGCCCGTTCCTGATGGTGGGTTTCGGCAGAATAAGGGAGTCGTTGGTCCAGAAGGAGAAGGCGATGCGATTCAACCACATGGAGTTGACCTTTCCGATCGGAAGCCTCACCGGGGAGTTTCGTGAGGAGATTGACGCTTTCTATTCCTCCATCTTCGGATGGACTGCGCTGGACACCGAAGTGGTCGGGCAGTCGTGTCATTTGCTATTCCCCGACCCCGACCACTTCATCCTCCTGGCCGAGAGCACCAAGCCCATGAACTCGCCCGGCTACGACCACCTCGGTTTGTTGCAGGACACACGCGAGGAAGTCGATGGCCTGCTCGTTGCGTGCGAGCGCTACGCCGACAAGGACGACCGAGTCAAGATTGTGCGCTACGACGATCTCGTTTATCCCGAATTGACGGTTCACGCCTTCTACGTCAAGTACCTGTTGCCGATCTACTTTGACGTCCAAAGCATGGAGCGGCCGCCCACCGAGGACTGACCATCACATCGTCGCGTCGCTGAACGTTCTTCGCCGGACGTCGTTCGCGCTCGACGTGGCACGCGGGTTCGAGCCCGTGGTGGGTGCTCTCGCCACGGCGGGCTCACACCTCAGGATTTGCCGCCTTCGTACACCTCGGTGAAGAGGCCACCTTGGGCCGCCTCGGCGCCGGACCTCCCGCCGCCTCGACCGCGCAGCACGAAGGCGATACCGACGGCGAGCACGGCTCCGGCGATCGGACCGGCCGCATAGACCCAGTACGCGGTGAAGGTGGTAGAGACCAGGTCGGGCCCGAAAGTGCGGGCCGGGTTCATGGAAGCCCCCGAGATGGGGCTGCCCCACAGACCGGCCAGGGCGATGTAGCCCCCGACCCCGAAGGCACCGATAATGCCGATGTTCTGGGCACCGGAGGCCGTGCCCAGGATCACGCTGACCAGTCCCACCGTCAAGATCAGCTCCATCCAGAAGGCCGCCAGATGGGAGTAGCCGTGGGCGGGATAGTTGGAGCCGTAGGTGGCCGATACGTTGACGACGGCGTGCAGGAAGAGGGCGGCCAAAGTGGCGCCGATCAGCTGCGCCACGACGTAACCGGGCACCCGCCGCCACGGGAAGTCGCGGCGCAGGGCGAACGCGATGCTGACGGCAGGGTTCAGGTGCGCGCCCGACACCTTGCCCATGAACAGGATGATGGCCATGACCATCAGTCCCGGCGCCACCACCGCGGCCTGGCGGCTGATCGCGCCCGGAAAGGCGTGGCTCATCATGCCGGCACCGGCGGCCACCAGGACGAGGAAGAACGTGCCGAGCAGCTCGGAGGACAAGCGCCGCCACCCCTGACGTGGATCATTGAAGTTGTTGATGCGCTCGATGACGCCCTGCTCGTAGCGGGTCAGCACGCCTTCGGTCGGGAGTTCCTGCTCGGGGCTCATGGTCACCTCACCCAGCGCTGAACGTCAGAAGGGGTTGCGGAACGGGTCGAACCGACCAGCCCTCGGCCCAGCCGGAAGGATTCACCGGCTGGCGGCCGTGTGCCGGGCGTCGTGGTCGTCGGCTGGGCGAGCAAGGCCTGGGCGCCGTCGCCGGAAAAGCACGAGCCGTGGATGACCGCGGTGGTCGGCCCGGCCGCCCCGGAAGGTCGAAGGCCGTCGAAGGCCGTGAACTTGATGTTGGGTGCGGCGCTCCGGCCCACGGGTCGTCCGGCTCCCGCTCAGAGCCCGGGGCTGCTCTGCATGATGCCCCCGTCGGCGAAGATCGTGGTGGCGGTGATGTAGCTCGCTCCGCCGCCGGCCAGGAAGGCCACGACGCTGCCGATTTCAGCGGGCTCGGCCATACGCCCGATCGGGATCGCCGCGTCCAGCTTGGCCAGCAGGGTCGGGTCGGCCGCCGTAGACGCGTTGATCGGGGTGTCGACCGCGCCCGGTCCCACGCCGGTCACCGTGATCCCGTGCGGGGCCAGCTCGACGCCTGCGCAACGCGTCAGCATGCGCATCCCACCCTTGGATAGGCAGTAGGCCGTGTTGCCCGGCATGGGCCAGTCCTCATGGACCGAGGTCATGTTGATGATCCGACCTCCGCCACCCTGTGCGATCATCTGCTTGGCCGCCACCTGCGTACCGAAGAAGGCGCTCTTGAGGTTCACCCCGAGAACGAACTCGTATTCCTTCTCCGTGGTGTCGAGCACCGAGGTCCTGGTCTCGACGCCCGCATTGTTCACCATGATGTCGAGCCGGCCGAAGGTCTTGACGGCCGAGTCCACCAGCCGCTGCAGGTCCTCGACCTTGCTGACGTCGGCGTCGACGCCGATGGCCTGGTCGCCGAGGGCCTCGACCTGGCGCTCCAGGTCCTCGGTGGCGGCGGGATTGCTCACGTAGTCGATGACCACGTTCGCCCCGTCACCGGCCAGCGCCAGGACGACGGCCTTGCCGATGCCGCTGTTGCCGCCGGTGACGATGGCCACCTTTCCTTTGAGTGCATCCGTGGCCATGGGGCCACCTCCTCTTCTCTCTCTTTGACGGGGGGCGCCGGCACTGGCCGCCGACGCACCTCATGGGATCTACCTCTGACGTGCTCCTTGTCGCCTTAGGGAGCTGCCTCCTCCGCCTCGATGAGGCGCGAGACCGCTTCGATCAGGGCGAGGTGCGTGAAAGCCTGAGGAAAGTTCCCGAGGTGCTCACCGGTCGCCGCGTCGATCTCCTCGGCGTAGAGCTGCAACGGGCTGGCGAATGACAGCAGCTTCTTGCACAATGCCCTGGCGCGATCGAGCTCGCCGATCATGGCCAGGGCGGTGACGAGCCAGAACGAGCAGATGGTGAAGGTGCCCTCCTTGCCCTCAAACCCGGTATCGGTGCTGTCCACCTTGTAGCGCAGCACGAGGTCGTCCTCGGTCAGTTCGTCGGCGATGGCCAGAACGGTGTTCCTCACCCGCTCGTCATCGGGGGGCAGGAAGCCCATGATCGGGATGAGGAGCAATGACGCGTCGAGTTCGTCGTTGCCGTAGTGCTGCCGGAACCGGCCTCGCTCGTCCACTCCCTTGTCGAGGATGTCCGCCTTGAGGTCGTCGGCCGCCTGCTGCCAATTGTGCGCCCGATCGTCATGTCCCCGCTGAGCGGCGAGGTCCGTCCCCCGGTCCATGGCCACCCAGCACAGCACCTTGGACGCCGTGAAGTGCTCGGGATCACCCCGGATCTCCCAGATGCCCTGGTCCGGATCTCCCTGGTGTTCAATGGCGGCCTCGACCAGGCTGGCGAGCCCCTCCCAGGTGGTCGGGGCGATCTGAGCCGCGCCCTGGCGAAGCTGCGTGTCCACCGCGTCGAGCACCATGCCCCACACGTCGTTCTGCTTCTGGTCCCACGCACCGTTGCCGACCCGGACGGGAGCGGCCCCGTCGTATCCGGTCAGATGGTCGAGGGTGTGCTCGGTGAGATCGCGCTCGCCCCCGATGCCGTACATGATCTGCAATCCCCATCCCGCGCCCGGGCTGGGCCCGCCCACCGCTTCCAGGACGAAGGCGAAGTACTCGAGGGCTTCCCATTCGAAGCCGAGCCGGTACAGCGACCGCAGCATGAAGGCGGAGTCCCGGATCCAGGTGAATCGGTAGTCCCAGTTCCGGGCTCCTCCAGGCGTCTCGGGCAATGACGTCGTCGACGCCGCCATGATGGCGCCGGTCGGCGCATAGCTGAGCCCCTTCAAGGTCAAGGCACTGCGTTCGAGGTAGGGCCGCCATGGGTGGTCCGGGAATTTGCCGGCACCAAGCCAATCCCGCCAGAAGGCGACGGTGGATGCCAGCTCGCCGACGGCTTGGTCCTGGGTGGTCGGGCCGGATCCCTCCCACGAGAGCGCCACGAAGCAGGACTCCCCCGCCTCCAAGGTGGTCCGCCCGTAGCTCCGTGCACCCACCGTGCCGAGCGTGATCGAACTCGTCAGGGTCAGCGATGGGCCCTCGCCGGTGCTACGTGAGCTCATCGACTGATATTCGGCCTCGTCGTACTCCCAGGTCACCATGGTGGTCCCGTAGTCGAGCAGCGGTATGCAATTCGTGACGACCTCGACTCTTCCCCCGATGCAGGTTGCCAGGCGGACCAGGTTGCCGACCGCCGCCGAGTCGCTCGGAGCGCGCCGATATTGTGCCCGCCTCCCCTCCCGGCGCGCCGGTCCGATCGAAAGGAAGTCCTGGACCAGGAGCCATCCGTTGGGGGTGTGCCACGTGGTCTCCATGACCATCGTCCCCGGGAGGTACCTTCGCTGGTGGGGCACGTGCGTGTTCGATGGCCCGAGTCGGAAGCTTCCCGCGGTGCGGTCGAGCAACGCGCCGAAGATGCTGGGCGCATCGGGCCGGGGCAGGCACATCCATTCGATCGAACCGTCCGGCGCGATCAGGCAACTGTTCTCACAGTCCGAGATGAACCCGTAGTCCGCGATGGGTGGGAAAGAACTCATCTGCTCTCCGTTCCGAGTCGCACCCTCATGGGCACGCTCTCGAGTGTGACCGCTCCGGTCTCTGAGTCTGGGACGACTGCCCGGCCATTTCCTTCGGCTTCCTTCGGCGCATTGAAGGTCACGCTTCCCGAGTCCGGTGTCCACACCGACATGGGACGCCCCGGCCTCCCCGCCCCCGCTTTCAACCGGGCGCGACCGCGAAGGTTCAGCCCCGATTGAGAGCGCGTGGTCCGGAGCAGCGAGCCCCTCATGATGGTTTCTGCTCAATCGGGCGCTCAGGTGGTGCGACCGCCTCGTACACCGGGAACTGACTGGGTTGGACCACCCGGAGGACCGAATCGGGCAGGCTCAGGTCGCCGCCGGTGTGCGAGACGCTGAATTCCCGCTCGGCTCGGCCCCGCCCGATCATGGAGCGGAGCCAGTGCATCAGGGTGCTCAGCCGATTGGCGAAGCCGGTCAGGAAGGCCAGGTGGACGAACATCCAGACCAACCACCCGGCGAAGCCGCTGAGCCGGATGCCCTTCACACTGACGACGGCCCGGAAGCGACCGATGGTGGCCACACTGCCGAGGTCCCGGTAGGTGAACGGCTTGGTGTCCTTGCCCTTCAGCCGCCGCAGCACCGTATTGGCCGAATGGAGGCCGCCCTGCATGGCCACTTCGGCCACCCCGGGCAAATTGTTGAGGCTGGCCATGTCTCCCACGGCGAAGACCTCGGGATGCCCGGGCAGGGTCAGATCGGGCAACACGCTGATGCGCCCGGCCCGGTCCACCTCGGCCCCGCAGGCCTCGGCCAGCAGGCCGGCCAAGGGCGACGCCTGCACCCCGGCCGCCCAGATAGTGGTGCGCGCCTCGATGCGCGATGTGGCCTCCTTGCCTTGGACGTCGACCCCCGACGCGTCGACGCCGACGACACGGGATTCCATCTGCATATCGACTCCCAGATATTCGAGCGTTTTGGCCGTCTTGATCGACAGCTTGTCCCCGAACGTGGCCAAGGGTTCGGTACCGCCATCGACCAGGACCACCCGGACGGACGACGCATCGAAGGTGCGGAATTCGCGACGCAGGCTTCTGGTGGCCAGCTCGCGTATCTGGCCGGCCAACTCGACCCCGGTCGGGCCAGCGCCGACCACCACGATGGTGAGCCAGTGCTCCTTCTCTGTGGGATCGGTGATCATCTCGGCCACCTCGAAGGCGCCCAGAATGCGCCGGCGCAATTCGAGGGCATCGTCGAGGGTCTTCATGCCTGGGGCATGTAACGCGAACTGATCGTTGCCGAAGTAGGACTGCTTGACCCCGGCGGCCACGATCAAGCTGTCGTACGGATACTCGACCGGTTGATGTCCGAAGGCGTTGGCATGCACAACCTTGCCCTCGAGATCGAAATCGGTCACCTCGGCCAATTGCACCCGCACGTTCTTGGACTTGCGGACGATGTGCCGCAGCGCGGGCGCGATCTGGCCGGGGGACAGCAGCCCGGTGGCCGTCTGATAGAGCAACGGCTGGAAGAGATGGTGGTTTCGCCGGTCGATGAGGGTGACATCGACATCTTCCCCGCTGAGCAGCCGGGTAGCGGGCAGGCCGCCGAAACCACCCCCGACGATGACGACACGGTGGCGCTGACCGGGCCCTCTGGTCGTCTCCATGGTTTCGTCCCTGGTCGTCACGTCGGATGCACGCTCCGGTTCACTCTATGAACATAAGAAAACGGCGTCACATCTGCATCACCCACAACGGATGACATTGCTCCGCCTGCCTCTGTCACCCGCAGGAGCAGTCACGTCTCTACCTGGGCCGACTGGCGGGTTGGTCCGCTCCGGTCCGAGGTGGCTGGGCTGGGCGGGGACTGCAGCCGGGCCTTGAAGACGTGGAAGGTCCAGCCCTGGTAGACGAGCACGAGGGGGAAGAACACGGCGGCCACCACGGTCATCACCTGCAGCGAATAGGAGCCGGCGGCGGAGTTGGCAATGGTGAGGTTGTAGGCCGTGTTCGTCGAGGACACGAAGACCCGAGGGGCCAGGTCGAACAACAGGGATCCCATCACGCTGGCCATGCCGAGGGAAGCGGCGGCGAAGGTCCAGCCCTGGTAGCCCGCCTCGGCCGCCCAGGCGGCGGCAATGACGGCGAGGACGGCCAGGGCGTCCAAGGGGTTGGGCACGAAGCCGCCGCCCAGGGTGGCGTGGCTCCAGATGACGAAGCCGATCGTGACGGCAGCCGCGAGCCAGCCCAGCCGGCCGGCCAAGCGGGTGACCCGCTCGTTCAGGTCGCCCGTCGTCTTGAGGCTCAAGAAGGACGCTCCGAGCAGGAGGGCGATCACCGTGATGGTCAGCCCGGTGTAGAGAGCGAAGGGCTGCAGGAGCTGGAGAAAAGTCCCGGTGTAGTTGTGGGATTGGTTGATCGGCAGTCCGTGCAGCATGTCGCCAAAGGCGGCGCCGAGTAGGAACGGGACGAACAGGCTGCCCACCGTGAGCGACCAGCGCCACAGGGTGCGCCAGCGCGGATTGTCGATCTTGCGGTTGTACTCAAAGGAGACTCCCCGGACCATGAGGGCCACCAGCACCACCACCATGACCAGATAGAAGGTGGAGAACGTGGTGGCGTACCAGGCCGGGAAGGCAGCGAACATGGCGGCGCCCGCCACTATGAGCCAGACCTCGTTGCCGTCCCAGTGGGGACCGATGGAATTCACCGTGATGCGACGCTCCACGTCGGACCGGGACACGAATGAGTGCAGCATCCCGACCCCGAAGTCGAATCCTTCCAGCACGAAGAACCCGACCCAGAAGACGCCGATGATGAAGAACCAGAGATTGTTCAGATGCATGCCAGCCTCCTAGTACACGAGAGCCGGGACACGTTCGCCCGCCGCTTCGTCCGATGAGCCGCCGGTCGTGCCGCCTTGTTCGCCCGAGGTGCCGCCACCCAAATACGGGGGCGGACGTTGACCACCTTCTCCATCCGGTTCAAGCTCCTGGCGGCCGTAGTGGATCATGAGATAGACGTCGGCGATGCCCAGGCCGATGTAGATGAGGACGAAGGCAATCAGACTGATGGCGATGTCGGTGGTGGTGACCGACGGCGAGGCCGCCTGGGCCGTCTTCAGCAGACCTTGCACGATCCAGGGTTGGCGCCCGCTCTCGGTCAGGAGCCAACCGGCCGTGTTCATCAGGAACGGCACGACCGCCACCCAGGGCGCGACACGCAGGAACCATTTGCCCCTGCCCAACTTCTTCTTGCGCAGGAGCCATGCTCCCCACAGGGCGAACAGCAAGACGGCCGACCCCAGGTACGCCATGACCCGCATCGACCAGTACTGAATGAACACGTTGGGCACGTAATTCCCCGGCCCGTACTGCTTCGTGTACTGGGCTTGCAGTTGGTTCATGCCCTGGACTTCGCCGTCAACGTGGTTGGTCGCCAATATGGAGAGCAGGTCGGGCATCTCGAGGATCTGGGTCGGCGTCATGTCGTTGTTGCCGCCCCCGATCTGGAAGAGCGAGAACGAGCAGTGGGACGGGCAGGTGTTCCACAGTGCCTCGGCGGCGGCGATCTTCATGGGCTGGTACTTGCCCTCTTGGACGCCGAGCTCACTGCCCACGAAGAGGTTCAGCGTGATGGCCGGGAGGAGCACCACCAGGGCGATGATGGCGGTGCGGCGGAACGCGTCGACCGAGTTCTGGCGTTTGAGGTGCCAGGCCGAGAAGGCCAGCATGACCACGGAGCCGGTGACCAACGACGCCAACACGACGTGGGTGTAGCCCCACAGGAACACCGGGTTGGTGAAGAGGGCCCAGATGTTGGTCAGCTGTGGTTTGCCGTGAGAGTCGAGGGTGTATCCCACCGGGTGCTGCATCCAGGAGTTGGCCGCCATGATGAACATGGCCGAGAGCATGGTGGCTCCGGCCACCACCCAGATGCAGGCCAGATGGACCTTCTTGGAGAGCCTGTCCCACCCGAAGATCCAAAGTCCGAGGAAGGTGGACTCCACGAAGAAGGCGGCCAGACCCTCCATGGCCAGCGGACCACCGAAGATGTTGCCCACGTATTGGGAGTAGGTGGACCAGTTCATGCCGAACTCGAATTCCTGCACCAACCCGGTCACCACCCCGATGGCCACATTGATCAGCAGCAGGGTCCCGAAGAATTTGGTCAGGCGTTTGAAGATCGGGTTCTGATTGCGGTAGTAGCTGGTTTGGAGCAACGCCACCAGAAAAGCCAGGCCGATGGTGAGCGGCACGAAGAGGAAGTGGTAAATGCTGGTGGTGGCGAACTGCCACCGGGCCAGGTCGGTACTCATGAAAAAATGCCTCTCTCGCTCTCGCGCTGCGACGGCGGGAACAGGGACACGACAGCCCCTGAGCTCTCGCCGGCGGTCTGCTTGTCGGCCAACACGTCCACCCTCAGCTCCTCCCACCACAGTTTCGAGTAGTGGCCGCCCTCGGCCAGCAGGGCGTGGTGCGCGCCCCGCTCGACGATGCGGCCCCGGTCCATCACCACGATCTCGTCCACCGACTCCAGGCCGGTCAGTCGATGGGTGATGAACAGGAGGGAACGCCCCGCGGTCACCGCCAGCAGGTCCGCAGTCAGCGCTGCGGCCGCCTCGGGGTCCAAGTGCTCGGCCGGTTCGTCGAGGATGAGCACGGGGAAATCGGCCAGCAGGGCCCGGGCCACCGCCACCCGTTGCCGCTGGCCACCCGAGAGGCGGGACCCGAACCGCCCCACCTCGGTGGCCATCCCCAGTGGCAGGTCGTCCAGCCAGGGCCCCAAGCCGACCCGACAGAGCACCTGGCGCAACTCTTCGTCCGTCGCCTCGCGCCGCCCGACCCTGAGGTTCTCGGCGATGGTCGTCTCAAAGAGGTGACCGGCCTGGTCCACCAGGCCCACCACGGTGCGCAGCTCGTCGCCATCGAAGCGGTTGAACGCGGTCCCGTTCAGAGTCACGTCGCCGGCTTCGGTGGCCAGGAAACGAAGCAACACGGCGGCCAGGGTGGACTTGCCCGACCCGCTCGGTCCCACCACGGCCACCCGGCGCCCGGGCGACAGGTCGAGGTCAACGCCTCGGAGGGCCGATGTGTCGGCGCCGGGGTAACTGGCCCAGACCGATCGCAGCGCGATGGAGGGCGGGCGGAGTGGGAGTGGAGACGGCTGATCAGGATCGGTCACCGGGACGGGGGCATCGGTCACGGCGAAGACCCGCGCCGCCGCCTGGCGGACCTTGCCGAGGGCCTGGGTAGCTACCGGCAGGCCCACCACCAACTCGAAAGCGGCCAGCGGGATGAGGACGATCACCGCCAACAGGACGCCACTCAAGGCGCCCGAGCGCACCGAGGGGATTCCCACCATGAGACAGCCCCAGCAGGCCAGGCCCGACAACAGAGTGGTGAGGGCCAGCCCGATACCGGCGGTACCAGCAGAGGCGGTGGCGATGGATGCCAGGTCGGTGTCATGTCCCGACACGGTTTCGAGCTGGGTCTCGGCGGCACCGAAGGCAACCAGTTCGGGGGCACCCTCGATGAGATCGACCACGGACACGCTGAGCTCGCCCCGTACCTGGGAGAACCTCGATTCCCGCCGTTGCGCCAAGGCTCCGGTGAGCCACGGCACCACGATGGCCGCCAAAAACAGGGCCAACGCCAGCACCAGGCCGGCGGCCGGGAGCATCCACCACATGACGGCTACCGTGCTGACCCCCACCATCAGGGCGATGGCGAACGGCGGTATCACCCGCAAGATCACGTCTTGGAGGGCGTCGACGTCGCCCACCATGCGCGCCAGAAGGTCGCCCCGCCGGAAGGCGGGCAGCCCGCCTGGCGCGACCCGCTCGAGTCGGCGGTACACCACCACCCGCCAGGCGGCCAGGACCCGGAAGGCGGCGTCGTGGCCGACCAAGCGCTCCTCGTAGCGCAGGAAGCCGCGGGAGAGGCCGAAGAACTGGACGCCGACGATGGCGAGGGCCAGCACGGACTCGTTCGGATGTTGCGCCGCCCGAGAGATGAGCCAAGCGGCGCAACCCATCAGGCCGATGTCGGCCGCGGTGGCGCCGGCCCCGAGCAGGCAGGCCAGAGCAGTCCGCCGTCCGCTGGGCCGGGCGAGGCCCAGCGTGCGCCCGACCGGCGCCAGCTCTCCCCGGCTCGTGACGGCCGGACCGGTCACGGCTGCCCCGGCCCCACTGGTTCCAGCGAGATGACCCGGTCGGCCAGGTTCAGTAAGGAGGGGCGGTGGGCGGCGATGATCACGGTGCGACCGACCATCAGGGTCCGCACGGCGGTCAGGACGGCTTCTTCGGTCTGGCCGTCCAGATTCGCCGTGGGCTCGTCCAGCAACAGGACGGGGGCGTCCCGCAGGAAGGCGCGCGCCAGGGCCACCCGTTGGCGCTCACCGGTCGACAGACCCGCCCCCCCGGTCCCGAGGACGGTGGCCAGGCCCTGCGGCAGGCGTTCCACCACCGGGCTGAGGCCGACCCGGGCGATGACAGCGCGCACGTCCCCGTCGCTGGCGTCGGGACGGCTCAAGCGGACGTTTTCGGCGATGGTGCGGGCAAAGAGATGGGGCCGCTGCGGGACCCACGACACGTGGGCCCGCCAGAGGTCGGGGTCCAGCTCGGCCAGGTCCATCTCACCGATGTGCACGGAGCCGGCCGAAGCCGTGGTGAGACAGAGCAGCACACTCAGCAAGGTGGACTTGCCGCACCCGCTCGGGCCAGCCACGGCCACCACCTCACCGGGTTCGACTCGAAGGGAGGGCAACCGCAGAGCCGGCACCTGGCGCCCGGGGTAGACCACCTCGAGACCCTCGATCCGCAGCACCGACCGGCCCAGGTCGGGGACGTCCCGGCCGGTGCCCCGGTCCGGCAGCGGCTGCTCCAAGACTCCGAACACGTCGTCGGCCGCCTTCATCCCTTCGGCGCTGGCATGGAAGTTGGTCCCCAGCAATCGGAGGGGGAGGTACGCCTCGGGCGCCAGGATGAGGACGAAGAGCGCCGTGGAGAACCCCAGGTGGCCACCCAGGAGACGCAAGCCGACGGCCACCGCCACCAGGGCCACCGAAATGGTGGCCAAGAGCTCGAGGATGAGTGATGACAAAAACGCCACCTTGAGGGTGTCCATGGTGGCCAGGCGGTACTGGTCGGTCATGTCGGCAATGGCTTGGGCCTGCGCCTTGGCTCGCCCGAACACCTTGAGGGTGGGGAGTCCGGCCACCACGTCGAGGAAGTGCCCGGCCAGTCGCTGCAGGTGCCGGGCCTGTCGGCCCATCTTCTCTCTCGTGGTCTGGCCGACCAAGGCCATGAAGAGGGGGATCAGAGGCACCGTGAGGGCGATGATCACGGCGGAGATCCAATCGGCCCCCAAGGCCACGACGATCACCGTGACGGGCACGATCACGGCCAGGAAGACCTGGGGCAAGTAGCGGGCGAAGTAAGCGTCGAGGGCGTCGATACCGCTGGTGGCGAGCACGGTCAGCCCACCCGACCGCTGACGGTCCAATCCGGACGGTCCCAATCGGGCGACGCGCTCCACGAGGGCCTGGCGAAGCTCTGACTTGGCCCGGGCCGACGCCCGGTCAGCCAACCGCTCCGAGAGCCATCCCACCAGGGCCCGCCCCAACACGGCCAGGAAGAGCAGCGCCACCGGCACCTTGAGTTGGGCCACCCCCTTGTGGTCGATGAAGGCGCCGGAGACGGCCGTGGCCAACAGCCACGCCTGGGCGACGACGAGGAACGCGGTGCAGCCCCCCAGCACGACGGTCAGGACCAGATAGCGACGGGTGCTGTGGGCGTAACGCAACAGACGGGGGTCGATCGGCCTGGGCCGGGTCCGTGCCTTTGGGCCTGGCGCGGGCGCCGTGGTGTTCGAAAGCTTCACCGACACGACGGGCACGCTCGGTCGGGATGGCTACCAGTCACGATGGCCTCGGGCGCCGACACCACCAATCCCAGCTCTGGTTTCGGTTTCACCGTCGTCAATGAACGTCACTCCCGAGGAATTCCTGCCCAAGGTCACACCCGACCACTCGTCATGGTGGCCAGCGCGGGACGAAAACTGCATCACCCACACTGAATGAGATTGGGCGGCGAGCGTTTGCGCCGCCCGGCCTTCTTTTGCGCTGCAATGGGGGGTGAGAGTCCGGTGATCCGCTCAGCTGTCAACCGTGAGCGGCTGCACGGCGGCCGGGGGCGCGGGCGAGGTTTCGGTGGTCGCGGTGGCCAATGGCGCCGTCGGGGTTGCGGTGGCGTTCGTACAGGCTCGGTCCTGCTCCCAGCTGGCGACGGCGCTGGTGGCGTCCGCTCCGGTCAGCGGTTGCGGGAGGTCATTGACGATGACGGCGGGCCGCCAGGTGACCTGGTCGATGTGCCGGCCCGTGGCCGTGATGACGAGGGAGCCACTGGCGTTCTCCGGTGGGGTGTTGTCGTAGAAGGCGAAGTTGCCCAGTCCGTAGTCCACAAAGGCCGACCCGAGATAGCCCGCACCGAGGAGGACGTGCGCGTGCGTGCCCACGATGATGTCCGCCCCGGCCTTGACCAGAAGCTGGGCCAGCGGCTCTTGGAGCGGGTTGGGACAGGCATCGAGTTCGGTGCCCCAGTGGAGGTAGACCACGACGGTATCGGCCGTCTTCCGAGCCGCTTGCACCGCCGCGATCAGGTCGTTGACGTCATAGGCCGACGCCAGGCCGGGTTGGGTAGCGGTGGCGGTCCACGCCGTCTGGAGATTCGAGTCGATGACCTGGGTGGCCGCGACGATGGTGATGTGCTGCCCGTTGATCGTTGTCTGATACGGCGTGAACGCCTGCGCCGCGTTCTGGCCGATGCCGAGAATGTTGTAGCCGCTCTGCTGTTTAGTGGTCAGGGCCATCTGCAGCCCGGCGGCACCGCAATCCTCCCCATGATTGTTGGCCTCGGTGATCAACGAGATACCGGCTCCCTGGAACGCGGTGACGGCCGACGAAGGCGCGTAGAACACGTACTGCTTTGATTGGGTGTCGGGACACGTCCCATCGGTGAGGGCCGATTCAAAGTTGGTCATGGAGAGGTTGGCCCCGGCGAGCAGCTGGGGGACGGTCGGGCCCAGCGCGCTCGTCGGATCGCTGGCCAAACTGTCGCCCAACGTGGTGGACACGGGAAAGTTCACGTCGCCCCCGAAGGCCAGGGTGACCGACCGGCCGTCACCCTGCCAATCGGGTTCGAGCCTGGGGTTGTGCACCGGCGGAATGCTGGCCTTCGCCTGTTTCGCCGGAAGGTGCGCCGGCGGCGAGGCGCCACGTGGATGGCCTCCTCCCCCGGACAGCAGCAGCGCGAGCAGCAGCGCCAGGAGCAACAGCCCGGCACCCCAGATACGCCGGATGCGCCGGACCCGGCGAGAGGTCAGCGTGGGATGGCCCTTCGGTGGAACATCGGGTCGGGGCCGGGGCGATCTCCTCGCCGGGGGGGCGTCCACCAAGGTGGAGTCCGCGTGGCCAGCGGCCGTTGGAAGGAGGTCGGTCGTCGACGTGCGGCGCAGCTTACGGCTTGGCCGGGTGGGGCGGCTTGGCTGGGTGGGCCGGGTGGCCGTTCACGGTCGTTGGCAGAAGATGTGCCAACCCGCGATCGCCCAGAAGGCCAAGAGGACGATCCGGGACATCCACGAACTCAGGAGCCAGCGCACGATCAGTCTGGAGCCGAGCCACAGCTCACGGTGTCGCGCCAGCACCGCGGACCACGCGGCGATGGCGGCGAGCAGGATCAGCCAGACCGTGGATCCGACAACGATCGCCAGGGTCACGGTTCACCTTGCGTGGCGCGGCCTGCCGCAACGAGATAGGCCCCGATCACCAGCCACAGGGCAAAGAGCACGCCTCGCCCGACCTGATAGCGCGACACGCGGCCGATGAAATAGCTCAAGGTCGGGAGGGCGTGGGACTGGACAATGAAATTCACCAGGTCCCAGCCCACGACCGCCACCACCAGAGCCGTCCACACGATGACGACAGTCCGCAGGGACCTCGGCTGGGTGCGCCAGTGCTGTATCCAATCGGCGCTCAGCGCGATCCACGCACCGCTGGATCGGCGCTGACGTCCCCGTCCCAGCACGATGGCCGTCACCAGGGCGACACCCACAAGCAGCGCCACACTCCAGCGAGCACCTGGAGAGTCTCGTGTCAGTCCGGCCTGCCAGACGCACAAGGCAATGGCGGCGACCGTGAGCAACGCTGGTCGAACCAGCGCACCAACGCCCTCCCGTCGCCACCGGGAAACGCCCGGGCCACGTGGTCGCATTCGAAATGGGGATACCGGAGCAGCCTAGTGGTGGGGTCTCAGGAGAGCAGAAGAGCCGGCAGAGGATCGGCGTGCACGATGCTCAGGTGCTGGATCGGCCGGGTCATGGCGACGTAGAGCAGCCGAAGCCCTCGGTCGTCATCGCCCGCGATGGCGGCCGGCTCGACCACGACCACCGCGTCGAACTCCAATCCCTTTACTGCGGTGGCGGCCACCACCGTCACCCGTCTCTCCATGCCGTCCCGTTCGAGCAGACCGATATCGCTCCGACCCCGCGCCAGTTTGGTGATCGAGGCCAGCTCCGAGCTCGGCACCACCAGCCCGACCAGAAAGTCCTCGCCGGCCAACTTGATCGCCTCCGCCAGACTCTCGACCAAGAGACGATCACGGTCCACCTTGAGAATGTTCGGTACCCGCGTCCCCCGACGGATCGACTGGGTGGGCTGCACCGTCGGCGCGGCCACGGACAGCAGCTTCGAAGCCAGATCGAGGACCTGTCCCGGGGCGCGGTACCCGAGCGTCAGTTCGTCGCTTCGGACGGTAGCGGTGGCCGGCAGGTGTTGGAGGATCTCGTCCCAACTTCCGTAGCTCCAGGCGCCGGTGGCCTGGGCCAGGTCCCCCAGAATGGTCAGCGATCCCTTCGGCGCCCGGCGAGCCACCATCTTGAACTGCATGGGAGTGAGATCCTGCGCCTCGTCGACCACGATGTGCCCATAGGTGCGGGAGCGACCGTTGACCAGATACGTCGCCTCGTCGAGCAGGGCCAGGTCGTCGATCGTCCAGCCCTGGCGACCCGATGAGCGGCCCGATGTGTGACCCGATGAGCGGAGGAGGCATCGCCATTCCGAGTCGGTCAGGATTCCATCCGCACTGGCCCCGAGTCGGTCGGCGCTGGTCAACAGGTCGATGACCAGGGCGGCCGGAGAGACGGACGGCCAGAGGTGATCGAGGAGATTCCGGAAGCCGTCCGAGGCGGTCAGCTCGCTCTCGTACCAGGACTGGTCGGCGTCCAATCGCCCCGTTGCCCTGACCTTGTGACGGGCCAAACTGACGAGGCGGGCCCGCAGGGCCAGCCTTCCCGCCTTGTACGGCGCCGACCCGCCGGCAATGACCGCACAGAGGTCGTTCACCTCCGGGCTGAAGAGGGTGCAGCGGGCCGCACGCGCTCGCAACACGACATTCTCTTCGATGGGGCGACGCCGTTGCTCCAGGGCCCGGGCGAGGACGTGCGCCATCCTCGGATCGCCCTTGACGAGCCGGACGTCGAACGGGTCCTCGGCCCGCACCTTCGATCGTGGCGCAATATCGGCCACCGTCGATTGCAGGACGGCCTCCTCACCGAGGGACGGGAGGACCTGGGCGATGTAACGGAGGAAGGCGCGGCTCGGCCCGAGCACCAGGACACCGTCCCGCGCCAACTCCGGATGGTTGTAGAGGAGGAACGCCGCGCGATGCAGTCCGACCGCCGTCTTGCCGGTGCCGGGACCACCCTGGACGGCGAGGAGGAGGTCGAGTGGGGCCCGAATGATCTCGTCCTGCTCGGCCTGGATGGTGGCCACGATGTCGAGCATCTCGCCCGTCCTGGCCCGCTCGAGTTCGGCCAACAGGGCGTCGCCGCCGCGGAGACGAGTCCGCGAGGGATCGCCGTCGTGTCGACCGAACAGGTCGTCGGCGACCGCAATCACCTTGGCCCGGTCCACCATCACCTGACGTCGACGGGCGAGACCGAGCGCGTTCTCGGCTCGGGCTTGGTAGAAGGGCATGGCGATGGGGGCGCGCCAGTCGACCACGACAGGATCACCCTCCGTGTCCTCGACGTGGCGGCGTCCGATGTGCCACGTCGGACCGGCCTCCTCATCAATACGTCCGAAGAGCAGGGGACGCTGACTCTCCGCCAGAACGGCAATCCGGTGCATCAGGGCGGCCTGATAGTCGAGGTCAGGGTGCCCGGCGTCGCGCAGGTCGTCCAGCAACGCCTTCGCCCTCCGGTGCATGGCGGCGAGGGCGGCATGAGCCAGGTCGAGGTAGTCCTGCTCCAGGCGCAGTTCGGGATCTTCATCGGGCGGCGCGTCGATCACCACGGCACCCCTCCGCCGTGGCGCACATCAACTGCTGCGGCTGCTGCGCCCGACCCGCCTCGGCGTGCCACTCCCGGGCGGCGATGCGCCACACGCTTCTGCCCGGAATACGTGTGTATAGGCGCGCAGAAAACCCCGAACATCTCGGGGAATATATCCGCAATTCCGATGCACTACAACACATCTACCAGCGGATTCAGCTTCTCCACCTCTCTCACTTTGACGATTTATCAAAGGGGAGTCAGCACCCGTCATTGTAGGCAAAAAATCACCCGATTACAAGGGGGATCGGGAGGAATTCATCACCGAATGCCGCTCGATTGACCGGCGTCACCCGGTACATCTCGCCGTATCGAACGTCCATCGCCAACCAAGTCCAGCGGCGGGTCCATGTAGTTTGGAGGGTCTATGGACGTAGAGGAACACGGGCTTCCTTTCCCGATCGAGCGCCGTCGCTTGTCCGGTTGGGGACGCACGCCGTCGTCTCTGTGCGACGTGGCCACCCCGCGCAACGACGAGGAGGTCGTGCGACTCCTGGCTCGCGCCGAGAGTCGTGGCGTGATCCCTCGTGGCCTCGGGCGAAGCTACGGCGACGCGGGGCAGCGGGCGGGCGGCCTGGTCCTCGACATGACTCGCCTCGACTCGATCGGTCCGGTGGACCGGGACAGCGGACTTGTGAGCGTCGGCGCCGGGGTAAGCATCGACCAACTCCTGAGAGTGGTCCTGCCGCAAGGGGGATTCGTTCCGGTCACCCCCGGGACCCGCAATGTGACCATTGGCGGCGCCATCGCGGCGGACATCCACGGGAAGAACCATCACCGCGACGGCAGCTTCTGCCGGCACGTCACCTCGATGACGCTGGTGACACCCACCGGAGTGCACGAGGTCACTCCAGACAACGACCCGGACCTCTTCTGGGCCACGGCGGGCGGGATGGGCCTCACCGGGATTGTCGTGCGCGCGACCATCCGGCTGCTCCCGGTTGAGAGCTCATGGGTGACGGTCGACACCCACCGCTTCGCCCGCCTCGAGGACCTCATGCACGAGATGGAGGCGCACGACGACGACTACCACTACTCGGTCGCGTGGGTGGACTGCAACGCCGGCGGATCCAGGCTTGGCCGCTCGATCCTGACCCGCGGGGACCATGCCGGCCGGGAACAGGTGGCCCGCTCCTCGACTCGCCGCTGCTACCAGGAACTGGCCAGCCCCCGGGTGAAAATTCCCCGGCAGTTCCCGAAGGGTCTCTTGAACGTGGCCAGTGTGACGGCCTTCAACGAGATGTGGTTCCGCAAGGCACCGAAGGTGCGACTGGGCGAGCTCCAGCACGTTGGTGCGTTCTTCCACCCCCTCGACGGGGTGAGCGACTGGAACCTGCTGTATGGACCCAACGGGTTTCTCCAGTATCAGTTCGCCGTCAGTGATCTGCACGGCGAGGTCGTGCGGGAAGCCATCGACCTGGTCTGCGCGGCCCGGGTACCGTCGTTCGTCTCCGTATTGAAGCGCTTCGGACCCGGCGACGACGGTCCGTTGTCATTTCCCATCGCCGGTTGGACGCTGGCCCTTGATTTTCCGGCCGGACCGGCGGCCCTGCCGACTCTGGTCGACGCACTTGATGAAGTCGTGCTCAACGCCGGGGGCCGCGTCTACCTGGCCAAGGACTCGAGGGCTCGCCCCGAGCACGTGCACAAGATGTACCCACGCATCCCTGAACTTCAGTCGGTGCGTGATCGGATCGATCCCGACCGGGTCCTGCAATCAGACCTGTCGCGCCGACTCGACATCTGAGAGGAAGGATTTCCCTTGCAAGACGCCTTTGGACGTCCCCAATCAGCCGTGGTCTTTGGGGGAACCTCCGATATCGCCCGCGCCATCGTCGAACGCCTCATCCCCCTGGGGTGCCGCACCGTCGTCCTGGCGGGGCGCGACGCGACCGCGCTCGCCAAGTCGGCCGAGGAGGCCCGGGCCACCGGAGCCACGCACGTCGATGAGGTGATCTTTGACGCGCGCAATGTTCCCGGCGTCTCGAGCGTCGTCGCCGATTGTTTCGCCGCGGCCGGTGGCGACGTCGACCTCGTCCTCATCGCCATCGGGGTCCTGGGGAACCAAGAGCGCGACGAGGTCGACGCCGCGGCCACGGCCGATGTCCTGACCGCGTCCACCGTCTGGCCGGCCGCTGCCCTGGCCGCGTCATTCGAGAAGCTGAAGAAGCAAGGACACGGGAAGATCGTCGTGCTCTCCTCGGTGGCCGGCGTCCGCGTGCGCCGGGCCAACTACGTCTACGGTGCGGCCAAGGCCGGACTCGATGCCTATGCCATTGGCCTCTCCGAGGCCGCCCGGGGCACCGGGGTCGATGTCTATGTCGTTCGCCCGGGCTTCGTGAAGACCAAGATGACCGAGGGCCTTCCCGCCGCCCCATTCTCCACCGATCGGTCCGCCGTCGCCGATGCCGTCATTCGTGGCATGGAACAGGGACAGACCGTCATTTGGGCCCCGGCCCCCCTGCGCTATCTCTTCAACGGGTTCCGCCTGTTACCGCAATTCGTCTGGCGTCGGCTTCCCGGTTAGCGCGGCGGTGAATCCTCTCGTGCCCGGGCCACGTACTGGACATGGCCGAACATCCGGCCCATGATCAAGCCATGGAATCACCGTCGCTGATGACCACAGTGACTCGTTTGCCAGGGACACTGCTTCGACTGCCCGGCACCTCGCTCCGTGCCCTCAATGCGCTCATCACGCTGGCCGAGCGCGCCGATGACCTGATGATCCTGCTGGAGAGGATGGACACCGGCCTGGCCCGCGCCGGCGGCGGCGTCGACCTGGCCGCGACCGGCATCACGCAGGCCGTGTCCGGTCTGGAGCGAGCCGTCGGCATGTTGGA
>DASZJQ010000256.1:0-12223 GCA_035947875.1 Acidimicrobiales bacterium
AGGTCAAGGACGCCCTCGACGGTGGTGGCATCTCCCGATCCGGACATCACCGGACCCACAGGTTTGCTCACCCTGGCATTCTACGTCGGACGTCCAGCATCCTGGCCTGGCCCCGGTCGGCGGGAAGCCGGGACGTCCGGCGTGCCCTGCCACCCAATCGCAACCTGTTCCTTATTGCAAGTGGTTCGTGAGTAGCTTACAATTCCGTGGTGGGCGCAGGGGTGGAGGCGGACGTCATGACGGATACGGGGCTTCGCTCGGAGAAGGGGCCGTCGCGGCTGGCCAGGATCCGGTCCGGCCTGTCCCCGAGGGAATGGGCCCGCATCGGCACGATGGCGCTGTTCATCCTCGGCTTACATGTTCTCGGCTGGGCCCTGCTGGCCGCCGCCCTGCACGGTCACTACCGCATCAACAAAACGGAGCTCTTTGGCGTCGGCACCGGCGTCCTGGCGTACACGCTCGGCGTACGCCATGCCTTCGATGCCGACCACATTGCGGCCATTGACAACACCACCCGCAAACTGATCAACGATGGCAAGCGACCCCTCAGTGTGGGGTTCTATTTCTCCCTCGGCCATTCATCGGTCGTCTTCGCCTTGGCCGTCCTGTTGAACTTCGGCATCCGGAGCCTCGACCGCCAGGTGCAGAACGGCAGCTCGACATTGCAGCACACGACCAACATCATCGGCACGTCGGTGTCGGGGTTCTTCCTCTATCTGATCGCCGCCCTGAACATCATCGTGCTCTTCGGCATCATGAAGGTCTTCAAGGAGATGCGCTCGGGTCGGTACGACGACCAAGAACTGGAGCGACAGCTCAACAACCGGGGCTTCATGAACCGTTTCCTGGGCGGCTTCGGGCGTCGGATCGATGCCCCATGGAAGATGTATCCCATCGGCTTGCTCTTCGGCCTCGGTTTCGACACCGCCACCGAAGTCGCCCTGCTCGTCCTCGCCGGAACCGCCGTCGTGGGCGGTCTCCCCTTCTACGCCATCCTCTCCCTGCCCATCCTCTTCGCGGCCGGCATGAGCCTGTTCGACACCATCGACGGCTGTTTCATGAATTTCGCCTACGACTGGGCCTTCGCCCGACCCATCCGCAAGGTGTACTACAACCTCACCATCACCGGGCTCTCGATCTTTGTCGCCCTCTTCGTCGGCACGGTGGAGCTCGTCGGCCTCTTGGCCCAGGAAGGCCACCTCGGCGGGCCCGTGTGGTCGTTCATCGAGGACTTCAACATCAACACCGCGGGCTTCGTGATCGTCGGCTTGTTCGTCGTGACGTGGATTGTGGCATTGGCGATCTGGCATTTCGGGCAGATTGAAAAGAAGTGGGAGCTCAAGATGGTGGAGCCTGCCTTCTCACCTGAGGGACTGGGCGCGGGCAAGTAACGCGGGCGGTGAAGAGGCGCGGCGATCTCGCCGTGACCCGAGCGGGCTGAGTCCCCTCGTCGGTATGCTGCACCCGGAGGGTCAGCCAGTGCATGAACTTTCCCTGTGCGATGCCATAGTCGGGACCACCATGAAGCATGCCGACGGACGTGCCGTACAACAGGTCACGGTTCGGATCGGTCACCTCCGGCAAGTCGTGCCCGACGCGCTGCAATTCGGATGGGAACTGCTGACTGAATCCACTGACCTCAAGGGCGCCGAGCTCGTCATCGAGCATGTTCCGGCCACGGTGGCCTGCGTCCAGTGCACCGCCGAGACCACGCTGGACATGCCGATCTTGGTCTGCGGTGGCTGCGGTAGCTTCGATGTGAGGCTGCTCACGGGCGAAGAGTTCCTCATTGTTTCGATGGAGGTTGCGGAGGTTTAGACATGGGTCGAATCCACCTGCATGAAGACGGCACGACGGCCTTCCACGATCATGACGATGACCTCGAGACCGCCCACGATCATGAGCATGCCCACGCGGTGGGTGACCATTCCGGCTACGCCGAGACCGGGACGACCAGGATCTCTATTTTGGAGAACCTCCTTTCCGAGAACGATCGGGTGGCCGATGCGAATGGCCGCGACCTGATGGCGGCCGGCATCAGGGCCGTGAACCTGATGTCCTCACCCGGCGCGGGAAAGACGACCCTGCTCAAGCACACGCTGGCGCGCCTCGGGGGAGCCGTTCGGATCGGGATCCTGGAGGGGGACATCGCGACCACCCTCGACGCAGACGAGCTCGAAGGTGCAGGGGCGAGGGCCATCTCGGTGGTCAACACCAGCGCCGGGTTCGGCGGTGAGTGTCATCTCGATGCCGTGATGGTCCGGTCGGGTTTGAGCCGGTTACCTCTCGCCGAACTTGAACTCCTCATTATCGAGAACGTGGGGAACCTGGTCTGCCCGGCCGAGTTCCGGGTGGGAGAGGAGGCCAGGGCGATGGTCTATGCCATCACCGAAGGCGAGGAAAAGCCGCTCAAGTACCCCGTGATGTTCCGCGCCGCCGAGGTGGTCGTCGTGAACAAGATGGATCTTCTGCCGCACCTTGATTTCGACCTCGGCACCTTCTTGTCCAACCTGAAATCGGTCAATCCATCGGCGCAGGTGATCCAGGCCAGCGCCCGTACCGGTGTCGGGGTCGACGAGTGGTGCTCCTGGTTGACCGGCTAGCGGGAGCTCACCGGCTTGCGGCGAATGGGCTGACGTCCCGATTGGGACGTTGCTCCACCGGCGTGTCACGATCCTTCCGTGCGAGTCCATCGCAGCTTCGCCTTCGTCGATGTCTCGGGCTTCACCGCCCTGACCGAACACGAAGGGGACGAACATGCCGTCGACATCCTGACGGCGTTCCGGGCCCTCCTGCGTGACATCTGCGCTCGGCGCGGTGTGCGCATCGCCAAGTGGCTGGGTGACGGCGTCATGCTCGTGTGTGTCGAGACCCGGCCGCTGCTCGCCACCATCCTCGAACTGCACCATGTCGTCTGCGAGGTCTCGGGCCCGGTGCAGGCGGTCTCGATACGCTCGGGCATCACCTCGGGCGATGTGATCTTGATGGAGGGTGACGACTACATCGGGCACTGCGTCAACGTCGCCGCCCGGCTGTGTGCTCTGGCCCACGGCGGTGAAGCGCTGGCCGCCCCGTCCGTGATGGAAGAGCTGCCCCGATGGGGAATCGTCCTGGAGCACAAGGACATCTCGCTGCGCGGCGTCGAAAGGCCGGTCCCGACCTCCAGCATCGGCATGTCAAACCCGGGGACCGCCCGTATCTTCGATCCCATCTGTGGCCTTCCCATGACCGAGGCAACGGCTGAGGTGACAGCTGACGACGGTCGCGGCAGTGTGGCCCTCTTTTGTTCAGCTGGCTGTCTCGATACCTGGCGCCGTCGACCGACCAGCCCGAGCGTCTCCCATTAGGACAGCGACACCGGACCGAGGCGTTGGCGGCGAGGAATCCGGGAGGGGTCGCCGGTTCAGGTCACCAGATTCGGCGGCGTGCGGCCGGCCAGGACGTCGGTGACGCCCTGGCAGGCCAACTGGGCCATGCGAGTACGCGTGCCGATGGTGGCGCTGCCGATATGCGGCAGCAGGGTGGTGCGGGGGGCGGTCAGGAGACGGGGATTGACCCGCGGCTCGCCCTCGAAGACGTCGAGGCCGGCGCCGAAAATAGTGCCGCCCTCGAGGGCATCGACCAGTGCGTCCTCATCGAGCACGGGGCCCCGGGCCGTGTTGACGATGACGGCGGTCGGCTTCATGAGAGCGAGCTCCGCCGCACCGATGAGATGGTGGGTGGACTCGGTCAACGGCACGTGGAGGCTGACGATGTCGGCCCGCGGCAGCAGCTCGCTGAGGGTCGGGACATAGCCGGGCAGGCCGGTGTCGGTGCGCGAGGTGTGGAGGACCTCCATGTCGAACCCGGCGGCCCGGGCGGCCACGGCGCGGGCGATGCGCCCGTAGCCCACCAGGCCGAGCGTGGCTCCATTGACGTCGCGGGCCAGATGGGTGTCGAAGCCCCAGCCCGTCCAGCGCCCGTGCCGCAGATCGTCCTCGGCCCCGGTCGTGCCACGGGTGGCGGCCAGGATGAGGAGGAAGGCCAGGTCGGCCGTGGTCGCATCGAGCACGCCGGGGGTGTTGCATACGGCGATCCCCAGCTCATGGGCGGTCGGGACGTCGATGTTGTCGTAGCCCACGGAGGCCGTGCCGACGACGCGCAGCCGGCCGCCGTCCCGCCCGGCGCGGAGCACGCCGGCATCGATGCGGTCGGTCAGATGGCAGACGATGCCATCGTTGGCGGCTGCGCCGTCGCGGAGCTCCTGCGCCGTCAGGGCGGAGCCGTCGGCAGCCGGGCCGACGATGTCGTGACCGGCCCGGACCAGGGGGTCGGTGCCGCCGTCGGTCAGACGGCGGGTGACCAGTACGCGGGCCACTCAGTGCGTCGTGTAGTTGATCTCGCCCGCGCCCTTCACGCCGATGGCGAAGCAGAAGCAGTGGATGGGGGCATGGTCGCTGACCGGGCGCAGGGAGTGGACCTTGTCCGGTGGGATGTAGACCAGGTCGCCCTGGGCGATGTCACGGTCCTCGCCATCGATGGTCATGACGCCCCGGCCGTTCATCACGTAATAGAACTCGTGGGTGGGATGGGAGTGCGGGTCGACCAGCCCGCCGCCGGGCACTTCGAACTCGTTCACCAGCTCCAGATAGCCCCCGTCGGTGATGTCCTTGAACTCGCGCGACTCGATCATCCACCACACCGGCACCGTGCCGTTGTGCTCGACGATCGGCGCCTTGGCCTCAATGCTGCGCACGTCCATGTTGGCGACCTCTCCCGTTCCGTAGACTGACTCGGGCGTCAGGTTAGATCCCCGGCGTCGTGTGGTGTCAGAGGTCAATGAGGAAACGAGAGGAAGCGCGTGTCCGAGCAGCGGCGAAAGGTCGGCCCCGAGCCGCTGTCGGAGGCGGCCTGGGCGCCTTTCGGCTGGCTCCCGGTGGCCGACACCGACCCCCGGGACGGGGAGCACCGGCTCTCCTTCGCCTGGGACGACGTCCACGTCAACCTGATCGGCCACGCCCGGTCCGAAGTTCCGGCGACCGCCGATGGCTTGCGCTGCGAGATGCTCTTCCGGCACGACACCCACACCCAGACGGTGATGTCCCTTGACGTGCCGGCGGTGATCGCCGTGGCTCCCGCGTCGGTGGATTTCTCCGCCCCGGACGACGCCGACGCCATTCGGGTGTTCCGGTTGGAGCCGCTCGAACCACTGGTGCTCAGCCGGGGGACCTGGCACTGGGGCCCGTTCCCGGTCTCGGCGCCCGAGGTGCGGCTCTTCAATGTGCAAGGCCTGCGCTACGCCGAGGACAATGCCTGCGTCGACCTGGTCGGCCCGGGCCTCGCCGTTGACGTGGTGCTCCCGTAGCGGTGCGGACCTGATGGAGATCGACGAAACAGAGTTCATGTCGGGCACGGTGCCCGAGCTGGTGGCGGCCATCACCGCCCGAGAGGTCGAGCCCGGGACCGACGGTCGGGAGACGTTCGTGACGAAGAGCCCCGATTGGTGGGGTGGAGATCGCACGTTCGGCGGCATGGTGGTGGCCCAGGCGCTGCACGCGGCCGCGCGCACGGTCCCACCGGGGCTCGACGTGCACTCCCTGCACGGGTACTTCCTGCGCCCCTCGCGGCCGGGGTCAACGGCCACCCACCGGGTCGAGCGGGTGCGCGACGGCCGGTCGTTCAGCTCCCGGGACGTCACCACCGAGGTGGAAGGCCGCACCACCTTCCGGATGACGTGCTCGTTTCACCAGACCGAACCGGGGGACGAGTACCAGTTGCCCATGGATCCCGACGTGCCGCGACCCGAACAGATCGAGGGATTCGAGGCTCCATTCCCCTTCGACATCCGCGAGCTCGGAGCCACCACCCGGCGAGACGACGGGACGTACGCGTCGACCCGCCGCTGCTGGTTCCGCACCCGGGAGCGCCTGCCCGACGACCCCGCGCTGCACGCCTGCGTCCTGGCCTACCTGTCCGATATGACCGGGGCCGCCTTTCGGCCGCTGAGCCTCGGCACCTGGGGCACCCACACCGACGCCAGCCTGGATCACGCCGTGTGGTTCCACCGGCCCCGGCGGGCCGACGAGTGGAACCTGTTCGACCTGCAGGCCCTGGTCAACGCCGGCGGCCGGTCCACCATACGGGCCACCATGTACGGCGACGACGGCGTGCTCTACCAGAGCATGGCCCAGGAACTGCTGATCCGGGAGCTGGAGGTGCCGCTGGTGTTCGAGGCTCCGCCCTGGGCGGACAAGGCTCGTCGGCGAGCGCCGCGGCGATCGGCCGGAGGCGACCAGGAGCACGAAGGGGAACGCCATGGGGCTCCTTGAGGGACGTCGGGCCATCGTCACCGGTGGTGGTTCGGGCATCGGGCGGGCCACGTGCCGGCGCATGACCGCAGAGGGGGCGCAGGTGGCCGTGCTCGACGTAGACGGTGACGCCGCGCGGGCGGTGGCGGAGGAGATCGGCGGGGTGGGCTTCACCGTCGACGTGGGCGACCCCGACGGATTGAAGGAGGTGGTGGATGCCGCGGTGGCGGCGCTCGGTGGCCTGTCCATCCTCTACAACAACGCCGGCGTCGGCTCCTTTTCCCGCTTGCACGAGGGCGAGCCGGCCGAATGGGACCGGGTGCTCCGGGTCAACCTGACGGGGGTCTACGCCGGCTTCCGGGCGGCCATCCCGCACCTGCTCGAGGGCGGCGGCGGATCGATTGTCTCGACGGCGTCGATCAGCGGCACCCGACCGGCGGCAGGGGAGGGGCCGTACGCGGCGTCCAAGGCCGCGGTGGCAGCCCTGACGGCGTCGGCGGCGTTGGAGTACGCCCCCTCCATCCGGGTCAATGCCGTCTCACCGGGGATGATCCGCACCTCCATGACCGCGCCCATGTTCGAGTTCATGCCGGGACAGGAGGAGCGGTTCGTCCGGGACACGCCGGTGGGCCGGGTGGGCGAACCCGAGGACATCGCCGACGTGGTGGTCTTCTTGTGCTCGGACCTGGCCCGCTTCGTGAACGGGCAGAACATCGTGGTCGACGGGGGGCTCACCCTGCACGGATCCGGGGTCGACGGCATCTTCGATCTGGTCTTCGGGAAGGGCGGCCCGAGCTGAATCCGGGGGCCGGCCTGACCACCACCCGCTTGGCGTTCTGGTCGGGCCGACCGACCGCCTGGCCTTCTCGTTACCCGGTTCCGTCGAACAGGGCCCGGTAGACCATGGTGGTCATGGTGTCGATGGCCGCGTCGTCGACCGGGCGGCCGACGAATTCACGCAGGTAGTGGAACCGGTCGAGCATGGCCAGGACGGCCATGCCGGCTGCCTCGGGGTCCATGAGGTGACCTGAGGTGTCGGGACCGATCTGTTGCGCCAGGGCGTCAGACATGACCGTGAAGGTCTGGCGGATGACGTCGATGAGATCGGGGTCGATGGTGGCCAGATCGGTCCAGGCCCGAAAGAGCGGGGCGTAGCGCAGCCAGAGCTCCGAGTAGGCCCTGACCCACCCGTGCACGTCGTCCCACTGGGGCGAACCCCCGCTCTCGGGTGACATCCGCATGGCGTAGAGGCCCTGGGCCTCGGTGGAGGCCTCGGTCACCAGGGCCCGGAGGAGATCTTCCTTGTTGGAGAAGTAGAGGTAGAACGTCCCGTGGGAGGTCTTGGCCAGCTCGACCACGTCGTTGACCCGGGTGGCGTGATAGCCCCGCTGGTCGAAGGCGATCATGGCGGCATCGAGCAGCTTGCGCATGGTGCGGCGCCCCTGGCTGCGCAACACGCGTTTGCTGGCGGGGGCGCCGACGGCGTCGACGTCGGAGAAGGGCGGGCCGGGCTCAGAAGACGAACCATTGGTCGGCGTACCGACCGCCTTCTTGCCGGTTGCATTCTCCTTGGAGGCGATCGACGGAGCCGCCGCGTCACGCTGGACTCGAGGCGATCCCATGCCCCCGGCATCGTAGTGCCAGGTCCGGTCCAAATGGCTAACCTGACACGGTGGTCAGGTTTCGCGGGGATCGGCGGTGAGGCAGCGGCGGGGCACGGCCGCACCGCCGGGTGCGGCACCTCACCCATGACCCGGACCAGTCCCGGGGCGGCCGGACCGGCGTTCACCTCGCTCGAAGATGCCGTCGCCCGCCATGTCCGGCCCGGCGACTCGGTCCACGTCATGCTGGGCCACAGTCGCTGGACCGCAGCCGCTCGCGAGCTGAGTCGTCAATACTGGGGAGAGCATCCGGAATTCACCCTGGTCATGACCAGTCTCGGTGCCCTCGGCGCACTCTTGTTCCGGGGCGGCCTGGTCACGAAAGTGATCACCACGTATTCGGGCAACAGCTTCCCGACCTACACGCCCAACCCGATCTTCCGCCGCGCCTACGAGTCCGGGGAGGTGGAGGTCGAACACTGGTCGATCCTGACCCTGGCCCAGCGTATGGAGGCTGCGGCCCGCGGCCTGCCGGCGGCCGTCACCGGCTCTCTGGCCGGATCATCCATGGCCACCAACGAGGGATTTACCGAGATCGACTCCCCGTTCGGACGCCTCGGCCTCCTGTCGCCGCTGGCGCCCGATGTGGCGCTCGTCCACGCCGCCGCGGCCGACCACGACGGCAACCTCTATCTGTCCGAACCCCTCCTCGAAGGCGTCTGGGGCGCCCTGGCCGCTCGGCGGGGTGTGGTGGCCACGGTCGAGCAGGTGATCGATGACCCGGTGGGGCTGGGGCACCGGGTCCGGATCCCGGCCCATCGGGTGCTGGCCGTGGTGGAGACCCCCTTCGGGGCCCATCCGGGGGGTTGCTACGCGCCGGGCCTGCCGGTCCACAGCTACGGCGAGGACATCGCCTTCTGGAACATGGCCGCCGACGCGGCCAAAGGTGGCTCGTTCGACGCCTTCGCCACGGAATGGGTGCTCGAGCCGACCACCCACGACGAGTACCTGCGGCGGCTGGGAGACGACCACCTGCATTGGCTCGAAGGTCGGTCCGATCCGGGATCGTGGAAAGAGGATGCCGACGCCACACCGGTGCCCGACGACCCGGTGGTGACGCCATGGGAGCGGGCGGCGGCGTTCGGCGCCCGGGAGGTCGAGCGGGTGGTGACCGAGGTCGGCGCCGACGCGGTGCTGGCCGGAGCCGGTGTGGCCAATTTGGCGGCCTGGGTCGCCGTGGCCCGGGCCCGGGCGGCCGGGAGCCGGGTCACCTTGACGGCGGAGCTCGGCCTGTGGGGCTACGAGCCGACACCGGCCGACCCCTACATCTTCAATCACCGGGTGTTTCCCGGGACGCCGCAGTTGAGCGACGCCTCCACCGTGTTGGGCATGGTCATCGGGGGTCCCGGTACCCGGACCGTGGGGTGTCTCGGGGCCGCCCAGGTGGATCGCACCGGCTGCCTGAACTCGACCGAACTGGCCGGGGGTCGGTTCCTGGTGGGGTCGGGTGGGGCGAATGACGTGGCCAGCCGGGCCACCGCCTGCGTGGTGGTCACGCTGGCCCGGCCCGAACGGCTGCCCGAGACCGTGGCCTACGTGACCTCGCCGGGCCATCGTGTGGTCAGTGTGGTGACCGATCTGGGCATCTTGCGGCGCCATGACGGCACCCTGCGGGTGGCGGCCGTACCGGCCGGCGAGGGGTCGGTCGGCGACCGGATCCGGGCCCTGGTCGAGTCATGTGGCTACAGTCCTGACGTTGCCCGCACCGTCGACGAGCTGGATCCGGTCCACATGGGCGAGGTCGGCGCCTTGCGGGAGTTCGACCGCCAGCGACTGTTCTTGAATTAATGGCATGAGGGGGGAGTGATGCAGCGAGAAGGGCGCTTCATGGGGGCAGGAACGGACCGCTACAGTGACCGGCATCCCGGGGGGGATGCGACGCACCTAGGGACTGGGGACCGCATGCGAAAGAGGTACGGCACGGGGATGGGGGCCAAGGTCGCAATGGCCGGAGCGGCCGTCGCTGCCGCGCTGGTCTCGGTGGGCGGGATGGCCGGGGGCGCCGGCGCGGCGACCAATCCGGCGCCCGGGGTGACGTCGAACTCCATCACGGTGGGCACCATCTCGACCCAGACCGGACCGATCTCGTCGAACTTCTCGTCGCTGATCTATGGCGAAAAGGCCTACTTCGACTACATCAACGCCCAGGGTGGGATCAACGGCCGCAAAATCAATTACCAGTACGCACTCGACGACGGCGGGAACCCGAGCCAGTTCACCCAACTGGCCAACACCTTGATCAACCAGGACCACGTGTTCGCCGTGACCGGCGTGGGCACCGCCTTCTTCTCGCCCAACATCTTCGTGGAATCGAAGACCCCGACCTACGGCTACAACGTGACCGAGAACTGGAACGGGCCGCCCAACCTCTTCGCCGCCGGCGGTTCGGTCATCTACACACCGGCCGAGGCGCCGGGGGCCGCCTACGTGGCCCGGGCCGCCAAGGCCACCAAGGTGGCCATCGTCGCCTACGGCGTCGCCTCGTCGGCGGCGGCCTGCCAGGCCGCGGGGACCGGCCTCCAATCCGCTGGTATTCCGGTCGTCTACACCGACTACAAGATCGCCTACCCCGGGACCACCGTGGCCACCGACGTGCAGCGCATGCAGCAGGCCGGCGCCAATTTCGTACTGACCTGCATGGACGTGCAGGGCAACATCACCATGGCCCGGGCCATTCAGCAGTACAACCTGAAGGCGTCCCAGCTCTGGCTGAACGGGAACGACCAGTCGACTCTCGATCAGAACCAGAGCCTTATGCAGAACATCTACTTCTACGTCGCCCACGTGCCCTTCACGGCGCCGCAGTCCGAGTACCCCGGGCTCAAGACGTACCTGACCGAAATGAACAAGTACGAGCCCAAGTACGCGTTGGACGAGGTGGCCATGCAGGGCTGGGAGTCGGCCTCCCTCTTTGCCGCCGGCGTGAAGGCGGCCGGCAACAACCTGACTCAGGCCAACGTCATCGCGCAGGACAACAAGTTGACGGCCTTCACCGCAGGCGGCTTGACGGTGCCGACCAACTGGACCACGGCCCATACCGGTCACGCACCGCCCTACTGCGGGGCCTACATCCAAGTGAAAGGGGACAAGTACGTGCCGGCGCTCAACACCGGCAAGAGCGTGTTCGTCTGCTTCGGGTCGATCAATCCGAAGAAGGGCCCGGTGCTCCCGCTGCCGGCCGGCACACCGAACGCCTCCTAGGGCCTGACGGCAGACTCGGCATTCACCGCTAGGCATGGAGCACTTTCTCGGTTTCGCTCTCCCGGGCATCCCGTATGGGTGTACCTACGCCATCGTGGCGGTGAGCCTGGTCCTGACCTATCAGGCCACCGGCGTCTTCAACTTCGCCTTCGGGGCCCAGGCCTTCGCGGCCGCCTTCGTGTTCACGGTCCTGACCGAGAACCACCACATGGCGGGGTGGCTGGCCTTCGTGATCTCGGTCGTGGTCATGTCGCCCCTCATCGGGCTGGCCTTCGACCGCTTCATCTTCCGCCACGTTCCCAATTCCAATACGACGGCCAAGCTGATCTGCTCCATTTCCCTGCTGGTCGGTATCCCCACGATCCTCCCGGTGATCTTCGGGCCCCAGAACCTGGACGACACGGCCACCATCTTCCCCTTCTTCAATCCCAACGTGGTGTATTTCACCGTGGCGGGGACGCCGGTGAACGGGATCTACCTGGCCACGATCACCGTGACCGCCGTGGTGCTGGTGGCGCTGACCGTCCTCCTGCGGTTCACCAGCCTGGGCCTGCAGATGCGCGGGGCGGTGGAGAGCCGTCGCCTGGTGCAGCTCGACGGGGTGAACTCGGGCGGAGTGGTGGCCGTGGCCTGGGCCGTCTCGAGCTTCATGGCCGGCCTGGCCGGCGTCCTGCTGGCGCCCATTTTCGGCACGTTCCAATCGGACACCTACGCCACACTCATGGTGGCGGCCATTGCGGCGGCCGCCTGGGGTCTCCTGCGTTCGATACCCATCGCCACCGGGGTGGCGGTGCTCATCGGCGTGGTCAGCACCACCCTGCAGGGCTACCTGCCGACCGGGAGCCTGCTCTACTCGGCCGTGCTGCCCTCGCTCCCGTTCTTCGTGCTGGTGGGCGCTCTGCTTTTCCTCCCCGGCATGCGGGCACTCGACTCGAGCCGGGATCCCTTGGCCACGATCGACCCACCGCCACCGCCGACGGCCGTGGCGTCGAGAGCACCCAGCATGGACCGAATCATCCGCATCCTGTGGTACGTGGTGCTGGCGGGCTTCGTCGTCTCCATGCTCACCTGGAT
>DASZJQ010000257.1:0-2432 GCA_035947875.1 Acidimicrobiales bacterium
AGGTCAAGCTGTTCCAGCTCCACAATTGGCGCACCCTCACCCGGCTCGAACGCGGCGAGCCGCCGGGGCCCGAGGGCAGTGCCCTCAAGCTGTACTGGAGCGAGATGTCCAAGCGCCTCCATCAGACCGCCATGGACGTCCTGGGCGCCCAGGCGCCGCTGTGGCAGGGCGCCCCGGGCAATCCCGCCGACGGGGCCTGGCAACGCTCCTGGCTGTATTACCAGGCCTCATCCATCTTCGCCGGCGCCAATGAGATCCAGCGCACGGTGGTGGGCGAGCGCGTGCTCGGCCTGCCGCGGGGCTGAGCAGGAAGCGAGAGGATAGGGACATGGCAACCAGCAGCTCCAACGTGGTCCTCTACGAGACGGACGGAGCGGTGGCCACCATCACCATGAACCGACCCGAGGTGGCCAACGCCCAGGACACCGAGCTGATCGACCAGCTCGACGCGGCCTTCGATCGGGCCGACGCCGACGACGCCATCCGGGTGGTGATCCTGACGGGGGCCGGGAAGCACTTCTCCTCCGGGCATGACCTCAAGGCCATCGTCGGCGACGGCGAGAAGGACGAGTGGGTCCAGATGCGCGAAACGCCCGAAGGCAAGTTCTTCCACGAGAAGACCATGTACTACGACCGCTGTCTGCGCATCCACGATTTCCGCAAACCCACCATCGCCGCCGTCCAGGGGAGCTGCGTCGCCGCCGGCCTGATGCTGGCGGCGATGTGCGACCTCATCGTCGCCGCCGACGATGCCCAGTTCTCCAATCCGGTGCTGCGTCTCTCCGGCGCCGGCGTCGAACTGCTGATCGAACCCTGGGAGCTGGGCATCCGCAAGGCCAAGGAGTTCCTCCTGACAGGCGACACCATCGACGCCCAGGAGGCGTGGCGTCTGGGCCTGGTCAACCGGGTGGTGCCCCGGGCCGAACTCACGGCGAGCACCCGAGCGTTGGCCGACCGGGTCGCCCTCGTCCCGCCGGTGACCGCGCAGACGGTGAAGTCCACCATCAACCACACCGCCACGCTCATGGGCAAGCGGGATGCGCTGAAGTACCACTTCATGGCCCACCATTGGGTCCACAACACGGCCACCGCACTCGACGCCCTGGCGGCCCGCCGCGAGAAGGGCTCCATGAAGGAAGTCTTCGCCGAGCGCGACCGGGGCGACAGCGCCACATGAGCGGGCCCCTCGAGGGGATCCGGGTCATCGACGTGGGGACCAGGATCTCGGCGCCGTTCTGCGCCGGCCTGCTCGGCGAACTGGGGGCCGACGTCATCAAGGTCGAGCTGCCCGGCCAAGGTGACTTCATGCGCACCATGGGCCCCTTCATCGCGGTGGACGGCGGCCCCGACTACTCGCTCTCATGGTCGGTGGAAGGCCGGGGGCGGCGCGGGGTGACGTGCGACCTTCGGCACCCCGAGGGCAAGGATCTGTTCAAGCAATTGGCGGACCGGGCCGACGTGGTGGTCGAGAACTTCCGGCCCGGCACCATGGAGAAATGGGGCCTGGGGCCCGAGGCCCTGGACCCGTCCCTGGTATACGTCCGCATCAGCGTCTTCGGCCAGTCGGGCCCGTACTCCCCCCGCCCCGGGCTCGACCGCCTGGGCATCGCCTTCGGCGGCCTGTTGCACCTCACCGGTGATCCCGACCGTCCGCCGGTCCGGCCCGGCGTCACGGTGTCGGACTACCTGACGGGCGTGTTCGCCGCCTTCGCTGCTGTGTCCTCCCTCTACGGCCGAGACCGCGGCGGCGGGGCGACGGTCGGGCGAGGTGAGGTCATCGATGCCCCACTCTACGGAGCCATCCTGCGCATCCTGGAGTGGACCCTGGCCGGCTACGACCGCCTGGGGATCGTCCGCCAACGGGAGGGCAACCGGCTCTCCCACTCGGCTCCGCTGGACAACTACCCGACGGCCGACGGCTTCTTCGTCTGCATCGTGGCCGGGTCGGACGCCAACTTCTCCCGACTCTGCCAAGCCATGGAGCGACCAGACCTGGCCCGGGATCCGCGCTTTGCCACTCTGGCCGAACGGGCCTCGCGAGGTGACGAAATCAACGGGCTGGTGGCCGAGTGGACGGCCTCTCTCTCGGCCGAGGAGATCACGGAGCGCTGTGTCGCTCACGACGTGCCCGTCGGGACGGCCTACAGCGCGGCCGACATCTTCATGGATCCCCACATGGAGGCCCGCGGCGATCTGGTGGCGGTCGCCGACCCGGTGATCGGTGCGGTCCGCCAACAAGCCCCGTTCCCTCGCCTGGCCCGTCACCCCACACCGGTGCCGAGCGGCGCGCCCCGCCTCGGCGAGCACAATCGCGAGGTCTGGTGCGACCTGGTCGGTCTCACCGAGGAGGAGCTGACGGACCTGCGCGACCGCGGCGTGATCTGACCACGCCGACCAGCGACGGCCCAACGCCAAAGGCGAAAACCGGCCTG
>DASZJQ010000258.1:0-5356 GCA_035947875.1 Acidimicrobiales bacterium
CCCACGATGAGCCCGGTGCCCCCGGCGCGCTTGTTGATCACCGCGGTCCGCACGGCCTGGGCCAGGTCGGTGTCGCCCTTGGAGTCGCCACCGGAGTTGATGAGGCTGATCCGACCGGCGTAACAGTTGACGACCTGCCAGCGGGTGAGGTCGATGGGGTGATCGGTGGTGAGCTCGTCGTAGACCAGCGGGTCCGTCCGGCCGAAACCGATGACGTTGTAGCCGCCGTTGTTCTCGGGTTGCTTCTGCTTGATGATGTCGGCCTCGATCGTGACGCCCAAGTGGTTGGCCTGGCCGGTGAGGTCGGCCGACACCTCGTAGTTCACGCCGTCCTTCTGGAAGGCCGAGTTCCGCATGTAGCACCACAGCACGGTGAACAGGCCCAGCCGGTGCGCCTCGGCGAAGGCGGCCGACACTTCCTGCAGTTCGCGGTCGGCGTCGTCGGAGCCGAAGTAGATGGTGGCGCCCACGCCGACGGCTCCCAGGTCAGACGCCTGGCGCACCGAGGCGAACATGATCTGGCTGTAGGTGTTCGGGAAGTGCAGGAACTGGTTGTGGTTGAGCTTGACGATGAAGGGGATCCGGTGCACGTAGCGGCGCGACACCATGCCGAGCGTGCCCAAGGTCGTGGCCACCGCATTGCACTCGCCTGCCAGTGCCAGTTCCAGCAGGTTGGCCGGATCGAAGTAGGCGGGATTCTTGGCGAAGCTGGCCGCACCCGAATGCTCGATGCCCTGATCGACCGGCAGAATGGAGAGATACCCCGTGCCTCCCAGCCGACCGTGGTTGTAGAGCGTGCCCATGTTCCGCAGCACGCTCGGCGAACGGTCGCTGTCACTGAAGACCCGGCTGAGATAGTCGGGTCCGGGCAGGACGAGGCCTTCGGAGGGAAACGCCTTGGCACTGTGCCCGAGCAGGGAATCTGCCTCGTCGCCCAGCAGGTCATGGAGGTTGGGGCTCATGCCTCCAGCCTAACTGAGCCACTGCGGCCGCTCCCGAGACAGGCTGCCCCGACGTTGCGCCGAGCGGTGCGCCAGCGGTGTGCCGGGGGTGCGCCGGCGATGCGCCCCACGTTGCGGGTCGCGGCCCGGGCGGCGCCGGCACTGCCTACAGTGAAATCCGAGGAGTTGGGGTATTTGTTCAGGGGAACCGCCCGGTAGGGCCACCGGACCATCCGGCGTGACCCGGGTCCGCGTCGCAGCACCATGAGTCGCACCACAATGGGCGCAGCACAATGAGAAGAGCGACAGCATGCAGGTACTAGAAGCCAGGGGCAAGCCCGATCACCGGGGGCGTCGCATCGCTCTCGCGGTGATCGGCGTGGTGGTCCTGGTGGCGGTGGTGGGCGGTGTGGCGTACGCGTTCGGCAAGAAGACCGCGCCCACCTCGCCATCGAAACAATCGAATTCAACGTCGGGCACTCCGAGAGCCCAGTCCGCACGCGATGTCCCGCAGCTGGCGGTCACCGCTTCCACGCCGGCCGCCGGTGCGACGAATGTGGCCTCGAACGCCCCCATCACCGTGAAGTTCTCCAAGCCGATCTCACTCGGCGCGACGTTGCCCACGCTGGCCCCGCCCGTCTCGGGCACCTGGACCCAACCCACCCCGACCACACTCCAATACAACTTGAGCGCTCCGCTGATCCCCTTGACCAACGAGATTCTGACCGTGCCGAGCGGGACCGCCGGCCTCCGCGGTCGCAACGGCAGCGCGTTGTCGCAGCCCATGTCGATTGCCTTCAAGGTGGCTGACGGCAGCACCCAGCGGCTTCAGGAGCTTTTGGCTGGGCTCAACTACATGCCCCTCTCCTTCACCCCAACCGGGCCTGCGCCGGCGGCACAGGACATGACTCAACCCCAAGCCGGATCTTTCGCCTGGCGCTGGCCCAACCTCCCCCTCGACTCGTCCTCAACGTGGGCGCCAGGTAGCGAGGACATCATCACCAGGGCGGCCGTGGAGTCGTTCCAGAGTCAGAACGGGCTGACGGTGGACGGGTTAGCCGGACCGGCGGTGTGGACCACCCTGCTGAACGACGTGACCGCACAGAAGGCGGATCCCACGCCCTACGTCTACGTGCTGGTCTCGAAGAACCTGCCGGAGACCCTGACGCTCTACAACAACGGGGCGGCCCAGTACTCCAACATCCCGGTCAACACCGGCCTTCCGGGGGCGGACACGGTCGATGGGACCTATCCGGTGTTCGAGCACGTGACGGCATCGAGGATGGCGGGCACCAACCCGGACGGGTCCACATACGACGACCCCGCTGTCCCCTGGGCCAGCTTCTTCAACGGCGGCGACGCACTGCACGGCATGCCGCGGGCCACCTACGGCTCACCGCAGAGCAACGGTTGCGTCGAGATGAGCGTCGCCGATGCCCAGATGCTCTGGCCCCTCACGCCCGTGGGGACGCTGGTCACCGTGATAGGCCCGGCCTCGTAGCGCTCGAGTCCAGGGGGCCGGGGACGGTGCTGCGTGGGCGACCGCGGCGAGTCGGGGGCCACAGCGAGTCGGGGGCTACTGAGCTTGGACGGCCTTCGGCTTCGAGCGGGGACGGCTCCGGGGCTTGCGTTCTGCTCCCAGTCCGGCAAGCCGGTCGACCACGTCGTAGGCCTCGCGGTCGACCTTGAGCACCCGCTCGAACATCTCACGTGCCCGGGGCACGTCACCGGCTCGTTCGTAGAGGTCACCGAGGAGGTACCACTGGCGCACATGGCGGTTGGAGGGATTGCGCAACGCCTTCGAGGCCCCGGCGGTGGCCAGCATCGAGATCGCTCCCTGAAGATCGCCAGTGTCGGCCAGCGAGGCGGCCGCCACGATCCGGCCCTCGGCGAGGACGTCGGGCTCCGGGGAGCTCTGCCGGAGCTGGGTCCACAGGTCGGCCACCTTCTTCGGCTTGCCCAGTGCCCGCTGGCAGTCCATCAGAACCGGAAGGTGCTCCGATGAATCCGACAGTGCCGCATGGGCCTGCAGGTGGCGCATGGCCTCCCGCCACTTCCCGGCTCTATACGCGGCCAGGCCGGCCAGCTCGCGCACGGCGGCCACGCTCGGGCATTCCTCGGCGACGGCTTTGATGGCTCGCGACGAATCTTGGTACCGGCCGCGCTCAAAAGCTCCATAGGCCGATTCCGCCTTCTCGACCAAGCGCTCCTTGTGGAGGGCGGTGGCCATGTTGGCGGCATTGCGGATTTCCGCCGCGATCTCGGGCGGTAGCGCTTTGCGCGACGCCCGGGTGGAGACGGCGGTCGTACTGGCGCTCGAGCTGCCCGTTGATCTCCGGCCAGTGCCGGCCGCCCGCTTAGCGCCGCCCCGGCCGCGTCCCCGGGGCGGCGTGTCCTCCCACTCGTCGGGTGAGCCGTCGACCCTGACCCAAGGCTCGGGGCGGGGAGGCTGGGCTGTCCGACGCCGTTCCTGGTCTTCGGAGAACCGGGCCGTCTGCTGCTCGCCGTCGTCGTTGCGCGCCGTGACCTCGCGGGCGCCCCGCCGGGCTACGTTGCCCCACTTCTTGGCCCCTTCGGGCAGCGGATCGTCGTCATAGGGGCGGTAGAAGGGTTGGCGCGACTTCGGCCCGGCGTTCGGGGTGGGGGCTCGACGCCCGGGCGATGCGCCTGGGCGTCGTGGCGCACTGGAGGACCGGGACGACGATGCGCCCCGAGCATTCGACCCAGCCCCGTCCCGGTCGCCCCGGTAGGGCGGACGGCCACCACGAGCGGCTCCACTGTCACGGCTGGCTGCGCCTGGGCGGGCGGGTCGAGTGGCGCCGCCGGCTCGCCGGGGACCATCAGTACGAGAGGGACGGTCCGAGGAGTAGGTGGACCCCTCGCGCCTCGGAGGGCGGCCCGAGCTTGAGGAGGAGCGTGGTGGCCGCCCCGTCCCCGTCCGATCCCCGGAACCGGTCCTGCTGCCGGTTGACCCGCGAGGATTTCGGGTACCCGTGCTCGATCGTCGAGATCGAGCGCCGGACTTCAGTTCCTCCTCTTCGTCCCGCCTGGATGCCCCGGCCCGAGAGGGACGACGAGTACCGCTGCTGTCGCTGCGACTGGGTCGACCCGTCGGTGCGCCCGAGCGTCCGGATGAGCCGGCACCCGTGCCTCGTGGCCGTCCACTCGACGCACGTCCACCTCCAGGTCGACCCTTTGGCGCCCCCGGCCTGGGCTTTCCCGCACCACCACTGGTCTTCGATCGCGCCGACGGGGCGCGACGATCAGGCCGGGAGGAATCAGCAGGCATGGGGAGAGCATAGGCGTGCGCGTGTCCGGAAAGTTCCCGTTCACCGGGCTTCTCGCCCCTTCAATTGATGCCCGAACCTATCCCCCACCAAGACTGTTCATCGGGGCTGAATCGTCCCGTCATGCCTGAATGTGTCCAGCTCGCGGCATAAGCGGCAGTATGTCTGGCATGCCCCGTGATCCACGCCGAGAGGAGATGGTTCGCCAGTTGCGTCTTCATCTTCCACGGATCCTCGTGCTCTTCGGGATCGGCCTCTTCGTCGTCGGGATCGTCGCCACCATCGCGTTTGTGGCCGGCGACTCGAGCTGTAACGCAGCGACCAATCCGAACGTCCTCAATGGGGGGCAAGTCACCGGCGCTCCTGTTAGTGGTTCGTTCTGCGGGCATGCACACGGGTTCTTGACCATCAGCTACCTGATCCTGATCGTCGGGGCGATTCTGATCGGGATCGGCGCCATGATCCTGCCCACCCTGCGGGCCCGGGATGCCCGGGTGGCCCGTGAGCGGGCAGCCGTCGCCGCCACTCTTGCTGAGTCTCCGGCTCCTGCTGCAGCTGAAGGGGCTGCTGCCGACGAAAGTGGTGCTGACGAGGCAGCAGTAGCGGGCGCCGCCATGACCACCCCGCCGGCTTCTCCCGGGCCCGACTCCGAGACGCAACCGGAGTCCGAGACACCGCAGTCCGAATCAGCGAATCCGTCCTAGGACCCTTGAACGACAAAATCCCCCCCGAGCGAACTCGAGGGGGATTTCATCATTAGAAATCCCGGCGGCGACCTACTCTCCCAGGGGGCCTCCCCCCAAGTACCATCGGCGCGGGCGGGCTTAACTGCCGTGTTCGGAATGGGAACGGGTGTTTCCCCGCCGCCATGGCCACCGGAAACCGTGCGCTCGACCTGGTCTGCGGCGCACTGAAGCACGGCAGACCAGGCCAGGGAGTCGCGTTACCGCAACCCCTGAGCGTTCCAAAGCGAGCACGAGCAAGTCTCCAAGCCCTCGGCCGATTAGTACCGGTCGGCTGAATGCGTTGCCGCACTTACACCTCCGGCCTATCAACGTGGTCGTCTAGCCACGGGCCTTACCAGGTTAACCCTGTGGGAGATTTCATCTCGAAACGGGCTTCGCACTT
>DASZJQ010000259.1:0-5371 GCA_035947875.1 Acidimicrobiales bacterium
CCCTCTTCAATATCGATGTTGGGTGTGCCGTACTCACCCATCGTCCCGAGCTTCACCAGGTGAATGTCGGGGTCGATGTCGGCGATGGCGTAGAGAAGGTTGAGGGTACCGACCACATTGTTGACTTGGGTGTACACAGCGTGCTTGCGGTCAACCATGGAGTAGGGCGCGCTGCGTTGTTCGGCAAAATGGACGATGGTGTCCGGACGGAACTGGCCCACCATGTCGTAGACGAACTCCTCCTCTATCAGGTCACCGATGAAGACCTCCATCTTGTTGCCCGACAACGCCTCCCATCGCTCCACCCGGCGGTGCAGCGAGGCGATCGGGACGAGAGACTCCACACCGATCTCGAAGTCGTAGCCGCGACGGGCAAAGTTGTCGGCGACGGCGACCTCGTAGCCGGCCCGCGACAGATGCAGCGCGGTCGGCCATCCGAGGTACCCATCTCCACCCAGGACCAGAACTTTCACAGTGCACCTTCCAATTTCATGTCGGCCACATTTCACCTTCGTGACAGAGCTATTCTTATGCCCGCGGCTTAGTCCAACCTGGGAATGCTGTTAAGGAATACTGCGTGTCTCCATTTACACAGCTGGCACCAATATTTGAACCCCGCCCGGGGCACGGGATCCGAACCCTCCTCCCATGATCAATTCACTCGCCACCAGGCTCCAACCACGGTTGGCCCAGTTCACCACCGACCCCGCCGAGGACCAGGTGGCGAGCCCCGCCCCGGCTCTGCGTCTCGGGCGCACCATCGCCCTGGGACTGGTTGCCACCCTGTCGATGGCGGTGGGCTCCCTCTACGGCGGGATCACGTTCGAGACGCACCTGCCCGGCGCATGGTTCTTCGGCATGCCGGGCGGATTGCTCGGCTCCATCGGCTCCGACTCGACGCGCCCACCGCTCCTGGCTGTCTTCGCCGTCTTCGGCGGCCTTATCCTGTTGACCCGGGTCTGGATCGGCCTGCTGCGTCACCTGCGGCACCATCATGGCGTGCCAATCAGGAAGGTCATCCTCGTGGTGGCCATTTGGGCCGTGCCCTTCATGCTTGCTCCGCCGCTCTTCAGCGGGGACGTCTACAGCTACGCCGGGCAAGGCGAGATGGTCAGTCACCACATCAACCCCTACGACTACGGCACCGGGGTCTTGGGTTCCACGCCGTTCAGCAGCATGCCGGCCTCGGTGTGGTCGAACTCGCCGTCTCCCTACGGCCCCACCTTCTTGGCCTTCGATGGAGCCTTGACGGCTGCGTCGGGGCACAAGATCCTGCCCGACATCATGTTGCTCCGCCTGCTCGAACTGGCGGGTCTCGCCCTGATCGTGGCGGCCACGCCCTCCCTGGCCCGGGCCTTGGGACGCGATCCGGCCGAGGCGATTCTGTTGGGCGCCGGAAGCCCGCTGGCGCTGACCACGCTCATCAGCGGCGCGCACAACGACGCCCTGATGATCGGCCTCCTCATGGCGGGGTTGGCCCTGGCCCGACGCTTCGGCGCCCTCCCGGGCATCGTCCTGTGCGCGGTGGCCGCCGGGGTGAAGGCCCCGGCGTTGCTGGGCGTGGTCTTCCTGGGATGGTGGTGGGCCGGGCCGGGGGCCTCGGTCCGGCGGCGGGTGGGCCACACCCTGGGGGCGCTCCTCATCGCTTTGTGCACCTTCGAGATCATCACGGTCATCACCGGTCTCGGCTGGGGCTGGGTGCGCAACAGCACGGTGGCCGATCATGCCTTCACGTTTGTGACCCCCATCGGTGCGGTCTCACGGCTTGTCTCACTGACGAGCCAGGGCGTGAATGTCCCGGTGAGCGCCGTCAGCGTGCGCTCCGTTCTGGCCATCTTCGGCCTGATCGTGGCCGGGATCATCGGGGCATGGCTCCTCTGGCGGTCACCCCGGGACGGCGTGACTCGGAACCTCGGCCTCAGCTTGCTGGTCCTGGCTCTCCTGAGCCCGATCCTGTGGGCCTGGTACACGTTGTGGGGCATCCTCGTCCTGGCGCCGGTCGCCTCCGGTCGTCTGCGCGCGGCGATCATCACCATCGCCACCGTCGAGGCCTTCGTCGGGGTGACCTCGGTGCGCAGCCTGCTCCTGGGGGTGTGGCATGCCGGGGTGATCCCCGACCTGATCCTCATTGCCGCGCTGGTGGCCATCTCCATCGTGCCTTTCAACCAGCTGCACGCCTCACGGCGTCGGCGCCACCCGGCCACTCCCGAAGCTGGGCGACCCATGGCCACGCTCCAGAGCTAGCGGTCCCGGGCCCGCGCCCCTCGGCCCGGGCGCCGCTATTGGCCCCCGTCGGCCCTCACGGCCGAGGTGGCGGAAAGCCCGTGATAGGGCATGCCCTGGGCCTTCCACTCCTCGTAGAGCGTCAGGAACTCCTGACCGAATGGGTCCTGGCCCACCAGGGGCATGGCCGCCCGGCGCACCGTCCAGTCGAACGGAGCCAGCTCAGCGGCCCGGGCCAACTGCCGGCGGGCCAGGTCGCCGTCGCCCCGACGCAGCCCGTCGGCCCCGATGCGAAAGTGGAGACGGGCGGCCACCTCGTCCTCACTCAAGTCGTCGACGGCCCGCCGCGCCGCTTCGGCGGCAATGGGCACCACTCCCCCCGTCACCCAGGAGCGGACCGCCGCCTGGTGGGGGGCTGACTCGACCCCGGTGAAGTCGGTGAAGAGGTCACTCCCGAAGGCCACACCGTTGGGTCGGACGATGTCGTCGTCCTCGTCGATCCACACCACCGTGGGCACGTTCGATATGGCGTAGAGCTCGGTCAGCACGTGGTTCGAGTCATAGAGGACCGGGAAGCTGATGCCCTCGGTCCAGGGCGCCACGTCTTCGGGCGCGTTATCGATGGCGACGCCGATCACGCTGAACCCCGTCGGGGCCAGCTCGTCGTGCAACGCCTGCCAGCCCGGAAGGTCGTAGCGGCAGCCGCACCAGCTGGCGAACGTCACCAGGAGCTTCTTCCGGCCCTGCCAGTCGGAGAGCGCATGCTCGTTGCCCTCAAGATCGGGCAATACGAAGTCCGGTGCGTGCAGATCGTCAAGCGCCTGCCGACGGGATTCCGGGTCGAGAGCCAGCGCGATCACCGGCCGAGCCGCGTCTTCGGCGTCGATCACGCTGGCCCGACCCAGCAACTGCGCCACGCCGCCCAGGTCGAGCTGCCCATCGAGCACGAGCGCCGCCCGGCGTTCGGCCGGCATCGGCACGCAGACGTCACCGCGGCAGAGCCCTTCGGGGCGGACACCCCATCCGATCAGATCGGGCAGGGCTGCCACCGGCACCCAGGCCCGCCCGTCCCGGACCGATCCGTCGACCTCGTGTGCCCGTTCGGCCAGCACTCGCAGTCGTCCCATTGCTCCCTCCGACACCTCCTCCGACATCTCTTCCGACCCCTCTTCCGACACGCCTTTCAACGCCCCTCCCAATGCCTGTGTGACCCGCTCCATCGCTTCACTCAGCCATGTCGGCCGCCGAGTGGACGTGGTCCGGATGAAGACGGACCAGCAGCTCCCCGGCCACGCCGTTGCGGGCGCCGTACTCCTCGGCCCGATCCTCGCCCATGTAGCGCCCGCCGAGGCGCGCCGCCCACTCCCGGACCTGCGCCAGCTCCTCGATGATCTCCACCACTCCCTCCACGATCACGAAGCCGAACGGCGGTCGATCATCATCCACACAGATGGCGGCGTGGCCGTCACGGGCCAGGTTGCGGCCCTTGACGGTGTTCCTGCCTGTGTTGAAGACCAAGGTGCCGTCGTCATCGACCAGGTACCAGACCGGTGCCACGTGCGGGCGCCCGTCGGCCCGCACCGTGGCCAATTTCGCCGTGCGCGGCGGCGAGGCCGTGAGAAACGCTCGCACCTCCGACTCGCTCATCGGGTGATACGGCACGGCTATTCGGCGCTCCCCCCGTTGGCCTTGAAGGCAGCCAACCACGCCCCCACCACCGGACCGAAGTTGGCCGGATTGTAGGCATCTTCCTCGTAGGAGAACTGCATGTTGCCGGCGTAGCGCAGCACCGTGAGGTTGTGGGCCTGGTGCACGGAGCCGTCCCCGGGGTCGCGGAACCGGTTCTCGATCCGGCAGATCCACCACCCCTTCTCCTCATCGCACGAGCACCAGGCGTGGGGGAACGAGGTCATGGCCCGGTTGGGCCACTCGGCCATAGTGGCGGCAATCCAGCGGTAGATCTCCTCTCTCCCGTGCATCTCGCCGAACATGTGCTCGACATAGTGGGCGTCTTCGGTGAAGAGGTTGGCCCAGTCGCGCCACTCCCCCGCTTCGGCACATCGAGTGGCCGTCTCCACGAAGTTGTCGTGCGCTCGTTGCAGCTCTTCCCGGCTCCATTGGTTCGTCATGACTTGAGAATCCATTCGCTCATCGTGACACTCCGTAGGGTGCCCAGGTCGATGAAAGCGGTGATCTCATTGATCATCTGGGTGACGTGGGCATTCATCACCTCGCGATCACCGTCGGCACAGTAGAAGAGCATCGGGTCGGTCACGTGTTCGAGGGAGGGCCACGCCTCCTCGACAATGCCCCGGAACGGTGGGGCACCGGCGGTGATCCCCCGATGGACGGCATTGCGCACGTAGCGGCTGCGGGGCTGGATCTGCCCCGTGATCGGTGAGATACGGGTGTGCCAGCGCGTGACCCATTCCTCAGAGGTGAGGTCGGGATGCTGCTGGAGGAGAGCCACCGTCAGCACGCCCGGCGAGCGCTCCCCGTCGGGCCAGTCCCTCGGGGTCGACCATTGGTTGTCGCCGTAGTCGGTGTAGAGCGACTCGACCACCTCGTAGCCGACCAGCGTGGTGGCTGCGCCGCGCAACACGTCCTCGTAGGGCTGGCGGTAGTCCACGGCGTCGACCCACACCGAGACCAAGGCATGCAGCGGCGTCTCTCCGTCAGGAGTCGGCACCGGCGCCGGGATGTCGCTGTGGGTGTCACGGAGGTCCATGCTCAGGCCGTGGGGCCCCAGGGCCAGCAATGCCGGCGCCACCGACCCGAGCATCAGATCGGCCACCGTTTCCCGGGATGCGTCGGGCTCCAGCCAGACCAGGTAGATCAGCTTCTCCACGTGTTCCCCCGATTTCTCATGTCCCCCCGACTCCTCGTGCCCGACCGGGCCTTCACCGTGTCCTCCCGGCGCTTCACCATGTCAGATCCAGCGCGCGCCGCATGGTCGCTTCGAATTCCTGGTCGCTGAGTGTGCGCCGGAGCTCCAGCACCATCGCCGCATCGGCTCCCACCTCAACCCGCAACGGTGTGGCCGGATCCTCCAAGGCGTCGGCCACGGCGTGTGCCACCACCTCGGGACCGGGCCGGCCGGCCGGGCCCGTCAACTTGGCATCGTTGCCGTCCCACTGCGCGTGCAGTT
>DASZJQ010000260.1:0-6463 GCA_035947875.1 Acidimicrobiales bacterium
CGCGGGAGCGGTGACGAGCGGCTCGGTGTTGACGTCGACCAAGGCGGCGATCGCCCAGCAGACCGGTGTCCACGTGGTGTTCCGTGCGAACAGGGCCTCGTCGGCCACGACCGAAAAGATCGTCGCCGACGTGGGAGTGACAACCGGCCAAGAGACCGTCAGCGAAGGGCAGTCGCATGTGGCGATCAGAGTGACGCCGGGGTACGGCTATGTCAGCGGAGACTCCTCCGGGCTGACCGCGATCTTCGGCCTGACTGCCGATCAAGCGAAGAAGGTCGGGTCGGACTGGGTGTCTTGGAAAGCGGGCACCAGCCAGTATGCCAATCTCAAGGCAGACGTCACCTTCGCCGCGGTCACCGCCCTCCTGCCGGGAGCGAAGGGCACGAGGCTGTCCACCGGCCTCACCAACGGCGCCAACGTGTACGTCTTGAAGTGGACGGCTGCAGCATCGAGCTCCACGCCGATGCTGTCGAACACGCTGACGGTCTCGGCCAGCGGGCAATCGTTGCCGATCGAACAAGTCTCGACTGCCTCGGGCGGGACGAAGGCGACCACCCAGTTGTCGGGGTGGGGCGAGCTTGTTCCGGCCAGCGCGCCGCCCGCGGCCTCGACCATCACATCCACCAAGATCACGCACTGAAGCCGTGACCTCTGCGCCAGCACCGTCCTCGCACGGCGGCGCTCACTCGGTGGGAGCGTCGCTCGTCAGCTGATAGCCGATGCCGGGAACGGTACGAAGGATCCGTCCGTCGTCATCGCCCAGCTTCCGGCGCAGGCGGTGCGCGTAGACCCGGACGTAGTTGGACTCTTCCCCGTAGCCCGGCCCCCAGACGTCCTTGAGGATCATGTGATGGGTGCAGACCTTGCCGGCATGACGGGCCAGGTAGGCCAGCAGGTCGAACTCGCGGCTGGTCAGGGGGAGCGACTCACCGGACCGGGTGGCCATATGGTGAACCATGTCGATCTGAAGGTCGCCGACCGTCACGGTGGTCGACGTGCCGGACTCGTCGCCCGATCGAGCGGCGGCGTGACGTATGGCCACCCGCAGCCGAGCCTCGAGCTCGGCCATGCCGAAGGGCTTGGTGATGAAGTCGTCGGCGCCACCGTCGAGCGCCTCGACCTTGCGGCGCTCGTCGCCGTAGGCGGAGAGGACAATGATCGGGACATTGGAGAACTGTCGAATGCGCCGGCAGACCTCGAGGCCGTCGAGGTCGGGCAGTCCCAGGTCCAGAATCACCAGGCCGGGATGGAGCAGCGCGACCTGTGCGATGGCGTCGCGCCCCAAGTGCGCAGTGGCGACGTCGTCGCCGCGGGCCGTCAGACCGATGCGAAGCGCCTTGATCAACGAAGGATCGTCGTCGACCACCAGCACCTTCGTCATGGCAAGATTCTCCGGTCACACACGGGCCGGAACCTGTGCCGCGCCGGGCACGGTGAAGACCACCCGCGCCCCGTCCACCACGTGGGGGTCGATCCAAATGGAGCCCCCGTGCGCCTCGACGAAGGCCTTGGCGATGGTCAAGCCGAGGCCGGCCCGATCACCGCCGCTGTGACTGCTGAACATCTCGAAGACCTGCTCTCGCTGGTCGGCCGCAATGCCCGGACCTTCGTCGGCCACCGAGATCTCGACCAACGGTCCCGAGGCGCCGGCAACTGCTCGGGCGCCGATGTGGATCAGGCTCTCCTCTGGAGCGAGGCGCGCCGCATTCTCGAGCAGATTGGCCAGGACCTGGGCGATCAACAGGTGGTCAATCTCCACCAGCGGGAGATCAGCGGTGTCGCCCACGACGACCCGCGCCGACGGAACCAAGCCCGACACGGCATCGAGCGCTTCGCTCACGAGCTCGTCGAGGGGAATGGGGGAGTAGCGCAGGGAGAGGGCGCCCGATTCGATCCGGGTCATGTCGAGGAGGTTGGTGACGAGCCGGGCCAACCGGTCCGACTGGAGCTCGATGAGCTCGAGCAGATCGGCACGGTCATCGGCTCCCATGGTGTCGCCGTCCTGGCGCAAGCTGGATACTGCGGTCTTGACCGAGGCCAGCGGCGTGCGCAGGTCGTGCGAGACCGCTCCCATCATGGCCCGGCGCCAACGATCGATTTCTTCGAGGAGACGGCTCCGCAGCACCTGGTCCTGGAGCTGTGCCCGTTCGACGGCCAGCGCGGCCTGGTTGGCGAACGTTCCGAGCAGGGCCCGGTCCTGCCGGGCCAATCGCACCTCTTGGAGCACCAACAAGCCCACGGGGCGATTGCTCGCCACCAGGGCCACGGCCACTCGGCTGGGTACGACGCCGCCGGGCAAGCCGAGCGATCGGGTCTGGCCTCCGCCCGCAGTGAGGGACACCATCTCCTCACCGGTGAGCGCCTGGCCGGCCCGGGCGGCGACCGAGAGTTCGGCGTCTTCGACCCCGACCGCCGCGCTCGCCTCGGGGAGGAGCAGGACCGTCCAGCGTGGGGCGAAGAGGGCCTGCACGGTGGCCACAATCTGTTCGAGCAATTGCGGGAGCGTGAAATCGCCGATCAGGGCTTGGGAGAGCTCAAAGAGCCGGTTGGCGTCTTCTTCGCGCCGATTCGCCTCCTGCCGGGCCGCCTGCAGGTTGGTGACCACTCGAGCCACGATCAGCACCACCATCACGTAGACGACCAAGGCAATCCAGTCCTGTGCCGCACGGATGGACAGGGTGCCGTACGGAGGAAGGAAGAAGATGTCGTAGAGCAGGAACCCGGCCACCGCGCCCACCGCGCCCGGAACGAACCCGCCCACGACAACGCCGAGAATGACGGGGACGACAAAGACCAGGGCCGGTGCGGCGATGGTGAGGTGGGACCGGACGGGCAACATGAGGAACAGGAGGGCGGCCAGTCCAACCAGAGCCACAATGGTGCCGGCGGCAACCCGCCGGTACGCTCCATCGGTGGTCTGCATGCTTGGCATCGCGTTCGTCACAACTTCCCGGCAATATTCATCACCTGTACCCGAGTGTACCGACGCCTTTCGTGGTGCAGGTCTGTGAATGAGCGATGACCATGTCGAACAATGATCCCGATGGCGACGAAGTACGCCCCACCGGTCGCTTCCGGGTGTACCTGGGTGCGGCCGCCGGGGTGGGCAAGACGGTCGCCATGCTCGACGAGGGGTGGCGTCGTTTCCAGCGCGGGGCCGACGTCGTGGTCGGCTTCGTGGAGACGCACGGGCGCCCGTACACCATGGCCCAGCTCCGCGATCTACCCGTCCTGCCCCGCCAGAGCGTCGAATACCGGGGATCAACCTGGGAAGAGATGGACCTGCAGGCCATTCTCGTGCGGCGGCCAGAGGTCGTCTTGATCGACGAGCTGGCCCACACCAACGTGCCGGCACCCGGAGTCAACGAGAAGCGGTGGCAGGACGTGGAGGCCATTCTCGACGCCGGGATCGCCGTGATCACCACCGTCAACATTCAGCACATCGAGTCGCTGGCCGACGCGGTGGAAAGGATCACCGGGGTGACCATCGGCGAACGCGTTCCTGACTGGATGGTGCGTCGAGCCGACCAGCTCGAGCTCATCGACTCGTCGGCCGACCAGCTGCGGCGCCGCATGCTGCACGGCAACATCTATCCCGAAGCCAAGGTGCATTCCGCCCTGTCGGGTTTCTTCCGCATGGAGAACTTGGTGGCGTTGCGCGAATTGTCCCTGCGTTTCGTGGCCGACGAGACCGAGGAGGAGCTGCTCGAGTTCCTGCGCTCGCGGGGTGCCAATGCCTCAGGCGAGGTATGGGACACCGCGGAACGGATTCTGGTCGCCGTGACCGGCGCCCCCGGGAACGACACGGTCATCCGCCGGGCGGCGCGCATTGCGGCGCGCAGCAAGGCCGAGCTGCTCGTGCTCCACGTCATCGCCGGCGACGTGGGGACCAATCGGAAGGACACCGCCTCCCTGGAGGAGCTGACGCGTGACGTCGGAGGCAGTTGGGAGACGGCCCGCGGGGAGGATGTGGCCACAACCCTTGTCGCCGCAGCGGTCGATCACCAGATCACGCAAATCGTGATCGGTACCTCCAAGCGCTCGCGATGGCAAGAAGTGACCCGTGGCGCCATCGTCCAGCAGATTCTGCGCAAGGCGGCCGACGCCGGCATTGACGTGCACGTCATCGCCCGCCGCACCGAGCGCAACGGGAAGGCGGCCCCGAACTACGAGGAGTAGGACTGGGCCAGATCGGCGAAGGCTGCTTCGGCCGCCACCGTGGCCGCGACGTGCATGCACTGGTTCAGGTAGGCCAGCGCCTTGGCCCGCCGGGGATCACGGGCCAGGTACTTGCCCACGGCCGCCAGGTTGGCCGAACCGTCGGGCTTGCTGAGGGCGAAGACCGCTTGGTCGACGATGTGCTCGTCCGGCCGATCGCTGATGCCCCGGTAGATCGACCAGTCGACACCGGCGCGTTCACACGCCTCGCCCACCCCGGAGGCCTCCATGTCGACGGCGCCGAACCCCGCGTCAAGAATGGGGCGCCACACCACCTCATCGGAGAACAGACCGTCGGTTGTCATCAGGCCGCCCTCGGCCTGGCGCGAGGGCAGGGGGCGGGTCCGCCGAACCGGGCCGTCGGGATGGAGCTGGACCCGGCTCGGCACCATGAGGGAACCCACCGGGAGGGCCGGATCGAGCCCGCCGGCGATGCCGACCACTATGACGTGGTCGAACGGCCCCCGTTCGAGCATGCGCTCGGTCGCCTCCCGGGCCACGGCGGGTCCCATCCCGATGATCCCGGCCGAGACCGACCAGGTGCCCGCCGAGCCCTCATGCGAGAACACCGCGTCGCCGGACGTCCGGGTGAGGGCGCCCGCTCGCACGACCGCCTTGAGCTCAGGTCGCATCGGGGCCAGGACGGCTACCCGTCGTGTGGTGGTCACCCCGCCATCATGGCTGACTTCTCGATAGCGTGAGTGTCCGGGTCGGACGGCCGTCCGCCTCGCCGGTCGGAGGTGGGTCATGAGAAGTGCCGAAGAGGTCGTGCGGGAGTTCTGTGACGCGGTGAGTCAACGCGATGCCGATGTGCTCCGCCCCTATTTCTCCGACGATGTCGTGTACCACAACATCCCGATGGATCCGGCCGAGGGGATCGAGGCCACCATGGCGACGATCGACATGTTCCTCGGCATCTGCGAAGGGCTGGAGTTCGAGATCCACCACCTGGCCAGTGACGGCGCGGCCGTGCTCACGGAGCGAACCGACACCTTCACCATGCAGGGAAAGACGGCACCACTCCCGGTCATGGGCGTCTTCCATGTGCGCGACGGGAAGATCACCGCCTGGCGGGACTATTTCGACATGGGACAGGTCAACGCCATCTTCGGAATGGGTTGACCTCGGGCGGCTACAGGCCGCAGGCGAAACGCGAGCTCCACGGACCGAACCCGTCCTCCCCGTGCAGGCGCAGGGCCAACGCGTCCTGGACGGCGGGGGCGGCTTGGTAGGGCCAGCCCGAGTAGCCGAAACTCTCCCAGGTGCTGATCAGGATGCCGTACGCACCCGATGGCATGTTCGGGTTGTTGTAGTTGTCACCCGATTCGTGCACCCGGATGCACTGCCAATCGGCCGTGGCGACGCTGTTGCTGTCATTGATGGGCACCACCGCCGGGGCCGCGGTGACCGGGGGCGTCGCCGTCACGGCCGTAGCCGCCGGGGACACTGGGGCGGCGGCCGGCGCGGCCGCGGCGGCCGCCGCGATCGTCGGGGTCGCGGTGATGGGAAAGTGGCCGCCGCCGACGTCGATGACCAACCCGAGCGGCGTGTGGACCACGACGGGTACGTCGAGGGCGGCCAGGTTGGCATTCGAAGACGGCGTGGGGTGGCTGCTCGCGGCCGGGACCGGTGCTGCGTTCGATGCCGCGGCATCGGTGGTGCGGCCCAGTGCCATCAGAATGGCTGAGGTCATACAGGTGACGGCGATCGCCGTACCGAGTGCAATGCGGATCCGCACGGCACCTCCCTTCGTCGGGCGCACGTGGCGCCAGGCTCTGCTCGGTGGAGGGCGGGCTCCGGCCATTGCATACGCGCCCCGATCGGAGAGCGGGAAGGCGTCGTCCGATCTGGCATATCGCCGCAGGGTGTGCGGCCGGTTGTGTCAAGCCCGGGGATTGTCCTCGGCGTGTCCTCTTTTCGTCGTCAGCCGGCTCGCCCGAGCGACAGGCGCGCCGAAACCCCGACTGGTTCGTGGTGTGTCCGACCGGCACCACCTTCTGCATTCAGCTGAATTGCACGCCGCAGCATGAAGCAGAAAGGCCGATCAGTCTTTGCGGAGACCAATGTAGCAGGATGGTGTCGATAGCCCGGTTCGCCCCGTCACATAGAACGCTGAGCTGGACTTATATGGACAGATATTGTGATGTTGTTCACAAAATCAGCGCCGAAGGAGCCTATTTACCTCTATCGATCGCGTTGAATGGCCCCATCAATTCTGGAAATGAAGAGCCATTGTTCGGCCTCT
>DASZJQ010000261.1:0-1984 GCA_035947875.1 Acidimicrobiales bacterium
CACCGAGCGGACGAAGCTGAGCGAGGAGGACAAGGCCAAGATCATGGGCGGCAACCTGGCCCGCCTGATCGCCGCCTGATCGACGGGAAGCACGCACCTGACGTGGGAGAACATTCCCCGGATGGTGCTGAGCGGGGCTGACCGCTTCGGCGACGCCGAAGCGGTCGTGGACGGACCGCTCCGGCTCTCCTTCACCGAACTGGCCGACCGGGTCCGGGTGGCCGCGGGTGCCTTCGCGTCGGCCGGCATCGGGACGGGGGACCGGGCGGCCATCTGGGCGCCCAACTCCGCCGAGTGGATCATCGCGGCGTTCGGCCTGCTGACCGCGGGCGGAGTGCTGGTCCCGGTCAACACCCGGTTCAAGGCCGAGGAGGCAGGCGACATCATCGGCCGCAGCGGGGCGAAGGCCGTCCTGATCGAGAAGGGATTTCTCGGCCTGGACTACGCGGCCCCCCCGGGGGTGCCGGTGATCGACCTGAAGTCGGACTTCCTCGCGAGCGGTTCGCCGTTCGAGGCCAAGGTCAGCGGCGATGACGTGAGTGACATCATCTTCACCTCTGGGACGACGGGGCGGCCCAAGGGAGTCATGATGACGCACGCCCAGAATCTGACGTGGACCGCGAGCTGGTGCGACACCGTCGGCCTGCGGCCAGGCGACCGCTACCTGATCGTCAACCCGTTCTTCCACATGTTCGGGTACAAGGCGGGCTGCCTCACGTCCCTGCTCCGTGGCGCCACCATGCTGCCGGTGCCGGTCTTTGCCGTGGCCCAGGTCCTCGAGCTGGTGGAACGCGAGAAGGTGACGGTGCTGCCCGGGCCGCCCACGCTCTACCACTCGCTGCTGGCGGCGCAGGCCGGGCGGGATCTGTCGTCCCTGCGACTGGCCGTGACCGGGGCCGCCGACATCCCGGTCGAGCTCATCCGCAGGGTCATCAGCGAACTGCCCTTCTCCTCGATCTTCACCGGGTACGGACTTACCGAGGCCGGGACGGTCAGCCTGTCCCGGTCTGGCGACTCGTTCGAGGACATCGCGACGACCGTCGGCACCCCATGCGAGGGCTACGAGGTACGCATCGCCGACGACAGCGAGGTGCTGGTCCGCGGGTCCTGCGTAATGAAGGGGTACCTCGACGACCCGGCTGCGACCGCCGAGGCGGTCGATGAGGAGGGCTGGCTGCACACCGGGGATCTGGGGAGCCTGGACGACCGGGGTCGCCTGCGCATCGCCGGCCGCAAGAAGGACATGTTCATCGTGGGCGGCTTCAACGCCTACCCGGCCGAGATCGAGGGCTTCCTGCTCGAGCATCCGGCCGTCGGGCAGGTCGCGGTGATCGGTGTCCCTGATGAGCGCCTCGGGCAGGTGGGGAAGGCCTTCGTGGTGCGCAGCGGACCCGTCACGGAGGCGGCGCTGATCGCCTGGAGCCGCGACCGGATGGCCGGGTTCAAGGTGCCCAGGTTCGTGGCGTTCCTGGACGAGCTGCCACTGAACGCCACCGGCAAGGTGATGAAGGACCAGCTGCGCTAGGGGGCTGTTCTCCGGGTCACGAATTGCCCGCGAGGTCGGCGACGGCGGCCCAGTGCGCGTCGGAGGTCCACAGGGTGGCGAAGGCGGTAGTGGCAGACCGTTCGTGTGCCGGGTGGTGGTGCGGGGCGGCGCTGGCGATGACCGCCTTGATAGGCCGGGCGGGGGAGGCGGCGATCCGACGGGCCAGGGCGCGCCAGGATTCGTCGAACTCGGCGCGGGGGTAGACCCGGTCGATCAGGCCGATCCGGTGAGCTTCGGTGGTGTCCAATCTGTCCCCGGTGGTGATGAGGAGTAGGGCCTGTGACCGGCCCACCAGGGCGGCTAGCCGCTCGGCGCCGCCCCAAGCGGGCATGATCGCTAGGTCGGCCTGGTTGAAGCCGATCACGATGTCGTCGGCGGCGACCCGGATGTCGGCGGCCACCGCGACCTCGGCGCCACCGCCCAGGGCATGGCCGTTGA
>DASZJQ010000262.1:0-4751 GCA_035947875.1 Acidimicrobiales bacterium
CCGTCTCATTGCCTGGCAGACGGGACCAAAAGGGAAGCTGGAGCCCTACGTGGCGGGACGGATCTGGCGTTATGAGCTCGAACCCCAGGGCGACCGCACGCTGGTGCGGGAGAGCTGGGACATCACCGGCGATCACCAAAGGGCCCTGCTGCGCCTTGGAGACATCTACTCGAGGAAGACCCGTCGAGACATGGAACTGACCTTGGGCCGCCTCGACGCGTTGGTGACCGCGCCGTAACTCAAGAGAACGATCTGCCGCGTGGTCCCATGGGTTGTACCTGAGTAGAGGCGAGGGCTCGAATCAAGTCATCATCACAGCTGGATTACTCTCACCTACGAAGGCCCTGCGGGCTGGTAAAGCTCGTCGGAACCGGAGCGCCACTTGGAACCACGTTCGGTGAAGTTGGCTGAGGCTGTCGACTGTCGAATGTCATCGTCCGATAGGGGAAATTGTCCGCAGGTTCCAGAGGATCATCGATCTCGGAGAGATCAACTGTGAAACAGTCTGGCAAAAGCGACGATCAAGGCGGCATTGCTGCCAAAGGATTGAGCGAACGGATCGAGCCGGTCAAGGGATGGGCCAATACCCGATTTTCGAGATATCGAGACACCCCGGCCGGTGGGTTTGTGGCCGAGCTGATGCTGCGCGACAAGGAGTCGGCTGGAGGGGTCGCCGGTAGCGCAATCGCCTTTCGGCTTTTCCTCTTCTTCGTGCCCCTGCTGCTCTTCGTCGTCGGTATCGCTGGGTTCATTTCTGGATTTGTCAGTGCTCACGATGTCGAAGTCGCCATTGGTGTATCCGGAGGCGGCCTGGCCGCTCAGATTCGCGCAGCCTTCGCCGAGCCAGGAGCCACTCGGTGGGTTGCCACCGCTCTTGGTCTCTTGGGAATGTTGACTGCGGGCCGATCGCTCAGCAAGGTGCTCATATCATCTGCCGCAATTGCGTGGAAGCTTCCAACGCCCAAGCGGACCTCGATGCGAACGCTCGGCACCGTCGCCGGCCTTGTCTGCGTGATGGGTCTCGTCTCAATCATTGTCAATCGGTTGCGTGAAGACTTTGGTGTCGGCGTGGCCGGTCCGTCGCTCATTCCAGCATTCTTCGTCTATCTTGCCTCCTGGATCGGTCTGTCGAGTTTTCTTCCTCGTGGCACCAACGACCCTGGAGCACTGTTGCCGGGATCCGCCGTTGTCGCCTTCAGCATCACCGCCATGCAAGGGTTGAGCGAGCTGTATTTACCCGACAAGCTCAGCCGCGCCAGTCAGTTGTACGGAGCGATCGGTACAACCGTGGTCACGCTCGGCTGGTTCTTCTTTCTTGGTCGATCGATTGCATTGTCGACTGAAATCAATGCGGTTATGTTCGAACGCCTCGGGAGCGTGTCGTCCCGCGTCTTTTCCCTGCCGCTCTTTCGGGCACTTGCTCGCCGGTCGGCGCGCTTACGTGCCTTTTTTGATCTTGAGCAAGAGCCTTGAGCAAAGAGCCATGAGCAAGAGTTATCGACTGACTCAGCGGGCGAACGGCGCTAGGCCTCGGTCTTGGTTTCCGGGGCGCCGACCTCGGCGTGCCTTCCCCGAGCGATCCCGACGACCCCAGCCAGAAAGCTGGTGTTGTGCGCCCCCACCAGGTCCCAGGCTCGGGCGATGGCGATGACGAAGAAGACAATCAGAATCTCTGCTTGGGTCGTGACGTAACTCGCGTGGTGGGGCGAACGCCACAGCTCCGCTCCGTTGATCAGCTGGAACGTGTAGAGCACGAGCGAGCCGGCGATGAGGAGAATTTGTCCGGGTCGGATGGCTTCGTCACGGCGGCGATTCCGCAGGAAGAAGATGATGAGTCCAACGGTCGACGCCAGGCCTACGACGGCCAGAATAAACGCCGCCTCGCCGAAGCCCTGGCCGGGAATGAGCGCGAACAGAGAGACGATCAGCGTATTGATGAGCGCGGAAAAGGCCGCGGCCGCTTTGATCTGATGTTCGACGTTCTCGCCCTGGCTCGACAATTTTTCCGGAGACACGGAGATGGCGACGAAGAGCAATCCGATGAGCGCCCCCGAGACGGCGGCACAAGCGGCGAAGAATTCGTTGAAATTCTCGGGGACCACAGCCCGAAACTACTCCGGAGTGGGAGGAGAACGGCTCGGACTCGTCCCTCCACGAAGCGCGCGGTGGGCGACGAACCGGGGACGTAAGCGAGGCGCCGGGGGCCTGGTGAGGCCCGATTCTCCGTGGCCGTGGTGGAAGCGCCTTCGACTCCCGCTGGGAGGTCCCATTGGACGGCAGGGTGGTCCCCGCAGAGTTGCCCGTAGAGTCACCGTTGCCATGGGACGCCCAGACATCGTTCACTCGGCCGCCGACGTCACTCCGGAATGGATCACCGAGGTGCTGGCTGGTGCCGGCGCATTGGCCGACGGCCGAGTCGTTGGGGTGACGGCGACGCCCGTCGGCACCGGCCAGATGGCCGATACGACTCGTTTGGCGCTGACCTACGACCGGGCCGACGCGGGACCGCCGAGTGTGGTGGGCAAGTTCGCGTCGTCCGACGAGCAGAGCCGGGCCACCGGCTTGGCTCTGCGGGCCTACGAGATCGAGGTTCGCTTCTACCAGGAAGTGGCGAACCGGGTGGCGGCGAGGGTGCCTGCGCTCTTCGCCGCCGAGGTGGAGCCGGGGACGGGATGGTTCACCCTCATTCTGGAGGACATCGTCGGCGCCCGGCAGGGCGACCAGATCGAAGCGTGCAGCCCGGAGGTGGCGGCCGCCGCGCTGGAGGAAATGGCTGGGCTCCATGCACCATGTTGGGAAGCAGCGGATCTGGCGGGACTCGATTGGCTGAACCGGAATTCGGTTGAGTCCGATGGGTTTCTGGTCATGCTGGTGTCCTCGCTCTGGCCGGGATTCCTGGAGCGCTACGCCGAGCAATTGGCGCCCGAGCACGTTGCAATCTGCCAGTTCTTCGTCGATCACCTGCCTGCGTACCTGCAGGGCCGGACGGGACCGCGCACGGCCAGCCATGGTGACTTTCGGTTGGACAACCTCCTCTTCCAGCCCGGCCAACGGCGGCCCGTGGTGGTCGATTGGCAGACCTTGGTTTGGGGAGGTGCATCGCTCGATGTCGCGTACTTCATCGGCGGGTGCCTCAGCGCCGAGGACCGGCGGTCCCACGAGGACCACCTGCTGACCCTCTACCACGACGCCCTGCGTGCCGGCGGCGTCACGGACTATTCGCTCGACCAACTTCGTCGCGACACCCGCCGCGAGGCGTTCGGAGGGATCCTCATGGCCATCGTGGCTTCCATGGTGGTCCAGCGCACCGACCGGGGGGACCTGATGTTCCTCACCAGCACGACCAGGCATGCCCAGCACGTCATCGACGCGGGAGCGACGAAAACACTGGAGGTTGGCGGTGACTGAGCTCCTGGTGTTGTGCACCGGCAACGCCGCCCGCTCGGTCATGGCCGGGTTCATGCTCGAATATCTCGACGAGCACCGGGAGGACAAGGAGCACGGGGAGGGCACCACGAACAACCCCGGCACGGACCTGCACATCGTCACGGCCGGCACCCACACCATCGATGGCCAGCCCATGGGCATGCGCACCCGCAACGCTCTGTCGACCTTGCCCGAGATGGCCCACGCCACGTTCACCGGCCACCGCAGCCGCCAGGTGTACGAGGCCGACCTGAGCCGGGCCGATCTGGTCGTGGTCATGGAGGCCGACCACGTGCGCTATGTGCGCCGTGTGTTTCCCTCGGTCGCTCCCCGCACGGCGACCATACGCCGTCTGTGTGCGGATCTACGGCCCCCCCCACCGGCGCTCGCCGAGCGATTGGCCGCCCTCAACCTGGCCCAGGCGACGCTGTCCGATGACGACGATGTCATCGACCCGGCCGGGCACGATGCCCAGGTTTACGAAGCCTGCGTGGCCGAGCTTTGGGGGCTGTGCCAGCAACTCGTCACGCTCCTGTAGGGCGCGGGCAGACCAGGACCAGCTCGTCGTCCTCCTCACCGGGGACCGTGACCGGGCCGACGGCATGGAACCCGGCCTTCTCGAAGGCGCGGTGGGAGCGGACGTTGTGCACGCTCGGGCCCGCCATGGCGCTGGTCACTTCGGGGTAGTGCGCCCACGCCAGCTCGAGCGCCTGCCCGATGAGGCGCGGCCCCACCCCGTGTCCCAGCCGGGCCGCATCGGCCACGAAGAGGTCGACCCCGGCCGAGTTGTCCACGCCCACGGCGCGCTCGTACGCCGCGTTATCGGCCAGGCGGTAGATCTGGATCAGCCCGATGGGCAGCGGGCCTTCCGAACAGACGAAGACCTCGGTCGGATCGGTGCCGTCCACGCAGGGTCCGTACTCCTGCTCCACGCCGGACAGGTCGAGGGGGGCTCCCCACCAGGCCGCCACGTGGGGCCGGGCCAACCAGCCCACGACCATGGCGAAATCGGCGCGGGACAACGGGCGCAGGATCAGGCCGGGTTCCACCATGGCGCGACCGTCCGGTCCCCCGTCCGACCCGGTCAGTCCGGATGGACCGATCGCAGGCCGGCCCAGGCGAGATCGGCCATGCGCTGGGCCAATCGCTGTGCTTCCTCTTCCACCGCGGCCTCGCCCGGCGGTCGCTGCGCCATGAAGCGACGGCTGGCCCCTTCGGCCATGCCGACCACGGCGTAGGCCAGGAGCCGGCGATGGTCGGCATCGAGGCCGGCGTCGATCAGGGGATCGATGGCCTCGGCGATGGCGTCCTCCACCATCCGTAGG
>DASZJQ010000263.1:0-12605 GCA_035947875.1 Acidimicrobiales bacterium
GAATGCAGGTATTCACGTCGCTGAACGGCGATGCGCCGTGACGATGATCGGCCTGGCCACGCGGCCCTCCGACGGAGCGGACCCCCGGCGCACGCAAAAGCGTGTAGCCGTGTCGGGCTCGGGCCGCATGGTGACCGTCGACATCTCGGGGGACGACCGCCTGCGCCTCATCAAGCGCCTGCCCGGCCGCTGGCCCGAAGTGATGATGGCCCGCGAGCGGGGCGAGACGCTGGAGCAGATCAGCCGGTGGGCCAGGGTCCCGCCCCCGTGCCCCCACGGGTGCCGCTTCCACGACGTAGCCACGCGCGACGGAGAGAAGTGGGTCGACGCCCCGGGCGACGTGCCGGATCTGGTGAGCGAACGCGTGCATATGGGGCCGCCGTGCCTGTCGTTCCTGATGGGCTATTGCTACAACTACCTGGAGACGGCCCTCCATGACCTCGCCGCCAACCGTGCCAAGCTGATGGTCTGATGGCCGGTTCAAAGAAGGTCTGTCCCGAATGTGGGGAAGAGTTCTGGGCGATGCACTTGCCCAGACACCTGCTCTCTGAGCATGGGGTAGAGCAGGTTAAATCGCCGGCGGGGGGAGGCTCCGACGACGGTGCCATCCACTCGGCCTCCGAGCCACCCCCGCCGGACGCTCCGATTGAGGCCCCGACGCCCGCTGCCTCCGAAGAGGTCGCCCCCCGCAAGCCGGGCTTGATGGACCGCCTCCGATCTCGCCGGGGCCGGGGTCACGCTGGTGGCCAGAAGGCCCCGGCCTCGCGCGAGCAGGCTCCGAAACGCCCCAAGAAGTACGGGGGCAAGCGGGTGTCACTCGACCCCGACATCTCCGACATCTGGGGCTTTGCCGGCCGCAGGTTGGAGAACACGGCCCACTACCCCACCGGGCGCATGTTGCAGTACCAGGCCCCCGCCGCCGGACTGATCCTTGACCGGGCCGTGGCCGGGACCCTGCCCGACCGCCTCCTGTTCCAGCCCCTCGCGCGCAACCGGGACAAGTACGAGGACGCCGCCTTCCTGCTCGCCGGGCCGATGCTGACGTTCACGATCACGCAGACCCAATACCAGATGCAGGCCGCCCGGGAAGCGGGCGACGAAGAGGCGTTCGAGCAACTGGTGGGCCGACTCCAGATGCTCCAAGAGATGTTCGTGTGGGTCGCCCGGGCGATGTTGCCGCGGTTGGCCGAGGGTGTCGAGAAGGCACGCGAGAGAGAGGCAAAGGAAGCCAAGGCCATTGCCCAGGCGTTCCCCGACCTCGGCGCAGAAGATCCCATCCAGGCGTTTGTTTCTAAGATGTTCGAACCACCCCCTACGTTTCAGGAGGCACAAACCAATGGAAGAGCTGATTACGCTGCTGATGCATCTCGTGGGGAAGGTTCCGTACCTCTCTGAAGCCGAGCACGATGCCGAGCTGGACCTGCTCCGCGCGGTGCAGGAGAAGCTGGGGGTAGCCGGGATCGTGCCGCCCAAGGCGGGACCGATGAACGCCCCGCTGGCCCCGCCGCCCGACGTGCCGGTGCCGGGTCCCGTGGCCGAGCCGCCGCCCGCCGACGCCCCGCCGCCGCCGGTCTCGCCTGAGGTCGCGGGCGCTGCGCCCGAGGCGGCCAATGCCTTCGCTGACCCGACGCCCGAGCAGGTTGCGGCGCTCGAAGCCGCGGGATGGACGCCGCCGAGTGCCAGTCCCCCAAATTGAAGGGAAAGGCTGGGACGAGTTCCTAGAGTCCTTTCGCGGCGAGTGGAAACCTGGGCAACACATCGCGATCATCGCCCCGACAGGTCAGGGGAAGAGCACGGTGCTGGTGACCCTTCTGGAACTGCGTAACTACGTCCTGGCCTTTGACCCAAAAGGCGGGGACGAGACCCTGGCAAAGTGCGGGTTCCCCCGGCTCCCCCGCTGGCCCCCACCCGGCAAGTCCTACGACAAGATGGCCCGCAAAGAGCCGGTCAAGTTCCTCGTCGGCCCGAAGATCAACAAGCTGGCCGAGCGGGCCGGTCTCGCCGCCGTCCAGGCTCAGGCCCTGGAAGGTGCCTTCGATGACCGCGGCTGGACCGTGGCAATTGACGAGCTCCAGATAGCGGCCGACAAGATGGGGCAGGCCGACGCCATCGACAACCTACTCATCAGCGCCCGCACCCGCGGTGTGTCGGTCGTGTCCCTCTTCCAGCGCCCCGCCGACGTGCCCCGGGCGGCCTACCAGATGGCGTCGTGGATCTTCTTGGGCCTTACACTCGACGTGGACACGATCAACCGACTGGCCGAGATCGTCGGGCGTCCGAAGTACGAGATCCGCGGGGCGGTCAACGGGCTGGCCCGGGTCGACTATTCCTGGCTCATCGTGCCGAACAACCCCCGGCGGCCGATGGTCCTCACCCTCCCCCGCGAGCCTGACAAGCGGCCCGCTCCTGAGAGAAAGGCAGTGCCCGCATGATGCCGAAGCCCTTGGCCTATCCCCCCGAGAACGCGACCCTGAGCGGTCTCAAGGTGCCCCGGAAGAAGTTGCCTATCGTCGGCGCCTGCATCGCTGATAACTGCCGAGCCGCCGAGATTGAGGATGCAGGGGTGATACGGGCCGGGGATGCCGTCAACGTGTTCGGCGGCGAAAAAATGATGCACCTTCGCTGCTACGAGGCCGAGCCCCGGGACCCCGATGGCCGTCCGGTGGACGACGAGAGCCGAACGAAGTGGGGGAGCGCGTGAGTCTCGCGGTCGGCCTCATCACTGGCGGCTCGGTCGGGTGGGAATGCACCTACTCACTGGTCAAGGCAGCTCAGGCCCAAGCCTTCGATGACTTCACCGTGTTCCCGAACACCTGCTACCTCGACGCCGGGCGCAACGCCGTCGTCAAGTGGTTCCTCGAAGAGACCGAGGCCGACAAGCTGCTGCAGATCGACACCGACATCAGCTTCCGACCGACCGACGTCAACCAACTGGAGGGGAACGACCTGCCCTGCGTGGCCGGGGTCTACTACAACCTCTTCGACGGGACGCTAAAGCCGGTCGCCAAGCTGCTCCCCGAGAACGATGCCAACCAGCCCGACGACCCGCTGCTCGAAGTCGAAGGGGTGGGGGCCGGGTTCCTGATGGTCACCCGGGAGCTGCTGGAGAAGATGGCGACGGTGTACGAGCCGCCGATGGCCTGGTTCTGGGAGCCGATCCAGGACGGCAAGCACGTCGGGGAGGACTTCGGGTTCTGCCAGCGGGTCCGCGAGATGGGCGAGAAGGTGTTCGTGGACCTGCGGGTGCAGGTGAGCCACCACAAGACGATCAGGATTTCGGCGCCCGAAATCAAATAGGTGACACCGGCCCAACCGGGTGCTACCGTTTCGCAATTGTAGGGTCCGCGGTGACTGGCCGGAGGTTGGACCCTACGCCAGGAGTCTCGGACCTTCTTCGCTAAGCACGGGAGGTCGAGAGTGTTCACCCGCAGGATCTTCGACGGTGTTCTGATCACCGTCCTAGCGGCGCATCTGGCCTTCGGGCTGCCCCGCATGTGGGCACGCAAGGAGATCGCCGCCGGCAAGTCCAAGCCGAAGAATCTTCTCGGCCAGGCCATCCTCCACGCGACATCGTGAGCGCCGACAAGTATCACAACGGCGTCCCGGTCGACCATCTGCCCAAGGGCGGTGGGGTGTACCGGTTCCGCGACCCGGCAATCGCCGCCATCGCTGCCGTTGCGTCATCGGTTGACGCGCAGATGTCCGCCACAATGGTGGGGCGCCCCCAGCCCCAGACGACGGTCGAGCAGCCAGGCGGGCCGTTCATCCGCTACACCCAGCCGGGCAACCTCCCGCAGTACCAGGCCCCGGGGTATCCGTTCGGCAACCTGATCCAGCAGCCGCTCGTCGCGCGCGCCGGGTACTACCGCGACTTCCGCCTCTACTTCATCGGCGGCGGCGGGGTCAACGGGACCACGACAGTCGCGGCGACGACCGATGCGCCGTACAACATCGCGACGCTGGTGCAGTTCAAGGACCCGTTCGGGACGCTGATCTTCTCGCTGCCGTCGTTCGAGCTGTACCTCGTCAACCTGTTCTCGGGTGGTGCGGGGTGTGGCATCGGACCGACGGCCGCGGTCGCCAACTTCCCATCCTTCTCCGCGGTGTCAGTCGGCACCACGGGTACGGGCGACTTCTCGATGGCACTGTCGCTGCCACTGGAGTTCGCCAAGGGGATCGGCACGGCGCCGGGTGCGAACGCCTCGGTGCAGCCGACACTCCAAGTCAACCTGAACACGTCGGCGCAGTTCTTCTCGACGGCCCCGGGCACCGTCCCGACGATCACGCTGGACGTCGAGAGTGACTTCTACTGGCTGCCTCAGGGTGCCCAGATCATCCCGCCATCGTTGGGGACGAGCCGCCAATGGATCCTCCAGGTCGGCAATCCGCCGATCGCGGCAAGCTCGAACAACCGCATCAGCTTCCCGCGGTTGGGCGGCTTCCTCGACACGCTGATCCTTGAGCTGCGCGACTCCACGAACGCACGGGTAGCCGCCTTCCCGTCGCTGACCAACCGCTTCCAGCTCATCATCGACGGCGTGCCGATTGACGACTCGCCCATGTGGAAGCTGCTGGACGATGCTTACATCGCCTTCGGTGGCCTCACGCTGCCGACCGGGGTCTACGTCTACACCCGCAAGACCTCGCTCAACCAGGCGTCACTCGGGCTGCTCGACACGTCGGAAGCGACGATCAGCTCGAACCCCGGCACCTTGATCGAGGTCCAGGGCCAGCCATGGGGCTCGGGTGGCACGCCGCCCTACACCCTCAACGTCATCATCGGCCAGATCGTCCCGCGGGGACAGCTCCCGCAGGGACTTCCTGAGGTCTGAGCGTGCCGGGCATCGGCTCCAACATCTTCGGAGAGGCCGGCGTAAGCGTCGGGGGCACTGGGACTTCGAGCAACGCCTCGCCCGCCCTCGCCGCCCAGACCTACGGCCCGGCCGATACCGGCGGTGTCGGTGCCTTCTCGCCGCGTCACGGACACGGGGCCGGGTTCTGGCTCGCGGTCGGTGGTGTCGTCGTCCTCGTCCTTGTCCGCCAAAGTCTGCCGCGCTGAAGGGAGGATCGATATGCGAGTTCACTGGGGATGGGTCCTCATCGGCGCCGTTGCGGGGGCCGTCATCTGGCCCAAGGTTGCTCCCAAGCTGACCGGGGCCGCCAAGCGGGGCGGCTGAATCGTGAATGCCCTCATCGGGATGGCCCTGCTCTACGCGGGGTATTCGATCGGGTACTACGGGTTCAACCGGATCACCGGAGGGAACGACACGTTTAAGTCACTGTTCTGGCCGGGCAGCTACAAGCCCACCACGCGTGATGGTGGTGCAGGCGGCAGCGCCGCACCGCCGGGGCTAGGTGCCGAGGTCGGAGGCGCCGTGGGTGGTGGAATCGGGGCGAAGATCGGGTCTGCAATCGAGAACCTGCTGCCATGACCGGACTACTCGGAGCGTTCTTTGTCGAGGTCGCACTGGTCACCTTCCGGTCTGTCTCGCAGGGCGGGCTGAAGGTGCCGGCCACGGCTCCCATCCCCGCACCGCTGCCGTCGCTCTACACGTCGGTCATCCTGGTCTACGGCGGGCTGTCCCTGGCCCCTCGCTCGGTGGCCCCGCTGGCCACGCTGATCGGCTGGGGGTTCGTGGTCGCCACGTTCCTGAACCTCTACACCCCGGGCTCGGCCAACGCCGCCGCCGCCGCGAACGCACAACTGGCCGCGAACCTCGGGCCACCTGTCGCCAAGACACCCGTTCTCCCGCCAACGGCGCAGACGGTCAACCCGCTGGGAGGGTCAAACCTCATCCGGCCTGGAACGCAAGGATAGGAAGGAGCAGCATGGCCAAGTTCTTTTCGCTGGCCAGCCTGGTCGTCGTCGGCATCATCATCGCTGACATCGTGACCCACGGCAGCCAGTTCGCACAGGCCGCGTCGGGATTCTCGTCCATCGAGAACCCTGCTATCGGCGGCCTTTTGGGGAAGGCACCATGAAAGGAAACCTCGTAGGTCTGTTGATCCTCGGCGGTGTGGGATACCTCGGCTTCTGGCTGGGGAAGAAGAGTTGCGCGGGGGCGCGCTGATGCCTGAGAAGGACGCGGAGAAAGAGGGGTTCCACTTCGATTTCACCGCGGCGTATCTTGGATTCGTGTTCGGCATGTGCTTCGGAGCGTGGATTGTCTCGATGGGAGAGAAGCGGGACAAGGAGAAGGTCCGGCGCCACCTGGAACGCGCACTCGACGAGGTAGACGATTGAGCACCGTCCGCTACCGCGTCGACGGAGTACCACCGGAGTTCGCCCCGGCCTGGATGCCCATGCCCACCCTGTCGCCCGCGGGCGCCACGTCGGTGAGCTGGACCATCTCCGCGGCCTGGGGCACCGAGGACGTGCCGGTCTCGCCCAATCACAAGGCATCGGGCACGATGTCCAACTCGCCCGCGTGGCATGACCAGTCGTCCGTAGCACCGGACTACTTCCGCCCCGACATCGCGGTGCAGGACATCCGCCTTCTCGGCCCGCCGGTCCACTACATGCCGCTGCCCTTCGCCATGCTCGTTGATCCCGTCGTCCCGCTCGGCACCCTCGGCCCGCAAGGTCCGTCGACTGTCCACATGCGGGGGCGCAAGGTGGGCGGGCGCCGCTCGATGCACTGGCCGCGGGTCGTCCCCCGCTGGCCGAACCTGCGAGGGGGGTACTCGCAGTGAACAGGACCATCGGCGGCATCCCGCTCATCTACTGGATCGGCGCGCTCGGCGTCGGCATCCTGGGCTTCGCCTGGTTCCGCAAGAAGTCGACCGGGACGGCGACGACGGGGGCGGCCGCCAAGACGCCCGCGTTCAGCCAGCAGCAGGAGGTCGAGGACTTCCAGGTGTTCTCGGCTCTGACCAGTGCCCAGCAGGGCGCCGACCTCAACTTCTTGACCGAGGTCGCGGGCCTGTTCTCGGGTGGGTCGTCCACAGGTGCCACCGGGGGAGCTGCAACCGGCGGGGGCGGCGGTGGAGGAAGTTCGAGCCCCATCCCGTCGCCGCCCTCGACCGGAACCGCCCCGCCTGCCACTGTGCCCGCCAGCCAGACCAAGGCCGTGACGTCCACACCTTCTCCCCAGACCCAGCCGGGCTACGGCGCCGGCGTGGGGCAGCTTGAGGCCCTGAACCCGGGCATCCTCTCGGCTAACTCGCCGGGCGGCCCCAACATCCCGGGCATCACGGGCTACACCGTGAGCTACAACGGGGTGCCGCTCTGATGCCGGGCGATGTCGTCACCCAGGCGGCGCTCGATCGCCTCAACGGCCAGGCTCACCAGCAGTCCGTGGCATCGTCCCAGGCGCTCGCCCTGGCCCCCTACGAGTACGGGGCGCAGCCCATCACCCCGCAGACGAACCCGACCGCCCAGGACGCCCATCCCTCGGCCCAGCGCCTCGCCGCCCCGAGCTGGGCAGGCAAGACGGGGACGCTGAACCATGCCCAGGCCGCGCAAGACCGGGCCGACGTATGGGTCACGGTGCCTGTGGACAAGGTGGTATCGAGCGGCGGCAGCTCGGCCATCGCCCCCGTCTACGCGACACCCACGGGCTACGCTGCCCGCCCGGGTGAGTCGACTGGTTCGATCCCGCCCCCGATGGCCGCAGGACACCCCTACTGATGCCCCAGCCCCCGCCGCACCCCGCCCCGACCGGGTTCCACTCCCGGGCCATGACCCCGGTTCAGAACCCGACCTACGTCTACAACGACAGCGCCGAGTTCAAGCAGACGCCCCCGGCGCGCAACGTCCTTGAGCTGCCGCCCGGCGTGCCCCGCGGCACCGACCCCCGCACGACGGTCCAAGGGACCAAGCCCGCGGTCGGCTGGACCCCCATAGTCCCCTACGCAGGCCAGACGCCTTACAACGTCTGGGGCCTCGGTCCCGCGTGACGTGCCCGTCGCCCCCCTCGTCTCATCAGAGAATGGCGTCCCGTTCCTTGTCTCGGCAGGCATCGTTTACGAGATAATTGCCGCGGCTTGCAGCTCGCCCCAGACGACAGAGATCAACGCCGACACCCGGGCTAAGACGCTGTTCAAGTGGGTCCACATCGGCCTCGTCCAGGCCGCCGGGTTCGTCGCTATCGCCGCCTTCATCGACCGTGAGCACGCGGTCCCCATCGTCATGGGCGGGGGCCTCGCCGCGGCCCTGATGTACGGGTCCTACTGGCACGCGCGGGCGGCGGGCCTCGGGGATGGCAAGCCGGGCACCGAGACGAGGTAGCGGGTGGCGACAGGCCAGACCCTCACCTTCCAGCAGATCATCGACCTGTGGAACGCCAACGGCGGGCCGCCCGGGTGGGCCCCGCTCATGGCCGGGATCGCGATGGCCGAGTCCGGTGGCAGCACCGTGGCCCTCAACAACACCCCCGCGACGGGTGACTATTCGGTGGGCCTCTGGCAGATCAACTACTACAACGGGCTGCTGGCCAGCCGGACCAACTCCTACGGGTCCCCGGCGGCGCTCCAGGCCGACCCGAACTTGCAGGCTAAGGCCGCCATCTCCCTGCTGGGCGGTGGCCCCGGGATCACGAACTGGAAGGGTGATGCCACCTACAACAAGTGGCAGTCGGCAGGCTCGCCCTCCAACCCCTCCGCGGCGACCGTGCTCGCATGGCTCGGCGGGTCGGGCGGCTCATCGGGTAGCGCGTCGGGGACGACGGCCACGGGCTCGGCAGCGGGTGGCCCATCAGGCGTCGGGGGGAACGACCTGTCCACCTGCGTTCTCCACGCCCCCGGGTTCCTCTTCCTCTCGGGGCCGTGCTTCCTGACCAAAGGCGGGGTCAAGTGGCTGTCCGGCATGGCCGCCATCATGGCCGGGACCGTCATCGGTGCCCTCGGTGTCGTGGCGCTCGCCTCGGTCGGGTTCCAAGCGTCGGGCGCCAAAAAGGCAGTCAACAAGGCGGCACGCCTGCTGCCTGGCCCAGCCGGTAAAGCCGTGAAGGCGACAGGGGGCGGTAGCGCCTCCAAGGGGTCACCCCGAACCGTGGGGCTCGGGTCCTCGACTGGCGCACCCAGCCCGAGCAAGCCCAAGACCGCCGGCCGCATCGAGTCCCGCCAGATCGAGCGCCGCTACCGCGAGACCGAGCGCCAGCAAGGCCCCATCGGCCCCCGCGGTGGCAGCCGGACATCGACCCGTGTGGCCAGGGACCAGCGCCAGGGCCGCAGCATCCCCGGTCCCGGTTCAGCCGAGCGCCGCCGCCGAGCGCAGCAGCCCTTCTGATGGCCATCGTCCCCCAGCACGCGACCGCGACGGCTGACGGCACGGGGGACGCCATCTTCAGCTTCCCCGACGTGGCGCAGGGTGAGCTGTGGTGCGGCACCACGACCGTGCCCGGCGCTCCCTCGACCGCGGTCGGCATGGTCACCATCGGCGGGGAGCTCGTCGGCGCCTTCTACGGCCCGGGCTCCTATGGCCCCTGGACGTGCGACTACTCCCAGAAGCTCGTCCTCTCGGTCACCGGCCTGACGCCCGGCCAGCAGTATCAGGCCATCTGGCACGCCGACTCCAAGGGGGGCGAGTTCTCCACCTACCCGGCCCCGATCACGCCCACCGTGGTCACTGGCGGCGGCACCGTCGTCGTCACGAACTTTCCAGCCGTGCAGACGGTCGACGGAACCGTCACGGCGAAGCCCGAGCTGGCGACAGCCGTCGAGTCGGGACAGGTCACCATGACCGGGTTCGTTGACACCCTCCCCGCCTTCGCGGCCGTTCAGGGCGTGGTCCTCACGGCCCCGGCCTCCAACGCCCACCCGATCTACGTCGGCAACGCCACCGTGAGCGCAGGCAGCGGCATGATCCTGAGCCCGGGCCAGGACCCGACCCCGATCCTGCCGGTGAGCAATTCTGACGTGCTTTCGGCAATTGGGACCGCCCCTGACGTACTCTCTTTCCTGGTGATATGAACGAAGCCCCGGTCCCCTACTACCTGAAGCCCAAGGCCACGAAGCTGGCCGAGGGGCCCGACGTGTCGCTCGATCCCCCCGTGGCCCCGACCGATGCCGAGCGCCGCGGCATACCGCCGATCTTCTGGGCCGCAATGGACAAGTCGAAGGGCGGCACCGCCCCGCAGGATGCCCCGCTGGCCCCGCCCGCGACCGACTCGGCCAAGCGCACGGCGCCCGTGCTGATCTGGCCCCGGGTGCTGCCCGAGGCCGTGCCGAACCGCCCCCTCAAAGAGCTGGTGTCACCCATCCCCGACCTGGACCCCGACATAGCCCTGTGGCCCGTCACCATCCTGAGTCGCTGGCCCTTCGCCGGCTCGCCCTCCGTGGGCATCTGGCCGAAGGGCTGGATGGGCGTCGACAACACGGCCGCCATCTGGGTCTGCACAGTGGCGGGTGAGCCTGGGACCTGGAGGCAAATCGGGGCGGCGGGTCCAGCCGGGGGCTGGCCGACGAACAATGGGACCGGCCCTGGCAATCTGACCGCCGAGACCCCCGGTGGTGACACGGTTGGCTACAACATGACCGACCAGGGCAGCGGCGGGTTCACGGTGCTTGAGCTGGGAAGCGGCAAGATCACACTTCAGTCAGACCCGGGCACCGGCATCCTCCTGGTCGACAATGGCAGCGGCGGGGTCGAGCTCAAGGCAACCGCCCACGGGAACATTCTTCTGGACCAAGAAGGCTCGGGCGCAATCCGGCTCACTACTTCGGGCACGAACATCGAATTCACACAGAGCGGCAGCGGCGCAGAGGTCGTGTTCACCCTCAGTTCGGGGGGGCAGTTCATCCTCGCCGCCCTGCCGACCTCCGACCCCTCTATTCCTGATGCCCTGTGGAACGACAACGGCGTGGTGGTGTACAGCGGGTCGACCACGCCCTTGGGTGACTCGGGGTGGGTCACCATGACGCCGCTACTGAATGGCTGGGGCAGCGGCATCGCTCGGTATCGCAAGCTCAATGGCATGGTCACTATCGAGATGCAAGGGCTCGACAGCTCGGGCGCATCCGCTACGGGGATCTTCGATATGCCTGCTGGGTTCCGACCGACTGTGGGTGGTCTCGGTAGCATCGGGACTGCGGCGGTAGTGGATAATGCAGCGGTCCTATCGGCTGGGGTTCTGACCGTCAATGGCACCGGGACGGGTCTCATTACCTGCTCCAACATGGACGGTTCCGCTCCCAGCACGGCCCTCCAGTGGGCAACGATCAGCTTCCCGGCGGACGCATGACGCTCCGCATGTCCGATGGCCCAGTCGCCAACCTTCCCCCGGGCCTCGACGCCTACGCCGGGTACGTCAACGACTCAGGGATCGGGCAGACCTACGCCGGGGTCGTGCTGAAGTTCCCCAACGCCAAGCACCTGAGCATCACCACGGACGGCGACCCGGCCATGTGCGCCGACGTCGAGCAGGGTGCGATGAACGAGTGGACCGGCTACGACTACGGGTACTGCCAGGTCTCAAACGTCAATGCCAACATCGCCCAGTTCGGTCGGCCTCTCAAGCTCTGGACCGCTCACTATGACCCGAAGATCGGGCCGCACATTTGCTCACCGCTCTGTTGGCCGGGTCTGGTCACGACGGCAGACGGCACCCAGTGGACGGACCACGGCACGGCCGACTGGGATGAGTCCTTACTTGAGGACGACTTCTTCGATCTCGCACCACCGCAACCACCGGGCAACCTCACAGAAGGAGAGAACATGACGAACTGGCAAGCAGGAGGTCAGGATCACGTCGCTGGCGTGGTCGGGGACACCGCCTATCACTGGTGGCAGAACCAGGCGGGCACGGCGCCTCCGAACGCCCCCGCCGACTACTACGCGTGGCACGTCGAGAAGCTTCCGCTGTCGTGACCCTCAACACGCAGTCCACAGCCGCCATCGGCCGCCAGATTCTCGCCATTCTCGGCATCATCTTCGGCGTCCTCACTCAATCGGTCACGGCCTTGCACCTGCCGGTCGCCGTGTCGGCGGTGCTGACCGTGGGCGGAACGCTCGTCATCGCAATCGAGCACTACGTCGGTGACCCGTCGACCGGGACGCCTGCACCGGCGCCCCCACCGCCTCCAACCCCGGTTGCTGCTGCACCACACAATCCTCTGTTGCCGCCTCCGGTCGCCTGATGCCGGTCTGGGGTTTCATCTTCGCCCTGGCGGCGGCCATCGTGTTCCTGGTGGCGTTCATTCAGGCCAAGAGCCTCGTCGCCTTCGGGCTCTGCCTGCTCTCGGTGGGGTTCATCCTCACCTACGCGACGACGGCTGGCCTCGTCCACTTCTGACGACCGACGTGGCGGGCGTGGTGGTGGGGACCGACCCCGTTCAGGATGTGTTCGCGGCCGGGGTCCTCTTCCTGGCCTGGGTCACCTACCGGGGCAACAAGCGGTCCAAGGCGGTCAGCGACAAGCTGGACAACGTGGTGGTCCCCAAGCTGGACGAGGTACATGGGATGGTCAACGCGCAACTGACGGCGGCAGTCGAACGCCGGGACATCTCTGAGGCCGAGAACGTCGAGCTACGGGCCGCCCATCCTGAGGACCACCCTTACGACCAGGGGGACCTACCCGTCACCCCCGCCTAGCCGTACAGCAGCTCTAGGAGGGCATCGACGGCATCGTCATGGCGCCGTGCGACGTGGGAACCGTCCCCGAGTC
>DASZJQ010000264.1:0-1713 GCA_035947875.1 Acidimicrobiales bacterium
GGGCTGAGACTGTCGAGCGCTCCCGCCGTGGCCAGTGCCTCCAGCTGCGGGCGGGTCACGTCCGCCCGGCGGACCAGGTCCTCCATGCTCGACCACGGGCCTGCTTCGGCGATCCTCGTCGCCGTCTCGCTCCCGATGCCGTGCACCGAGGACAGTCCCAGGCGTATGGCGGGACCGGTCGATCCCGCGCCGTCCCGCCCACGGTGCTCGGGTCCGATCTCCTCGAGGCTGGCATCGGCCTGACCGGCATTCACATCCGGACGCCGGACGGTCACCCCGTGGCGTTTGGCGTCGGCCACCAGGCTCTGAGGGGACCAGAACCCCATGGGCTGGGCGTTCAACAGCCCGGCGGTGAAGGCGGCGGGGTAGTGCACTTTGCACCAGGCGGTGGAGTACACCAGGTGGGCGAAGGCCACGGAGTGGCTCTCGGGGAATCCGAAGTTGGCGAAGGCGGCCAGCGCTTCGTACACCTGCTCGGACACCTCGGTCGAGACCTGCCGGGCGGCCATGCCGGCGAACAGCCGATCGCGGAGACGGGCCATCCGTTCCCCCGACCGCTTGGCACTCATCGCCTGGCGCAGTTCGTCGGCTTCGGTCGGGGTGAACCCGGCCACATCGATGGCGATCTGCATCAGCTGCTCTTGGAAGAGGGGCACGCCGAGTGTCCGCTCCAGGGCGGGTCGCAAGAGTGGATGCAGAAAGGTGATCGGCTCGGTCTGGTTGCGCCGTCGGATGTAGGGGTGGACGGCGTGACCCTGGATGGGGCCGGGGCGGATGAGGGCGACCTCGATGGCCAGGTCGTAGAAGCACCGGGGCTGCACGCGGGGGAGCGTGTTCATCTGGGCACGCGACTCGACCTGGAACACCCCGACGGTGTCGGCCCGGCACAGCAGGTCGTAGACCTCGGGCTCCTGGTCGAGGCGGGCCAGGTCGATCTCGACGTGGTGGAACCCCCGTACCAGGTCGACCATGTTGTGCAGGGCGGTGAGCATGCCCAGTCCCAGGAGGTCGAATTTGACCAGCCCGGCGGCGGCACAGTCGTCCTTGTCCCACTGCAGCACGCTCCGGCCGGGCATCCGTCCCCACTCCACCGGGCAGACCTCGACCACCGGTCGATCGCAGATGACCATGCCTCCCGAGTGGATGCCGAGGTGTCGGGGGAAGTCGAGCAGATCGGCGGCCAGGTCCCGTACCAACGGTGGGAAGTCGGTCCGCTGGCCGAGCGGCTCGCCCCGGTCGACCGACTTCGACCACCCGTCCACCTCCTCGATCGTGTGCCCGAGTGCCTTGCCCACGTCACGCAGGGCCGACCGCGAGCGGTAGGTGATCACGTTGGCCACCTGGGCGGCGTGCAGCCGGCCGTAGCGTTCGTAGACGTACTGGATGACCTCTTCACGCCGACCCGACTCGATGTCGATGTCGATGTCCGGAGGCCCGTCGCGGGCCGGGGAGAGGAAGCGCTCGAACAGCAGCCCGAGGTCGACGGCGTCGACGTTGGTGATGCCGAGGGCGTAGCAGACGGCGGAGGTGGCCGCCGAGCCGCGGCCCTGGCAGAAGATGTCCTGACGTCGACAGAACATGACGATGTCCCAGACGGTCAGGAAGTAGCCGGGGAACCCGAGCTCCCCGATGATGGCGAGCTCGCGGTCGAGTTGGGCCCACGCCCCCGACACCCGTTCGGCCTCCCGTGGCCCGTACCGGTCGTTGGCTCCC